>CAMYNJ010000164.1 GCA_947259795.1 uncultured Alphaproteobacteria bacterium | reverse complement strand
ACTGGCCGAGGCCGACGCCTTCGGGTAGATGGGGCTGGACCGGCGCGCCGCCCTGTGGGCGGTGAAGGCGATCGGCGGCGAGAAGCCGCTGCCGTTGTTCGATGTTGCGGGCGAAGAAGACCGCGGCGAGGAACCGGCCGTCGAACTGCCACCGATGAGCGACGGCGAGGCCGTGGTGGCGGATTACCGCACCCTGCGCCTGTCGCTCCGCGCCCACCCGCTGGCGCTGCTGCGGCCGCATTTAGGGGCCGACCTGCCGGCGGAAAAGCTGCTGGAGACCAGGGACGGGCGGCGGGTTTCCGTCAGCGGCCTTGTGCTGGCGCGCCAGCGCCCGGGCACGGCCAAGGGGGTGATCTTCGCGACGCTGGAGGACGAGACCGCCACCGCCAACATCATCGTCTGGCCGGCGAAGTTCGAGGAATACCGCCGCCAGGTGCTGACCGCCCGCATGATGCGCATCACCGGCAAGCTGCAGCGCGAAGGCCAGGTCATCCATGTCATCGCCGAGAAGATCGAGGACCTCTCCGACATGCTCGACCTGCTGGACGACGCCGATTATTTAAGTTCCCCCACCGCCCATGCCGACGAGGTGGGCAACCCCGCCACCGGCCGCCTGCCGCCCCCGAAGCTCCGCCGCCACCCGAGGGAGCAGGCCAAGGGCCTGTTCCGGTCACGGGATTTTCATTGAGGGGACGGCGGCCACTCGGCCGATTTTACCTGTGTGAAATCCTTACCCCGCGCGGGCGTCCAGCCATTCGCTGCGGTGGCGGCGGATGTCGGCTACCTGGTGGCGGGCGGTCTTGCCGCTGGGGGCCAGTTCCTCGGTGCGGAAGAAGGCCGGCAGTTCGTCGTCCTCGGCCGTGAAGCCCGCTTCCTCGTTGAACTTCGCCTCCAGCTCCAGCGTCTCGCGGCCCAGCGCCGCGAAGAACTCGGTTGGCAGTTTCGTGCCCAGCGCGTCGTTGATGGATTCCATCATGAACTCTTGATTGATGTTGGTCACGGCGCGCCCGAAGATGCAGATGCCCAGCGAATCCGCCGCCGCCGTGTTGGTCTGCATGTCCATGGACAGGTCCGTCAGATGCGCGGTGTCCTTGCCCTTGCAGTCATAGGCGGGCAGGTTGCCGGCAGTGTGGTCGGCGCCCTGGGCGGTGACCATCATGGAAATCGCGGTGACCTCGACGACGCGCGGGTCGTAGGCGCTGATCGCCTGCTTCTTGATCACCGGTACGCGCCGCACCTGGTAATGCTCGCCGACCCGGGCCGTGCCTTGAGCCAGCAGGCGGCCGCGTTCGTTGCCCTGGCGAATATCCTCCAGCGCCGCCTCCATGAAGGCGACATCGCCGAAGTCGCCCTGGCCGGCCTCCATCAGCACCGCCAGCATGGCACCGGCCTCGATGGTGTCGATGCCAAGGTCGTTGGCGATGAAGTTCAGCCGCGCCAGATCGTCCGGGTCATCGAGTCCGCAATTGGTGCCCATCAGGCCGATGGTCTCGTATTCCAGCGGCGAGACCAGTTCCTTGCCGTTCTCGTCCATATAGACGTTGCTGCATTTGATCATGCAGCCGGGCATGCAGGCATGTTCGGTTTCGCCGCCGCGACTCAAATTGCGCTCGCGAATATGCTCGCCGCCCATCTTGTTGACGCCCGTCGCGGTGTCGATCAGCTGGCCGGAGGAAAAATTGCGCACCGGCAGACCGCCGACATGGTTCATCACGTCGGCCATCATCGCCGTGCCCAGCTTGGTATAGTTCTCGATCGCCGGCTCGGCGGCCAGCTTGGCGTTGTATTCCTTGACCGAGGCCATGACCTTCCTGCGGTCGTGGAAGGGCGGCATCTTGTGCTTGTCGATGACGATGGCCTTGACCTTCTTCGCCCCCATCACCGCGCCCACGCCGCCGCGTGCGGCCAGGCGGGCCGGCCGGTTGTCCGTATCCGAAAAGGCGATGCCGGCCATCAATCCCTGGTACTCGCCCACCGGCCCGCAGAGCGCCAGGCTGACCTTGTCGCCGTATTTTTCATGCAGCAGTGCGGCGGCCTCGAAATTGTTCTTGCCCGAGTAAGGTTCGGCGCTCTCGAAGGTGATGTCGCCTTCCTTCGGAATGCGGATTACCACCCAATCATCGGACGCGCCGTAAAGCGTCAGCCCGGCCAGCTCCAGCTGGCCCAGTGCGAAGGCGAAGGTGCCGCCGGCATTGGCCTCCTTGATGCCGCCGGTCAGCGGGCTCTTGCAGCCCACGGAAAGCCGGTTGGCGTTGGAAAAATTGGTGCCGGCGAAGGGCCCGGCCGAGAAGATCAGCGGATTTTCCGGCGATAGCGGATCGACTTTCGCAACGCCCTTGTCCAGCAGCGTTTTCACGATGTAATGCCGCCCGGCGCGCGCCAGCGCCTCACCCTGCATCTCCTCCGCCTCGATGGTCCTGTCGTCGAGATTGATGTGAAGATAGTTGCGCATGTCGATCCGTCCGTTCCGCTGAATGTCCCGCACAGCCCCATATATGACAACAGCCCATATTGGCAACCGCGAATGGCTTATCATCAGCATACTGATTAAAACAAGCAGGACAATAGATTCGTTGGGCGGGCTGCATGGTGCCGGCGAAGCTTCAGGGCCACGGGCCCGGACCCGGATTAGGAAAGCCCCTGTTGTAGCCCTGAAACATCCATTAGTCTTGCTACCGGTTCAACATGGAAAAGGAGCAGGATCTTGGCCGGAGCAGGGATCAGGGGACTGATTTCGGTATTCCTGTTAGCGGGATTGACCGCCGGGACTGCCCTGGCCGAAACCGCGCCGATCTGCGACTTCAAGCAACGGATCGCAACAGGCCGCGGTTCAGGTGCATACGCCGTCTTTTCAGGACCTCCGGGTACGGGCAAGACCATGACCGCGGAGATTCTGGCGGCGGAACTCGATACGGATCTGTACCGTGTGGATCTGTCGCAGATTGTCAGCAAATATATCGGCGAAACCGAGAAGAACCTCGCAAAACTGTTCGACCACGCGGAAAGCCAAAACCTGATTCTCTATTTCGACGAGGCCGACTCGCTTTTCGGGAAACGCGGCGGCGTAAAGGATGCGAACGATCGCTACGGAAACCTGAAAGCGGACTATCTGTTCCAACAGATCGATAATCACCAGGTCCCGGTGATCCTGGCGACCGAAAGACGGATCGTTTCTGAGCCCACAAACCGAAAAGCACCCACGGTCGTATGGTTCGGATCAAAAGGCCCGCCCCCGAAACTCCAACTGGGATTTTGCCGGTAGCGGTTGGCCAGCCGCAGCGCAAACACCGCGCCGCAGGATTTTCATTGAGGGCGCCGACGCTTCGGCTATGATCGCGGCCATGGAACATTTCGACGCCCTCCCCACCCCCTGCCTGCTGCTCGACCGCGCGGTGCTGGAATCCAATTGCCGGCTGATGGCCGAGCGCATGACCAAGCTGGGCGTGCGGCTGCGGCCGCATATGAAGACGGCGAAATCGGCGGAGGTCGCGCGGCTGGCGACCGCCGGCCATTTCGGCGGGATCACCGTTTCGACTCTCAAGGAGGCGCATTATTTCGCCGAGCGCGGCTTCAAGGATATTCTCTACGCCGTCGGCTTCGTACCCTCGAAAATCGGCGAGGCGGCGGCGATCCAGGAGATGGGCGACCAGTTGATCCTGCTGACCGACAGCATGGCGGCGGCGGCCGAAACGGCGATCCGGGCGGCCAAGCTGGGCCGCAAATTCCCCATGATGATCGAGATCGACACCGGCGATGGCCGCTGCGGTCTGGATCCGGACTCGGAGGCGGGCGCGATCGTCGAGCTTGGCCGACTCATCGACCGCTCCGCCGCGCTTGAGTTGCGCGGCGTGCTGACCCATGCAGGGCAGTCCTATCACGGGGCCTCCGTCGAGGCGATCAAGGCGATCGCCGAGGGAGAGCGCGCCGGTGTCGTAAAGGCGGCGGCGCTGTTGCGGGCGGAAGGGCTGTCCTGTCCGGTGGTTTCCGCGGGCTCGACCCCGACGGCGCGGTACGCGGAAGGTCTCGACGGTGTCACCGAGATGCGGCCCGGCGTCTATATGTTCGGCGATGTCGACCAGGCGCTGATCGGCTCCTGCAGCTGGGACCATATCGCGGTGACGGTGCTGGCCAGCGTGATCGGCCACAACAAGCGCACCCGGCGGATCGTTATCGACGCGGGCGGCCTGGCGCTGTCCAAGGATATCGGTCCGGCCGAATTCGACGCCGATACCGGATACGGCACGGTGGTCGGCGAAGGGGGCAAGCCGCGCGCCGACCGCCTGTATGTCGCTGCGGTCAGCCAGGAACACGGCCAGCTGGGTCTGCCCGGCGGGAAAGAGCCGCCCTGGGACGAATTTCCCGTCGGCGAGCGGGTGCGCATCTTCCCCAACCATGTCTGCATGACGGCGGCTGCCCACAACAGCTATCGCGTGATCGGCGCGGCCGGGGAAGTCACCGATGAATGGGATCGCGTGAACGGCTGGTAGGGACAAAAATGCTGCGATGCAGCATTTCGCTAAAATACCTTAATAAAAGGTAAAAAAGAGTCATTCTGGTTTTCGACTTCTGCCCTGCAAAAAAGTCATTCCTCCTTTGCGACAGCGGTCATATATACTCTTCAGATCACATTTCACCAATTACTCCTGACGAGGGAGACCAGTCATGATTTTCGACCGCATCAGCAATGATTTCCGCCGTTGGCGCGACCAACGCCGCACGTTCGCCGAACTGTCGAAGCTGAGCACCCGCCAGCTTGCGGATATCGGCCTCGCGCCTTACGAGATCGAGGACGCGGCGCGCGGAAAGTTCCGCCGCTGACTTTGAGAGTAAAGGCGGAGCCGCCTGGTCCAGGGACCGTGCACCGCTCCGCCTCATTCGCCGGCAACAACGGCTCGGCTTATCAGGTCTTCCGGGTTCGCCGAAGTTTGCAGCCTGCCGAAGCCTGACCAGATGTCGATCGCACCTGCAACGGTCCCGGCAAGGGGGCCGGATTCGGCCGTGGGTCCGAAAAGAGCGTCATTCATCGGCCCGTCGTACCAGGCGATGCCCAGTCGCACCTCCTTTACGGCCTTGTCATCCCTTAGCCAGCGCCCGATTCCGGCTGCGATAAGCTCGGCCGACTCGTCGGGATTCGTTTCCGCCCAGGCAACGGCACGCCGCCAGGCGCGGTAGAGCGAGCGAAGTTCCAGCAGCCGGTTTTCCAGTACTTCGCGTCGCACGACCACCATCTCGACCAACAGACCGGGCTGTTTCGATGTGTCGGTCAGCACCCGGCCATGCTCCATCTTTTCAGTTCGGGCCAGCCAGGGTTCCCAAGTGACGGCAGCGTCCACTTCCGCCCGCTCGAATGCCAACCCGGCCTCGCCCGGCGCCTTGGCGACGGTCGTGATGTCGGTTTCGGTCAGGCCGGCATCGCGCAGCAATGCGTTCAGGTAGAACTGCCGGCTGCCGCCCGGCTGCACGGCCACCGTCTTTCCCTTGAGATCGGCGACGGTCTCGATGTCGTTGTTCGCGATGATCCCATCGCCGCCACGGGAGTCGGCGATGGCGAAGACGAACCGCGGCTCGCTGTCGGCTGCCAGTTGCAGGATCGCCTCATCAATGTTTGCGGTGATCGCGTCGACCTCGCCGGTGGCCAGCGCCGAGGCGCGGATCCTGATATCCTCGATATTGACCAGTTCCACGGAAACGCCTTCCGCCTCGAACCAGCCCATTTCCTGCGCGATGAAAAACGGCCCCGGCGCCACCCAGCTTTCGTAGCCGATGCGCAAGGTCTCCGCGCGGGCCGGCAGGGCCGCCAGCGATAGGCCCAGCGCCAGAAGCGCGGCCCCCGCCGCCCTGCAACCCGTCGCCGTCATCGCTCTCATGCCATCTTCCCCACGCCGGATCACCCGCCTATCCCTGCCGCCGTTTCGCCAGGCTGTCGGCCATGATGCAGAGGATCTCATACATCATCGTGGCGCCGACCAGCGCTGTCATGCCGGTGGGATCGAAGGGCGGCGAGACCTCCACCACATCGGCTCCCACGATATTCAGCCCGGCCAAGCCGCGGATCATCTTCTGCGCCTCGCGCGTGGAGTAGCCGCCGATTTCCGGCGTGCCGGTGCCCGGCGCATAGACCGGGTCCAGCCCGTCCACGTCGAAGCTGATATAGGTCGGGCCGCCGCCGACGACTTCCCGCGCCTCGGCGATGACGGCATCGATCCCGAGGTCGTAGAATTCCTCGATGGTGATCATGCGGATGCCCTGCTCGATGCCCCAATCGTAGTCCTTCTCGCCGTAAAGCGAGCCGCGGATACCGATCTGCACCGTGCGTTTCGAGTCCAGCACGCCGTCTTCGATGGCGCGGCGGAAGGGCGTACCGTGGGTGTAGTGATGGTCGCCGAAATAGCGGTCCCAGGTGTCGTTATGGGCGTCGAAATGCACCATACCGACCGGCCCTTGCCCGGCGATCGCGCGCATGATCGGCAGGGTGATCAGATGGTCGCCGCCGGCACTCAGCGGCAGGATGCCGGCCGCATGCAGGCGCGCATAATAGTCCTCGACCCTTTCTAGCGTATCGAACAGATCGATCGGGTTGACCGGCACGTCGCCCAGATCGGCGCAGTTGGCGGCCTCGAACGGCCGGATGCGGCTGACATGATGGACGTTGCGCATCAGGGTCGACATGTCGCGGATTTGCCGCGGGCCGTGCCGCGCGCCGGCGCGGTTGGTGGTGCCACCGTCCCAGGGCACGCCGACCAGTCCGATTTCGACATCGGTCCAGTCCTCCACATGCGGCAGCCGCATGAAGGTGGCGATTCCTGCGAAACGCGGCATGATATTGCCGGATACCGGCCTGAAGGGAGGTGTTTCTTCCGCCATTATGCCTCTCGTCGGTCTCTCGGTCCAGGTACGGGACGGCCCGGTTCCGGCTATGCGAAAAAGCACCCGGAGGCGGGATTCTTCCCATGGCCCGGCGTGCCGGTCAATCGAATAAGGGAATTAACGGCCGGGTCGCAAGGGACGGCTCTTGAAATCCTTGATCCCGCGCACGATCTCCGCTAAACACTCAGCCGTCCACAGCGACCATACCCGCGTCCCCTTCGTCTAGCGGTCCAGGACGCCGGCCTCTCACGCCGGAAACAGGGGTTCGATTCCCCTAGGGGACGCCAATTTTTCCCGGATCGCCTGCATAAATCAAAGGCTTATATATAAGGAACCTGGCCCTTCCTGCGGCGCCGGGATGGCACTGGACGTATCGCGCCTGCTCTTTTGGCTTGACCATGCATTGTCGCGATTGCTGATGTTCGTGCTCGAATGAGCGCGGCTCATTCGTTCCTCTCTCGCATGTCAGAATGCACCAATTCTCTCGATCGTTCCGGGCCACGTTTCAGAGGGCAGGTCAGCCGAAATCGACGCTATTGGACCGCAAAGTTGATTTATATCAGTGTGAAAGCCGGTCATTCGCCCGATTATTAAAGAGAACTGCGCGATGGCATTTGAGGCCGGTTGCGTCGTCTCGTCGTGACGCACGAAGGTGGAACGACGTGGCGCTCCTGGCCTGACGGGATGGTGACAAGATGAATGGCGCGCCAAACGGGCGGCCGTCTGTAACAGGTCTCGAGTGAATCACATACGGCACGGCCGACCGGTACTGGTGGCTGACGGTGCATAGTCCGGCCGATCAACCCGTCGGTTTTCCATGAGCGTACGCGCCCGCCGCTGTGTACCGATTGCCTGCCATCCTCCGATGAACTCGCGCGACATGCTTTCAGTCTCAATGCAACGGAGGCAATTCGTCATGAGTATAACGACCAGCGACGCGCCGATCGCCAAGCCCGAACTACGCGAAGGGTTCACGCTTATCGATCACGCCAAAGGACAAAAGTACGACTTGCCTGTCCTGGCCGGCACCGAGGGCCCCACGGTGATCGACGTCCAGCATCTCTATGGGGACACGGGCTATTTCACCTACGACCCGGGCTACATGTCGACCGCAAGCTGCGAATCGCAGATCACCTTCATAGACGGTGAAAAAGGCATCCTGCGCCATCGCGGCTACTCCATAGAGGAATTGTCCGAGCACAGCGACTATCTGGAAGTCTGCTATCTGCTGCTGTATGGCGAACTGCCGACGGCCGAGGAGAAAGCGGCCTTCGAGCACGACATCACCTATCACACCATGCTGCATGAGCAGCTTCACTACTTTTTCCGGGGCTTCCGGCGCGACGCCCATCCCATGGCGATCATGGTCGGCGTCGTGGGCGCGCTCAGCGCCTTTTATCATGAAAGCACCGATATCCATGATCCCGAGCAGCGCAGGACCGCGACCCACCAGCTCATCGCCAAGATGCCGACAATCGCGGCGATGACCTACAAATATTCGATCGGTCAGCCGTTCGTCTATCCGCGCAATGATCTGAGCTACGCCGAGAACTTCCTGCATATGACCTTTTCGGTTCCATCCGAGGATTACCGGGTCAACCCGGTTCTGGCGCGCGCCATGGATCGCATCTTCATTCTGCACGCCGATCACGAGCAGAACGCCTCGACCTCGACCGTGCGGACGGCAGGCTCCAGCGGTGCCAATCCCTTCGCCTGTGTCGCCGCCGGAATCGCCTCGCTATGGGGACCGGCCCATGGCGGCGCCAACGAGGCGGTGCTGCGCATGCTGGACGAGATCGGCCACAAGGACCGCGTCGGCGAATTCGTCAAACGCGCCAAGGACAAGGACGATCCGTTCCGCCTCATGGGTTTCGGCCATCGGGTCTACAAGAACTACGATCCACGTGCGGCCGTGCTCCGCGAGTCCTGCCATGAGGTGCTGGCCGAACTGCATGTCGATAATCCGCAACTCGATTTGGCGATCGAACTTGAGCGCATCGCGCTCGAGGACGACTATTTTGTCGAGCGGAAGCTGTTCCCCAACGTGGATTTCTATTCCGGCATCATCCTTAGCGCTATGGGCTTCCCGACCTCGTTGTTCACCGTGCTTTTCGCGCTTGCGCGAACGGTTGGCTGGGTGGCGCAATGGAAAGAGATGATAAAGGAACCGGCCCAGAAGATCAGCCGGCCGAGGCAGATTTACACGGGGTATCGTCAGCGGCCGTTTCGCGCTATCGAAGAACGCTGATCCGCCGGTCGCCTGACTGGAGGCCTTTGCGCGAAGCGAAAGGTTGCCATTGCGAGGCGCGTAGCGCCGCGGCAATCCAGAGCGATCGAAGGTACTGGATTGCTTCGCCTACGGCTTGCAATGACGCTGGATGGCGCGGTCAAATTAGGATACCACGGCGTTGCGCCAACGAGTACTAGTTGAAGGGCTCGGCCCGCGCGATCAGTTCGTCGAGATTGGGTTCGTCCGAATCCCGCGGCTTGCCGGGATGTATGATGCTGACCTGGCAGCTCTCGGCCGCCTCGACCAATTGCCGGTATGTTCCGGCATCGAGATCGGCGATATAGGCCTGCTTGTTCTCGTCATACACGAACATCTTGTTGTTGATCTGAGTGCATTCGTTGCAGGTCGTGCAGCGCGCTGTCTCGACGTAGGGGTCGTCCGGCGAGACCGCCTCCGGCTCGGCCGGCTCCGGATCGACCGCGGGCGCGGGCGCGGGTTCGGGCGTAGCCGGGGCTGGAGCCTGAGGCTGCATATCGCCCCGCGCCTGTAACGCTTCGAGCTCGCTGTTCTTCTCCTGCTCCCAGGCCTCGCGCGCCTGCTTTGTCTGCCGCCGGGCGTGCGAGTTGTTGATGCCGCCCAGTTCCTGCAAGCCGCGCCATGTCTCCTTGCAGCGCTGCGCGGCGTCGATCATCCGGTCGTCGAGGACCGTTCGCCGGACCTGGCCGCCTGCATCGATCGTCCAGATATAGGGGGCGCTTTCCGATCCGTTCGGGTTTTCGGCAGCGATATATGCACCGGCCGGTACCATGGCGTCAGACCATTTGCTGCGGCTGGCCGGCACCCAGTGCCTGGCGTACCGGGAATCACTTACCGCAAAGTCGGCATGGGTGAAGGGTACGGTTTCCGTGATCCGCTGCTGTTCTTCATCCTCGAAGACAAGCCTATGCACCGGCCAGTCGGATTCGACCTGCGGATTGTCGCCGATGTCGAAGCGCGACGCCCAGTCCGGCCCCGCCGACGGATCATAGGTGAAGGCCGGAAAGGCGCGCGATTCCATTGCCGCTGCTGCCAGAAGATAAGGCGGAATGCCGGATACCGTCTTGGTGTCGCCGGAGAAAACGCTGAATAATGCCGGGCCGTCATAGACCAGCCCCTTGAGCACGCGGTCTTGCAGCCGGCACAGGCTGGAACTGGTGCCCTGGAAGACATAGGCGTTGTTCACGCCGAGGGCCATGGCGGCGAGCCGGGCGCTGCCGCCGCCGAACGAGGAGCGGGGCGGTTCGGGCGACGTATCGCCCAGGATATCGTCGGTCTGAATCAGCACCTTCACCGGGAAACCGGACGCGATGGCCTCGAGCGCGCGCACCGTTTCAGCAGCGTCGCTCCGGCCGTCGCGCAGGCAGACGAGATAGGACGGGAACATCGCCAAATCGCCATCGGTCAGGTCGCAGTCGTCGAACCGTTTGAAGAACGCGTCGTGCAGCGCCGGCCGGTACTTGTTCTGGATCTCCAGCTCCGCAATGCCGATCGCCTCGATCAAGTCCACCATCTGTGGCAATCGATCCCGGAAGGCATCCATTGCCGCGGCGCAGTTGTTGAAAATGAATGAATAGGGCATGACGCCGTCGAGCCAAGGCCCGGATGCCCGGCCCGGTCCGTAGAAGCGCTGCGACCGGAGGACCATGAGCACCGCCTCGATCCTGTGCCGCCGCTCGTCGCTCAACATGTCGCTGTGCGATCCTTCCACCAGGACGCGGGACATTGCGCCGAAATCGAAATCCGTCTCGAATGTGTCGCCAACCGCGGATTTCAGGATTTCCGGGCTGCGCGCCTTGTTTGACTTGATGAAGTCCGCCTTCAGTATGTCCGAAAGCTTCAGGATCAACCCGTCGACGCGCTTGCGGAATGCCTTTGCCTTGCCGGCGTGGATGGTGTTCCAGGCATGGACGAGAAACCTGACCGGCGTTTCGCCGTCGCAGTCGATGACCCGACCATCGATCTCCAGTACTTCCCGTATAACGTCGAGCTTTCCCGATATCTCCCTGCGTTCCGCGGCCGTTTTCGACGCCAGCAGATCGGCTTCCGCCTGCCGCCAGAGCCGCGACAGCGGCTCATCGCTCCCGCCCGCAACAAGCGCGCGGATTCTGGCTTCCAGGTGAAGCAGCTGCCAGCGGAGCTCGTCGCCGCCCGGGCCTGACGGTACGCTCTTGCGAATCAGATCGTCGACAACCGCCGTCAGGGGCTGCATGCGTGCACTGCCGGCGGTGTCCTCCACCAGGACCAGGGGGAAATCGTAACGAAGCCTGCCCAGGTCGCCATAACCGGCAAACAGCGCAGGCCGCTGTGCCAGCAACGACCGCCCGCCCTCGGAATCTTCGAGATTCAGCTCCAGCAGGCGCGGGCTCATCAATTCAAGCGAAATGCCGTCCATGGCACGATCCAATCACTCTTTATTTTCGTTCCTCGACCGGGTTCTTTGCGCGGGCCGCACCCGGGACTCAGCCCGCCGCAGCGACCCCCGGTTCTTCCGGCCAGATCGTGAACTTGTCGAATTCCTCGTCGAGCACGGTCTGGATCAATCCCGGCGTGTTCGGCCGTTCGCCTTCGCGCAGGTCCTCGTAACAGGGGATTTCGCTGTTGCGGTAGAGAATGCCGACCGGAATTTCGTCGGTAATCGACGCGATTTCCCGCGCCCGGTCAATATTGCCCGGGTCGTGGATTTCTTGGTTGCGGTATGTCTTGGAGAGATTCGCGCTCAACTGTACGCCCTTGGGATGCACGACGACCCTCATCTTGGCCGGGTCCCGCACCCACTCGTCAAACCGGTGCGGCAGGAATTCGGGACATCTCTGCAACACGCGCACGAACGAAAATCCCTTATGGCGATAAGCCTGCGAGACGATGTCGTACAGCACTTCCGGCATCCAGTCCGCCACCTGCGCGACAAAGGACACGTTCGATATGCCGAGGGTGACGGTCAGCGGGTTGAGGGGATCGAGATAGGTACCGCGCGGCGTCGTATTGCTCTTCAGGCCCTTCGGCGACGTCGGCGAGGCCTGCATCTTGGTGAGGCCGTAAATCTGGTTGTCGTGCAACAGCATGGTCATGTTCATGTTGTAGCGGATCGCATGGATCCAGTGTGCGGCGCCGATGCTGCAACAATCGCCGTCGCCGGTCGTCACGAACACATGCAGGTCGGGCCGGCGCATCTTCACGCCCTCGGCGACGGGCAGGGCCCGGCCGTGCAGGCCATGGAACCCGTATGCGTTCATGTAGTGCGGCAGCCGGCTCGAACAGCCGATGCCGGATACGAACACGGTCTTCTCTGGCTCGAGCTGTTCGTCGCGGCACAGCCGCTGGACGGCGGTAAGGATACCGTTGTCGCCGCATCCGGTGCACCAGCGCGGCGGAATGTCGCTCTGATAGTCATGGATGCTGTGTTCTTCGTCGATCAGCTTCAGCAGGCATTCCGTGCGTGAAGACGCCATTGGTTCGACCTCTCTCTACTGCAACTTCTGGTGTGCGATGTCGATGATCGCACCGGGTTTGATCGGCTGGCCGCGCGTTTCGCTCCAGCAATCGACATCGATCAGGTAGCGCGCGCGCAAAAGCAAGGCGAGGCTCGAATAGCGGCGGTTGTGCTCGTCGATCAACTCGTCGCTCATGCTGTCCGACCAGTTGTTCTCGATGGTCATGACCTTGCCGAACCGCTGCAGCACCTCCTTGATACCGGAGGCCATGGGCAGGAGGAATTTGAGGTGCAGGGACGATACCTTGTGGCCTTCGTCCTTGAGCCGTTCGACAGCTTCCTCGATGGCGCCCTTGGTGCTGCCCCAGCCGACCAGCAGCAGGTCCCCTTCCTCGCCGCCGAACACCGGCGGGGTCTTGAGGGTTTTCTGGAAAGCGGCCAGTTTCATGCTCCGGCTGCGCATGCCTTCCTCGTTGGTGGCGGGATCGTAGGCGACGCGGCTGGAACGGTCATGCGCCAGGCCGGTAAGACAGTGCATCCCGTTCGGCTGCCCCGGAATGAACCGCTCGGCCATACCCGTCCGGGGATCCCAGTCATAGGGCCTGCCCCCCTCGGGGACCGCGCTCTGGTCGATCGGCGGGGCAAGCCAGTCCTCGCGGAACCGCGGCCGCGGGAACGGCTGCTGGGCCGTGGCCAGGCTCGCGTCGGTCAGGACCATGACGACCATGTTGAAGGTTTCGGCGATCTTGCGCGCCGTGATCATGGAATAGAAGCAATCTTCAATGGTAGCGGCGGCGAAAACGATCTTCGGTGCGTCCCCATGCCCACCGAAAATTGCGGCGAGGAGATCCCCTTGTTCGGCTTTGGTGGGCTGGCCGGTGCTGGGCCCGCCACGCTGCACGTCGACCACGACGAGTGGAATTTCCGCCATCACCGCGAGGCCGATAGCCTCCTGCTTCAGGGACAGCCCGGGTCCCGAGGTGATGGTCAGCGCGCATTTGCCGGCATAGGAAGAGCCGATCGCGAAGGCGCAGGCTGAGATTTCATCCTCCGCCTGATGCACTACGCAGCCGACCTTCTCGAAGATGTCGCTCAGATAGTGCGAGGCGGAGGTTGCCGGCGTGATCGGATACATGGAGCAAACTTCCATACCCGACGCCACGACCCCGAGCGCCAGCGCGGTGTTGCCGTTCAACACGACCTGGGGCTCGCGCGGCTTCGACGATTCGATCGTGAATTTCAGGTCCAGGTCGGCCTCCGCCCACTCGTAGCCCGCCTGCAGGAGCTCGAGATTGATTTCGATGACCTTTTCGTTCTTCTTGCGGAAAATGAACGCGACCTGCGTCCGCGCCAGGTCCAGGTCCAGGCTGTAGACGCTGCAGAGCATGCCGAGCGCGAACATGTTCTTTCCACGCCGCGTATCGGGCACGAACTTCAGGCATTCCTCTTCCATCGGGATTTCGTACAGCCGGTACCCGGCACCGGTCAGTTCATCGCAGACCCGGGCATAGGCTTCCGCGATCTCCGGTTCGGGATCGGTCCGCCATTTGTTTTCCAGGAGAATAATGCAACCGGGCTTCAGTTCATTGGCGCGCACGCGGCTCAGCAGGACCTGTTCATTGAAGGCGATGACCAGATCCGCCTCGTCGCCGCCATTCATGATGCGGCGGGACGCCAGGCGGACACGATTGCCGCTGGCGCCGGCTACGCTGCGCGCCGGCGGCTGGATCTCGGCGGGAATGATCTCGACGGTCCATATGCCGTGGCCCGTCCGCGCGGCGATCGCGCCGAAGGACTGGCCGCAACGCTGCGCGCCTTCTCCCGAATCGCTGACGATCTCGACGATATGTTCCTTGACGGCTACCGCCGCCTTGCCGGAGGGTGCCTCGGCGCCGTTCGTCCCTGCAGCGGATTTCGGGGACTCTTTCGCCTTCTTTGCCGGTTTGCGCCCGGTTCGCTGGCGGACCGGTTCCTGTTCGAGCTCTGCCCGTTTTCTTGGTTTCATCTATTCTGACCTATGTCACGCGCAGTCGCGCGAAGTTCCGCTGGGTTAGATCGATGCCGAACAGCGTTCCGTCGGGGCCGTTCTGCCATGGTGCATACACCGCCTCGCCGTCGGGGATCGCGAGATATTCCTTGATCGACTGCGCCGCCCTGCGTCCCGCGCCCATCGCCAGGATCACGGTGGCCGAACCCGTCACGATGTCGCCGCCGGCATAGACCCCGGCCATCGAGGTCGCGAGGGTTTCGTCGGTCGCTATATAGCCTCGCGCATTGAGCTTGAGCTTCGACGTCTGGCCGAGAATCGGGTTGGCGCTTGTGCCTATGGCGTAGACAACCATGTCGGTTTCGAACTCGTACTCGCTGCCCTCGATCGGAACCGGGCTGCGTCGTCCCGATTCGTCGGGATCCCCAAGCGTCATGCGAACGCACCGCATTGCGCGCACGTTCCCCTCGCCATCATCGAGGATTTCGACCGGCGCCGTGAGCCAGTGGAACTCGATACCCTCTTCCTGGGCGTGGTGAAGCTCTTCCTTGCGGGCGGGGCACTCGGCCTCGGTCCGGCGGTAGACGCAATAGACCTTTTCCGCCCCCATGCGCCGCGAGACCCGCATCGCGTCCATGGCCGTGTTGCCGGAGCCGATGACGGCAATCCTGCGACCCAGGTGAAGCGGCGTGTCGTAGTCGGGGAACTTGCCCGCGCTCATCAGGTTGCAGCGTGTCAGCAGCTCGTTGGCGGACAGCACCCCGTTCAGGGTTTCGCCCGGGATTTCCATGAATCTCGGTGCGCCGGCGCCGCTGCCGATGAACACCGCATCGAATCCCATCTCGTCCCGCATCTGCTCGATCGTGAACAGGCGCCCGACCAGCGTGTTGCACTCGATCTGGACGCCCAGCTCCTTCAGGTTGGCGATCTCTGCATCGACGACGGCGTTCGGCAAACGGAATTCGGGGATACCGTATCGCAGCACCCCGCCGGGCTCGTGAAAGGCCTCGTAGACGATGACCTCGCATCCCGCCTTCGCCAGGTCCGCCGCGCAGGCCATCCCGGCGGGTCCGGAGCCGACGATGCCGACCTTGTATTTCTTGCGCTCGATATGCGGGCGGGTGCTCCACCCTTCCTTGATCGCCTTGTCCCCGACCCACCGCTCCAGGCGGCCGATCGCCACCGGCTCGAGGGTGTCGCCGACCGGACACACACCCTCGCACTGGTCCTCCTGCGGGCATACGCGGCCGCAGATCGCCGGCAACAGGTTTGCCTCGCTGAGGATATCGTAGGCACCGCGATAGTCCTTCTCGGAAAGCTTGATGATGAAGCCGGGAATGTCGATGCCGACCGGGCAGCCGGCGACGCAGGCGGGTTCGGGACACAACAGGCAGCGGTCGCATTCGACCAGCGCATCCTCCGGCGTAAAGCCCAGCGCAACCTCGTCGAAATTCTTCACCCGCCGTTCGGGTTCCTGAACGGCCATCGGTGCCCTGTCCTGGGGAATCGACCTGATCGTCTTTTTCTTCGTCATCGTCCGTCCTGCCCGCTGGTGCTCAGCCGTCTCGTTCCGCCGACTCGGCCAGCGCCTTCTGCCGGCAGTTTTCCGACCAGCGCTCGATAGCCAGTTTCTCGTCTTCTTTGAAGCGTCGCAGGCGGTTCATGAGATCATCGAAATCGACCTCATGCCCATCGAAATCGGGCCCGTCGACACAGGCAAATTTCATTCTGTCGCCGATCTTGACCCTGCAGCCGCCGCACATCCCCGTGCCGTCGACCATGATCGGGTTGAGGCTGACCATGGTCTTGATGCCGAGGGGGCGCGTCGTTTCCGCGCAGGCCTTCATCATGATCGGCGGCCCGATGGCGACGACTTCATCGATGTCGGGATGCTGATCGGCCGCCATCTCGATACCCTTGGTCACCAGGCCCTTGATGCCGGCCGACCCGTCGTCGGTGCAGATGATTAGTTCGTCGCAGCAGGCGCGGAATTTGTCCTCCCAGAACACCAGGTCGCGGTTGCGGAAACCGACGACACCGATGACGTAGGCGCCGCTTTCCTTGAAGCCGCGGGCCTGTGGAAAGATCGGCGCCACGCCCAGCCCGCCGCCGACACAGACGACCTTGCGGGCGTCGCCGATATGGCTCGGCTCTCCCATGGGGCCGACCAGACCATACAGCTTGGTGCCGGCCTGGCATATGGCCTGCATCTCCCTGGTGGTCTTTCCGACCGCCTGGATGACCAGGGTCACGGTGCCCTTATCTCGGTCGAAATCGGCTATCGTCAGTGGAATGCGCTCGCCTTGGCGTTGCGTCATGGCAATAACGAACTGGCCCGGCTTGGCCGCCCTGGCCATCGCCGGATGATCTATCTCCAGGAGAAATGTCGTATCTGAAAAATCCGCTCGCGTAACGATCGGGAAACCGGGCATTCTGCCAACCTCACATGTCAGGGCAAGTGTATGTCGCCAACAATCATTCTTCTTCCGACCGCGCGCACACCGCCATACCAAGGTATCCATGTTAACACTGGATTATGTGCAAAACGTAAATGTTCCGCTGCGCATCATCATTGATTTAAATCAGTGGCGGCCGCGATCTATTCGGGCGCCCCAGGGCTCGACACGCGTACCCGGATTCCATCCTCTTCGCGGGCCAGCACGACCTCGCTCAACCGGCCTTCGACAACCCGCACGTCGCGTACCGTGACATCGCCCTTCGCCGTGCGCACAATCACCGAATAGTCCCCCTGGTAGAGTTTCATCGCTTCCTGGTCGGTCAGCCCCGTGGCGGCTTGCCCGCCGCGGCCGTCCAGCACCTCGAAGGGCATCGCCAGCGTGTTGCGGATGGCAGCGGCCAGCGCGTCGCGGTCCTGGGCATCGAAGAACCGCCCGCCGCCGGCCTCCGCGGCGCGCAGCATATCCTCCTTGACCTTCTCCTCGGCGAGCGCGAAGCCGACGATGTCGACGCGAACGTCGATACCCTGCTCCTTCAGCTCCTTCACCACAGCCGCCGGGTCCGCCTTGCATTCCTCCTTGCCGTCGGTGACGAGGACGATAAGTTTCGGCCCCTCGACGCGCTTCAGGTCCTTGCCCGCCTGCTGCAGCGAATAGGCGATCGGGGTGGTGCCGAGCGCCTTGATCTTCTTGACCGCCGCGAGCATCTTCTTGCGGTCCAGGTCGCCGATCCGGACGACGAGTTGCGAATCCTGGCAGTCGCCCTTGGTCCCCTCCTTCTTCCGGTGGCCGTAGACGCGCAACCCGACCTGCGAATCGTCCGGCAGCAAGCCGACGATTTCGTTCATCACGTCCTTGGCGACGTCGATCTTCAGCTTGCCGTCCACCTTGTTCTTGCGCGACCGCATGGAGCCCGAGGCGTCGAGGATCAACTCGATCGTGGCGCCCGCCATCGCCTTGCCTTCCTCCCAGGCGACACGCAGCATGCCCGGCCCGGGGCCTCGCTGCAGGGCGACGCGGTAGTCGGCGGGGCGCCGCAGATGGCAGGCGGCCCGATCGAAGGCGACATCCAGATCCGCCTGGTTTCGGAACACGGAATAATGCCCGTTATTCACCGCGGCCCAGTCCTGCATAAGGTCCTGGAAGTGGTCGACCCCTTTCGCCTGGAGCTGCAGTTCCAGCGCGAATATGCGGGGGCGCACTTCGTGGAACAGGCGCCACATACCGGCGGAAATCCTGCCGCCGCTGGAATTGGCATCGGTCAGGAACACGATGCCGCGATTGCCGGGGCGCTGGGCCAGCGCCTTCATCGCGCCAACCAGTGTTTTCTCGGATTCGCTCGACCCGTCCCTGCGGTCATAAGCCCCCATCGCCTGCTTGAGCGCGAGCGGATCGTCGGTCCAGGTCTCCAGCAGCGGCACCGGCTCGCCATTGCGGAACGGCAGCAGGTTCACGACCTCCAGCCCCGGCCGGATATCGTCCACAAAGCGGGCGATGGCGCGGTACATGGTCGCGTGATAGGCGCCGACACTGCCGCTATTGTCCCAGGCGATCATGATCGACCGTCTTGCTTCCCGGACCCGCAGGAAATAGCGCTCGCCCGGCGTGACCTCGGCATGGAACACCCGCGCGCCTTCGATCTCGTTGCCCTCGACGAGGTCCACCGCCTTACCGGCCGCGTCCTGCAGGGCCGGGATCAGCCGCCCCGCGCCCTCGCCGTCGAAGGAGAACTCCAGGCGCGCCATGCCGTCGGGCGTGTCGATCCGGAACCAGTCCTCGTCCGAGCCGACCTGGACCCGGCCGCCCAAAACGTCGCCGACCGCCAGAACCGCCGCCTGTTCGGGACTCGGACCGCCCTTGTCTTCAAGAACGACCGGTTCGCCCGTACCGGCGAACCTTTCGAAGGCGCCGTCGCGGGTGTAGTGGCCCCATTCGCCGAGCGCGGACAGATAGCCATCCCCTTCCGGCTGCTCGAAGACACCCAGCATTTCCGGCACCAGCCAGTCGGCCCTCTGGTCGCTGCCCGGTGCCGAGAAACGCACGAAGCGGGCCCAGACGGGTCCTTGCAGTATCAGTTCGGCATTGCCGGCATCGTCGCGCTCCAGCGTCCAGTCCGCGACCGGCTGCCAGGGCCCGGTAGGCCCACCCGTGCTGACCGAAACCTTGATGGATTCGAAGCGCCGGTCGCGCTTCGACGCCTTGGCGATATCGCGCCAAGTAAATCTGGCGATCCTCGCGGCGCGCTCATGATGGAACCCGACCACCCACTCGATCGGTTGCAGCGCCTCGACCCTGGTCTTCTTTGCGTCTTTCTTTTCCGTCAGCATCCCGACACGGCTTGCGTAACCGGCTTCCCACGACGCCCAAACGATGTGGCCGCCAAGCACGGGGCTGGCGATGTTCAGGGCCTGGTCGCCGAACGGCCGCGATCCTGGCGCCGCGATCACCTTCCATTCGCCCAGGCCAGCCTTGCCGCTTTTGTGTAGTTGAACCGTCCGTGTCAGGCGCAGGCGGACGTGGCTGGCCCGGACGGGCGATTCGAATGCGAAGGCCTGCTCGACCTCATTGCGGTCCAGATGGCCGGCGAAAACCGGCGTAAACACCTTGCCGTCCGTCGAGGCCAGTATCTCGAAGGGCCCGAGATTGCTCTGGTCTCCCCCGGCGGCGCGCGGGAACAGAACCACGCCGGCGATATTGGCCGGGCCGGCCCCGGCGACCCGGACCGTCACGTCGAATGGCAATTTTCCGCCGGAAATGTCGTAACGGCCGTTGAGGGGGGTCAAGCCGTCGAACAGCGATGCATATCTGCTGCGGGCCGAATCGCTGTCCGCCACGGCTTCTCCGCCGAGCGCCGTCCAGGCAAGGTTGAACCCGCCGCGCAGGGATTCCGGCAGGGATTCGAACCGCCGCGGCGCAATCGGCGGCGCATCGCACGCGGCTTCCACCGCCAGCGATGCGGTGGTGCCGCTGCCGGCGGTATTTTGCGCCCGCAGGAATATGGGTACCGGCCGCCCCGCCGGCCGGTCAGGCATTGCCCGCAATATGCCGGATACCGTACGCGACTCGCCCGGGGCCAAATTGAACTCGTTGACTTCGAGCGCGAGGGCCCATCCGGACTCTCCCGGGGCCGACTGTAGAAGTATCTGCTGTGGCGCGTCGCCATTGTTGCCGACCGACAGCGACACCGGCGCCTCCTGAAGATCCTTCCCATAGGCGTTGAAAACGGGCGCCGGGTCCCGGGGCGCCAGGCTGATCGCGGCTTGTCCCGGATGCGTTGCCTCCTCGGCCGGCGACGGATCGTAGGCCAGCGTCACCCGGTAATCTCCCGTGCCGCTGATATACAGCAGACCGCCCCCGTCCGGTTTCAGCATGCCGTGGAAGACCCGGCTCTTGCCGGCGCTCTTTTCGCGGTCTTCATCGAGCCGGCTCGATCTGATCTGATCGCCGTCCTGATAGTATAGTCCGGGCCGAATGCCACTATCGCTCTCCAGCGTAATGGTCAGCGCGGTTTCCCCGGCGACCGACGGCAACCTGTAATAGTCGGCGGCCCCAAAGGCGCCGACGCTGCCGGAAAACTGTCGAAGCCCTCCGACTGGCCGAGCCTCGTGTCCCCTGTCGTTGGGCTCGAGATCCACCGGCAGGTCGAACGGGTCGAGCCGGTCGAGCCGGACCTCATAGGGCGCGTCGCTGCGCCAACCGTCTTCGGCCCTAAGCGTTACCTGGTAATCTCCCGCACTAAGCAAGGCCCGGTAGCGCTTGACGTCTCCGGGCTTGGGCGTCCGCTTGGCTGTCACGCTCCAACCCCCGCTCTCTATGTTCATATACAGGCTTTTCCCGGGGGGCGGGGTGACGGAAACGACAAGGTGGGTCGGTTGATTTAGCGAAAACCGGTATAAATCCTTATCGGCCTTGTGGTCGATCAGGCCCCGTCGCGGTTGCCCGAAACGAAGGACGTGCGCGCTGTCCGCCTTGTCGTTCGGCTCGAATTCCGCATAACGGTCGGGACGGCCGAGCGGCGCCGCACGCATCCAGTACGCGCCCCCTTCCTCGGATGGCCGGAGCTGCAGCCAGTAGGGTCCCGGCAACAGCAGGTAATTGTCGATGCGGACCGACGCCTGGTCCGGCATAACGCTTCGCTGGACCAAACGCGCGTTGCCCGCCCGGTGGATCGCCAGGTATTTAACGCCGGGCCCGCTGGCCTCGAAGGTCCAGAGCTGAGGCTCGCCCTCGACCTGCAGCAGGAACCAGTCCTGGTCCTTTCCGGCCATTTCGCCGGTGGCGGCGTATCCCGGGCCAAGCGGCGTCGCCTCCTCGCTCTTGTTGTTCGGCTCGACCTCCTCGACGGCGGTTGCCGGGTCGAATTCGGGCAGCGCGACGGGCATCAGTTGCGGCGGTGCCTCCGGCGGGCCCATACGAGCGGTAGGGGCAGCCTTCGGAGCCCCGGCCGCCGCCTGTTCCGCTGCCTGGGGCGCTGCCGCGATAGCAGGCGCAGGGGAATCCGGTGCCTTGATCTCGGGGAAATCGGTGGTTCCGCCCGGTGTCGCCGTTCCGCGTTCGCCGGCGACCGAAACACCCGAAAGATCGAGACGCCCTTCACTCGTGAATCCGCGATAGCGCAGCGTCGCCGGCGCAAAATCCGCGGGCGCGGCGAACGCCAGCTCGAAGCGCATCGGCGTGCCCGGCGGCACGACCGCCGGCGACGGTGGCCGGCGCGTGAGGCGCTTGGTCGCCGCCATGTCCGCGGAAATCTCGGCGCCGCCGGCATCGGCGATCAGGAACTGCTGGCCGAGCGTCAGCTCCACGCCCTTCGCGCCCGTCTTCGGCGTCGCCGCCAGGTCGGCCACCAGCCGGTCGCCCTCCCAGCGCAACCCGAACAGGGCCAGGTCCAGCGTCCCGCCGTCGGCATGGGTCGCGGCGGCGGGCGGCAAGGGCGCGGGGGCCTCCACCGTCGCTTTGAGAATGCGAACCTCTTCGCGTCCCCGCAGCCCCAGCCTGAACCGTTCGGCATCGGCGGGCGCCAGGAAAACCATCTCGCGGCGCTGGAACAGCTCGGGCGTAAAACTCACGGCCCGTTCGCCGTCGGCCGGCGGCAGGCCGTACCAGACGTAGCCGCCGTCGCCTGCGAGCCAGGCATACTTCGTCGGGTCGATGGTCGCGATGGCACCCTTGCCGCCCTGTTTCGCGTCACTGCGGCCGAACAGTTCCACCCGGGCGAAGCGCCAACCCTCCGGCGCCGACACGCCCGCATGTTCGCTTGTATAGTCGACGCCGGTCAGCGCGATTTCCAGCCCGCCGATATTGCCGCGGTCCACCGCATCCGCCGGGCCGTCGCCCGTCAGCGCCGCGTGAGCGTCGCCGGCCACCGGCAGGGCGATATGGCCGTTGCTGTAATCAAAAAACCGGAAGGCGATATCCGTAGCGCGTTTCGGTACAAGGTAGGCAAACCGGAATTCGCGGCTTTCGCCGAAACGCGCGATCGAAAACGCCGCGCCGGGCGCCACCCCGTTCGGCAGGGTCGTGCTGTCGGCACTCAAATCCAGGGCCATGCCGCCGGCCGCCAGGAAGGCGTGCTGGCCCGCCTTCGGCACCTTGTAAGCGACATCGAGTTCGACCATCTCCTCGCCGCCCGCGCCGCCGCCACCGCCGGAGAACAGCCCGCCCGCGCCATAGGTGCGGTCGGGCTTGCCTTCCAGGCTCGATTTCCTGACCTGGGCGCGCGGGTGGATGTTGGTCCAGCGTGTGACCAGGACAACCGTTTCCATGCCTTCCGGCACGGAGACGCCGGCGATCTCGTCGCCACGGATTACCCGCATGAGCTCGACGCGCACAAACTCGTTCTCGCCGGCGGCCAGCGGTTCTACATCGGCCGCCAGCGCGGCCAGCGACGGATCGGGGGCGAGGTCCGCCGCCCGGGGTACCGCCTCCGCCGCCCTGGGTTCCGGGTATTGCGCGGGATCGCCGGTCAGATAGGGATCCTGCCAGCCTTGGTCGTCCTGCTGGCCCAGCGCCGCGGTGGAACAAGCCAACATCCCCAGCATGAAAGCGCCGGCCCGGATCCTGGAACTCCGCATTCGTTCGCCTCCGTTAGTTACAGCCGGCAGAGGCTCCTGCTTCCGCACTCGCGCCCGCGCTCGGGCCGCCGGACCCACCCTTCAGCCCCTGAAGTATCATGCTCGACGCGCAGGTCATGCCGGCGACGTATTGCGCGCAGAACGAGCCCGCCGATACCGACACCCCGGCCTCGATCTTCTTCTCCACCGAGAAGCAGCTGTCCCCGAAACTGACGCTGGCCGAGGCGCTGGCCTCCGCCTTGGGGCAGGACAGGCATTTGAGCGCTTCGACCCTGGCCTCCACATCGGCGATCAACTGGTCGGTCACCTCGCCATATTCCAGTATCTTGGCCGCGACCAGGAACTGGGTGCCGGTGGCGCCGATGATCATGCCGATCACGAAACCCATATTGTCGTTCAGGCCGATCTCCGTCGTGTTGATCGAATAGGACGCCGTCGCCTGATGCAAACCGTCGTCCATGACGCCGATGACGCGCCCGCTGGCCGGGTCGCGCTCCCACCAGCCCAGGCGCGCGCGCCCGGCAAGTTGCACTGGTTTGGGCGGAATGACGACCTCGCGGCCTTTGGCGAGGCTTTGCTCGATCAGCCGGCGGGCGTAAGGCGACAGGCCTTCGATCCGATCGAGCCGGTCCTGCTGGCCCGCGCCGAAGACCAGCATGGCGCCCTGTCCGCCCTCGACACCCGCGATCAGATCGGCGGTGTTTGCGGTTTGCTCGACACCGAGAATTCGTTCGAGGAACCGCCCCTCCAGCATCGTGTTCTGGATGCCGCGCGCGGCCTGGAAATGTTCCGCGGCGCGGGTCGCGTATCCCGGATAGGGCCAGGCCTCGACCTCATCGAGCCGCAGATCGAGCGCCAGGCGATAGGCCGGGCCGTCGCCGCCCTCGACCGAGGTCACGATAACGCGCGGAATCGCCTGGGCGAAGGCAACGCCGTTGTTGTGGGCGATCCGGCGGGTCAGCGCATCCGATTCCGCCGCGAACGCCAGACCGGCCAGATGACCGGCCAGCGGGCCGATCTCGCCGTCCACCGCGACCGCCTCCGACGCCGCCTTGCTGTTCGCGCCGTCGCCGATCGCATTGATGCGCGCCTTCGACGCATCCAGGTCGATCTGTGCGCCCAGCCGTTTCGCATGGTCGCGCACGGCCGCGACATCGATCGGCCCCGTCACGACCGCCAAAGAATAGCGGCGATAGGGGGCCGGGGCCGCACCGTCCACCGCCGGCGCGTCCACGACATAAAGGTCGCGCACCACGATACGCGGTTCGCGGCCGGGCGCCTCGATGGCGATCTCCAGCCATTCCCGGCGGATCGCGCTGCCCGCCTCCGCATCCAGCACCAGGCTCGGGGCGAGGTCGATCGTCTCGTGCCCTCGTTGCAGCAAGCGCCGGAACATGATGCCGACCGTTTCGGCCGCTGCCTGCGGTGCCGCCGCCGGCTCCGGCTGCTGGTCGCCGCCGGATATGGCGCCACCGAACAGGCCGCCAGCGCCGCCGCCCTTTTTCTTTTCGGTCTCGGGCGCCTTGACCTGCGGCACGCCGAGGATCGCCAGCGACAACGGCGTGAACCCCAACACCGCCGCCTTGTCTTCCAGCCGGCCGAGCTCGCGGGTCTCGCCGCCGACCGTTTCCTCATGCAGGGTCAGGCGGATGCGCTGATGCAGGTCCTCCGGCAGGTCGTCCAGCCGGGCCAACGCCTTTGTGTAGGCCTCGCCCGGCTTTGCCCGGGGAAAGGAGGGGTCCAGCGGCAGCCATGTGCCGTCGCCCTGATCGAGTTCCAGCCAGACATGATCGGCTGCCATCGCACGGAGCGCCGTGTCGGCCTCTGGATCGTAAGGCAGATAGTCCTTGGCCAGATCGAGGCCGGGGAAATCAGGCGGGTACATGCCCCGGATCAGCGTATCGAGATTGCCGCCTTCCAGCCGGCCACGCACGAAGCGCACCCGATAGCCGCGGCCACGCAGGATATCGGCCAGCAGCAGCGCCTGGTCGGCCGCGTTGCCGCCATGCGCCAGGACCGTGCCGCGCGGCCCGCGAAGGATGCCGGGATAGGCTTCGAAGCGGATACCCGTGGCGACCGCCGCGAAGGCCTCGTCGAGGTCGAGCGCCCGCAGCGCCCGCAGTTCGGTATCGCCCGGGAAGGGAAGCTCCGCCGCGGGCAACTGCGCCGGCGCCAGGATCAGCGCCAGCAGGACAAGCCCGCAAAAACGACGGACTGTGGTTCGGCTTGTCCAAGGACGTTTCATGCCCCGCTCCCGGCGATCGAACCCCGTTACTTGTAGAAAATCGTGATCGATGTCTTGGCGTCCGGCATGGCATGGTACTTCAGGGCGTCAAGCAGTTCGCCGACCATGATATTCGGCGTCTCCAAACTGGATTTTTCCATGGGCTTGAACTCGCCGCTGCCTTCATACAGGTATTCCATGCCGAAAAAGTCGATTTTCGTCCAATCGGGCAGCGCCTCGCGGTAGAACGCCATAACCGACGCCACGTCGTCCGTGCTGTGGAGAACCACGCTGGGAAGCTGGTTGAAAGGTTCCCCGTTCATCGAGCCCTTGCTGGCCGGCTGCGCCATGACGACGACCGCGCCCGGATAGGGCGGCTGCGTTACCGCGCTCCTGTCCGGCACAAATTTCGGAACCGCCTGAAGCATCATCTGCTCCAGGGGATAACCTGCTTCCTGGCCTTCGATGGTCGGTTTTCCGGGATCCTTCGCCACCGGCGCATAGGGTTCCGCCGGCGCCGCGCCGGACAGGGCGAAGACGCCGACCAGCCCGGCGATGACGGTTGCACGCAGTTTCGTCTTGAACATTTTGACACTCCCCTTGCCTGTTGCCGCGACGGCGATCGGGCAGGAGCGCAATCTTCGATGGAGCGCTTCCGACCGGCCCACTCGACATTGCCCAGCACCGTTCATGCTGGCAACTTCATTAGAGCGTAAGCGCAATCTCCAGGTCAAGGCCATTATCCCTTCCATCGGCATGGATTTGCCGGACCGGGCCGCCCTCCGTCGAGAGGCTGTGTCGCTCTATGTTTACCATTTCTTAACCATATTCTGCTACCGTTGCCTGGGGAGTGCCGCTGATTGGATGCGGTCATGGTCTACAGTCATCTACATCCACCGTTAACCGCGGTTGAAAAGACACTCATCGACACGTTCTGCGTCTCGAGGCCTTGTCAGCCTCATCGCGCGCTGCGCGCGCAGTCCGGGCTGGATCGAGGCGAAAACCGCGAGGCCTTTTACGCCGCCTGCCGCACCATTTGCACGCGCGTCCATTTCTGCCCCCTCGAAGGAGGCTTCCGATATATGGGCTCCGCCAAACCGGATCGGTCGAGCGCTTCGACTCTCGCGCCGGCCCGCGGTGATGCGCCATCGCTTTCATCTGGACAGGTCAAGGTGTTGCACATACTTTAATATTGTTCTGGGTCAACGGAGCAGCCGATCGGCTCGGTCGCAGGCCGAAGGGAGAAAGCGCCCATGCTTTGGAAAATCGATACGATCCTGCTGGCGGCTGCGTTGATCGCCATCGGCATGGCGGGCCCGCCGGCAAATGCCGCCAACCCGTTCAAAAAGTCGGGGTTTCAACTGGATGAGAGCGATCTGCCGTTGCTGGAAACGGCCGCGGGGAAACTGTATTTGACGGATGGTGCAGAGGTAGGGTCCGTCGAGGCGTGGAACAATTCGGAGACCGGCAATCGCGGTACGGTCAAACTGATCCGGAAACATGAGTACAAGGGCCTGCCATGTCGCCGACTGCAGCACGACATTGAACTCAAGCGCGTAGAGGATACCTACCGCTTCACCCTGGATCGCTGCAAAACGGCCGATGGGGCGTGGAAGATACTGGCTCAGTGACGCCGGGTTTTCAGTAGAAGAGCTTGCCGTAGACCATCACGGCGCCAAATCCGGCGCCGGCTTCGCCGTCGAACTTTTCGCCGTCGGCCTCTATGTTCATGTAAACACGGTTGTATCCGATGCCGACACCGATATGCTCGGAAGCATTGTACTCGAGCGCGAGCAGCGCATCGGTAAAACGGCCGGATGTATCATCGATGCTGATTGCAAAGACGTCCAGATTCCCCTTCAGGAAGAGCTTGGGTGTGATCGCCCAGGTGCCGCGCAACCCGAATACCGGTAACGGCGCCAACAATTCCGCGGAGTCCGATACGCCCAGCCCCGTCACCGCGATGCTCGATTTCATGTCCATCAGGTGCAACCCCGCCGACAGGCCGAGGTCAAACTCCGCGTTCTGAATGACGGAATAAGCATAGGACGCCTTGTAGACCGTCATGTCGAATTCGCTGGCAACGGTCGTATCGATGACGAAGACCCGGTCGCCATACTGAATTGTGCGATTCAACGTCCTGCTGGCGTCGCGAGAGAACTGGTAGACGGAGAAGCTCGCACGGTGCCGGGGCAAGAAACGCCATGTGGCATCGAACCGGACCGTCTCGAGCGTCTTGTCGAATCCGAGATCGTCCTCCATGTCGATCTCGGTTCCGCGACCCAGCGTATCGGAGTCCACGCGCAGCGACGCATCGTGCGTGGTCAGGTAGCCGCCGAGCGTAAATTCCCAGGTCTTCCAGGGAAGCGCGTCCGTATCGGCTTCCGCCGCCAAAGCCTCCGAGATGGCCCAGCAAGCCATGCAGAGTGTCGACAAGGCTCCAGCTAACCGTTTGATCGTCATATTTTTTATCCTCCCAATTCCCGGGCCTGCCCGATGCTCGTTTCGGGAAAACGAACTGGGTCGGCCTCCCCAGGCTGAGATCGACCGAAGGCCGGCTCGTTCAAAAACGCCAGATCAGCGCAAGGGTGGCTGCGCCCAGCGCCAGTTCCGTATCGACGGACCAGAACCGCGCCCCAGCCATGACGTCCAGGGAGGCGCGCCCGGCGGTTGCGTCCCGTAAGGCCAGAGGGCCGCGAGAAAAAGCTGCGCCCGCGCCGGGTCGACGCCGGGCGCAGCGGGATCAGTGATCGCCGCGCGGCGCTTGCAGCTTCCTCATCGCCTCGTCCAGGACCTTCTTGACGCTCAGCGAGTCTGCGCCCTGACGCGGCGGATACTCCTGCAAACTCTTCAGATGCGCCGCGATGAATGGCCCTGATGAGTTCAGTGCCCACATCTTGGACGCAAAAAACTTGCGGCCCGCGTAGCCCCACTCGTGCGACTCCTGGTCCATCTTCTCCATGGGATCCATGAGCAGGTTGAAGAGATACGGGATGCTGGGATATTCCTTCTTGTTAAACCAGATCCCTTCCTTCTTGATCCCGATGTGCATCTTCCAAGCGTCCACGCGCAAAGCCATGAGATCCGTCTCGTCGTAGTAGAAGATTTCCCGGCGGGCGGATTTCGCGCTCTGGCCGGTCCAGTGGTCAAGGTTGTTGTAGCCGTCGAGGTGAACCTTATAGGTCATGTCGCCTATCTTCTTGCCGGCGAGCAATTCGGCCTTGAGGTTGGGCAGTCCCGCCGCCGCGGCGAGCGTGGCGAAGAGGTCCTCGTGGTTCTGGATTCCGTTGGAAGCGCTGCCGGGCTCGATCTTGCCGGGCCACTTGACGAGCAGCGGGACGCGCACGCCGCCTTCCCAGGTGCCGCCTTTTTCGCCGCGGAATGGCGCATAGCCGCCGTCCGGCCATAACATCAATTCGTATCCGTTGTCGGTGGTGTAGATGACGATGGTGTTGTCGGCGACGCCGAGGTCGTCAATTTTCTTGAGCAGGGCTCCCACCTGTTCGTCATGCTCGATCATTTTGGCGCGCACCACGTCCTCCTCGGCGCGGCCTTCATCCACCGCCATCTGGATGTATTTTTGCGGAGAGCGCGAGTGAATGTGGATCGCCGTCGTGTTGAACCAGACGAAGAACGGTTTGTCGCCCTTGCCGTTCCTGTCCAACCAGTTCAGCGTATGGTCGAGCACCTCGCCATCGAAGGTCTCCATGCGCTTGCGGGTCAGCGGTCCGGTGTTTTCGATTTTCTGTTTGCCCACACGGCCAAACTTCGGGTCGACGGTAGGGTCGTCCACATCGGTCGCGACTGCATGGAGCACGCCGCGCGGCCCCATTCTCTTCAGGTATTCGGGATTTTTCTGACCGGGGTAGTCGAGTTGTTCGGGCTCCTCTTCGGCGTTGAGATGGTAGAGATTGCCAAACCACTCGTCAAAACCATGCGCTGTCGGCAGAAATTCATTGCGGTCACCCAGGTGGTTCTTGCCAAACTGAGCTGTCGCGTAGCCCTGACTTTTGAGGACCTCGGCGAGGGTAGGATCTTCCTTTTGAATCCCGCGCGTTGATCCCGGGATGCCGATGGTCGTCATCCCGGTGCGGATCGGCAATTGCCCCGTAATGAAGGCGGCACGCCCCGCGGTGCAGCTCGGCTGGGCATAGTGATCGGTAAAGAGCATGCCTTCCTTGGCAATGCTGTCAATGTTGGGCGTGCGGCCCATCATGCCGTGGGTGTAAGCGCCGACATTCCAGGTGCCGATATCGTCGCCAAAGATGACGAGAATGTTCGGCTTCTCTGTCTGCGCGAGCGCCGGCGGGGCGCCCATTGCGAGCGCCGCCAATACCAAGAATATCTTGCCTG
>CAMYNJ010000163.1 GCA_947259795.1 uncultured Alphaproteobacteria bacterium | reverse complement strand
GGGGGTGTCCTTGTCGCGACGCACTGTGCGCTCGGCAATCCGGGCCGACTTACCGCGGCGGCCACGCAGGTAATACAGCTTGGCCCGGCGCACGTCGCCGGTGCGCACGACCTCGATCCCGTCGAGGCGCGGGCTGTAGAGCGGGAACACGCGCTCGACGCCATCGCCGTAGGAAATATTGCGCACGGTGAAGGAGCTGTTGATCCCCGCGTTCTTGCGCGCGATGCAGACGCCCTCGAAGGCCTGGATGCGCTCACGGGTTCCCTCGACGACCTTCACGCGCACGCGAAGGGTATCGCCAGGCTGAAAGTCCGGCGCCGGCCGTTCGGCGGCCAGTTTTTCCATCTGCTCGGCTTCCAGCTTTTCGATCGTATTCATGGCTTGATCCTCGATACTAGTGACTAACTGTTGAAATTACTTGGCTTGTTTCCGTGCCGGTGCGGCATCTTCGCGACGATAGCGGGCCCACAGATCGGGCCGGCGCTCGCGGGTGATCCGTTCCGCCTCGGCGCGCCGCCAGGCGCGGATTTTCTCGTGATGACCCGACAGCAGGACTTCCGGCACCGCCCGCCCGCACCATTCGGCGGGCCGGGTGTAATGCGGATATTCCAGCAATCCGGCCTCGAAACTCTCTTCTTCCAGCGAGGCTTCCGCCCCCATCACGCCGGGCAACAGGCGGATGCAGGCGTCGATCAGGGCGAAGGCCGCCGGCTCGCCGCCGGACAGCACGAAATCGCCCAGGCTGATTTCCTCCACGTCGCGGGCGTCCAGTACCCGCTGGTCGACGCCCTCATATCGGCCGCAAAGCAGGATGACGCCCGGCCCGGCGGCGATTTCGCGCACCCGTTCCTGGTCCAGCCTGCGGCCGCGCGGGCTCAGATAGATGACCGGCGACCCGCCGCCCGCGGCCTGGTCCTGCTCGATGGCGTGGCCCAGCGCGCGGTCGATCACGTCGGCCCGCATCACCATGCCCGCGCCGCCGCCAAACGGCGTGTCGTCGACGCTGTTGTGGCGGTCCTCGGCGAAATCGCGGATATCCAGGGTCTCGAGCGCCCACAGGCCCCGTTCCAGCGCCTTGCCGGCGATCGATTGGCCCAGCATCCCGGGGAACATTTCCGGGAAGATGGTCAGCACCCGCGCGGTCCATATGTTTGCGGTAGCGCTCATGAATTGCCCTCTTTCGGCGCCTTTGCCTCCACCTCTTCCGGCGGGGCGATGACAACAACGCCGGCCTCCAGATCCACCGACGGGACAACGGTCCTGGTGAACGGCAGGATCACCGTCCCGCCCGCCGACAGCACGATCTCGATGACGTCGCCCGCACCAAAGTCATGCAGGGCGCGCACGACGCCGTAATCCGTGCCGTCCTCAAGCTTCGCCTTCAGGCCGATCAGGTCCGAGTGATAGAACTCGTCTTCTTCCGGCGCAGGCAGCCGGTCGCGCTCGATATAGAGCTCGACCCCGGTCAGCGCCTCGGCCGCGTTGCGGTCGTCCACACCCTTGATATGGGCGCGCAGCAGGCCGCGGGCCAGCCCCAGGATCTTGATCCGGAATTCGCGGCCGCCGGTTTTGTCGGTCAACGGCCCGTAGGCCGCCAGGCCCTCCGGGTCGGCGGTGAAGCTCTTGATGCGCACGTCGCCGCGCACGCCATGGGCGCCCGCGATAACAGCTACGCAAAGCCTGTCTTCAACCATGTTGACCGCCACTGCCGACACGCCGCCTCCTTCCTACTTCTTGGCCTCTTCCTCGGCCGGGGCTTTCTCGGCGGGAGCCTCTTCCGGGGCGGCCTCTTTGGCCGGTGTTTCCTCTGCAGCGGCTTCTTCAGCAGCGACTTCCTCAGCCGGCGCCTCTTCAGCGGCGACTTCCTCAGCCGGCGCCTCTTCAGCGGCGACTTCCTCAGCCGGCGCCTCTTCAGCAGCGTCTTCCTCAGCCGGCGCCTCTTCAGCAGCGGCTTCTTCAGCCGGCGCCTCTTCAGCAGCGGCTTCTTCAGCCGGCGCTTCCTCAGCCGGTGTCTCTTCAGCCGGCGGCGCGGCAGCTGCCTCAGCGGCTTTCTCCTCGGCTTCGCGCAGGCGCTCCTGCGCCTTGGCCTTGGGCTGGTTCTTCTTGGTCTGTTCCGGGATCGCCGGCACGGCCGCCATCTCGGCCGAGCCCAGGAAGCGGGCGACGCGGTCCGACGGCTGCGCCCCGACCGACAACCAGTGTTTGATGCGGTCTTCCTTCAGCATGATGCGGTCCGAATGGTCTTTCGGCAGCATCGGATTGTAGGAGCCGACACGCTCGATGAAGCGGCCGTCGCGGGGCATCCGCGAATCGGCGACGACGATACGATAATAGGGGCGCTTCTTGGCGCCACCCCTGGCAAGGCGAATTCTGAGCGACATATTCTATCTGTCCTTCAGGCTCTGGGTTAGAGTGTTGGTTTAATATGTTGATACAGTGGATTAAACATTTTTGCTGGACTCACGGGTTAAAGCCGCCGCCGGGCATGCCCGGCAGCCCATGCCGCATCAGGCCCTTCTTGCCCATCTTGCCGACCTTCTTCATCATCTTGGCCATCATCAGATGCTGCTTCAGCAGTTTGTTGACGTCGGATACTGAATTGCCGGAGCCGGCGGCGATGCGCCGCTTGCGCGACGCCTGGATGATCTTCGGGTTCTTGCGTTCCTTCGGCGTCATCGACGAGATGATCGCCTCCTGGCGGATAAGAAGCCTGGGGTCGATTTTCGATTCGGCCATCTGCTGCTGAACCTTGCTGACGCCCGGTAACAACGTCATCAGACCCGACAGACCGCCCATCTTGCGCATCTGGCGCAACTGGGCAGCCATGTCATCGAGGTCCATATTGCCCTTCTGCATCTTGCGGGCGAGCCTTTCGGCCTCTTCCTGCTCGATGCTCTCCGCGGCCTTTTCCACCAGGCTGACGACGTCGCCCATGCCGAGAATCCGGCTGGCAATACGGTCGGGATGGAATTCCTCAAGCGCGTCCAGACCCTCGCCCACGCCGATAAGCTTGATCGGCTGGCCGGTGGTGGCACGCATCGACAACGCCGCGCCGCCGCGCGCGTCGCCGTCCACGCGGGTCAGCACGATACCGGTCAGATTGACGCGTTCGTGGAAGCCCTCGGCGACATTGACTGCGTCCTGACCGGTCATGGCGTCGGCAACAAGAAGCGTCTCGACCGGGCCGGTGCTGTCGCGCACGGCGGACATTTCGTTCATCAGCTGTTCGTCGACATGCAGCCGGCCCGCGGTATCCAGCATGACCACATCGAAGCCGCCAAGACGGGCGGCCTGCATGGCGCGGGAGGCGATATCGACCGGTTGCTGGCCGGCCACGATCGGCAGGGTCGCCACGCCGGCCTGCTCGCCCAGAGTCTTCAGTTGCTCTTGCGCCGCCGGGCGCGCCACGTCGAGCGACGCCATCAGAACCTTCTTTTTTTCTTTTTCCTGAAGGCGTTTGCCGATCTTGGCGGTCGTGGTGGTCTTGCCCGACCCCTGCAGGCCGACCATCATGATGGCCATCGGCGGCGGCGCCGCCAGGTTCAACCCGACGGTCTCGCCGCCTAGCATCTCCACCAGATGATCGTGGACCAGCTTGATGACCATCTGGCCCGGCGTGACCGAACGCAGGATTTCGGCGCCGGTCGCCTTTTCAGTGACGTCCTCGAGCAGTTTCTTGACGACCGGCAGGGCAACGTCGGCCTCCAGCAGCGCGACCCGCAGTTCGCGCAGCGCCGCCGAAACATCCACTTCGCTCAGCGCGCCGCGCCTGCGCAGCCGCTCGAAAATGTCGCCCAGACGTTCTGTCAACGTGTCAAACATGCGCCAGTCATCTCTCCGCAACGTAAAACGCGCCAGTGCGCGAAACTCGCGGACCGGCGGGGCCCCTCGGGACCAAAAGCTCAGCTTCCTTCAGGAACAGGCTGCGGGCTTGTAACGCCGATGGTATTGCGAGTCAAGCGCCTCGGGGCACTTGCCTAATCCAACTCTGACCATGTATGCTACTAAAGACGTAATGTGCCCCCTTTGTTGTGTACATACGGAAAGAAAGGCTATAAGATGGCCAGAGCCTTCCGATTGCAGTAGTGGAATGAAATGAACGATGTGATAGAACTGTCGCCTGACCCGGTCGACATATATGTGGGCAAAAGAATTTGGCAGCGTCGGCGAGAAATGGGCCTCAGCCGCCGTGCGCTGGGCGAGATCATCGGCGTTGGACTGAAGCAGGTTAACAAATACGAAACCGCGATGAATCGTGTCAGCGCCGGGCGTCTGTATGAAATAGGTCAGGCTCTCGGCGTTCCGGTAGCCTGGTTTTTCGAAGGCGTAGAGGGTGAATCGGCGGAAAGCGACCCGGTAGCCGCCGCCAGCGGTGATGCTGCGGGCCAACAGGAAGTGAAGGCGCTGTTGGCGTCCTACCATCTGGTTTCCAGCGACGTGCGCAGCAAGTTCCTGCGCCTCGTACGCTCGATCGCCGACGACGAGAATTCCTGACGAAATTTCCGCTGGCGTGGTACCGGGCTGTTATCCGGTGGACTTGGCTGCGATCCTCGCCATATAAGGCGGGGACCGCCGGAGGGTCGACTGGATGATTCCATTCATCAAGATGCATGGGCTGGGCAACGATTTCGTTGTGCTCGATTTGCGTGCGGGGGCCGTGGCCCCGGATGCGGACGTGGCGCGTGCGATCGCCGACCGCCGCCGCGGCGTGGGGTGCGACCAGCTCATATTGATCGAGCCCACCGATATGGCGGGCGCCGACGTGCGGTTGCGGTTCCTGAATTCCGACGGCAGCGAGTCGGGCGCCTGTGGTAACGGCACACGCTGCGCAGCGTCGGTGCTTATGGGCGAAGACGGTGCTGACCGGCTGGTCATGGAGACGCTGGCCGGAAGGTTGGAGGCGACGCAGGCGGCGGGCGGCCTTACCGTAGATATGGGCCCCGCGCATCTGGCCTGGCGTGACATTCCGTTGGCCGAGGAATGCGACACGCTCCATCTCGACATCGCGCTGGGGCCGCTGAACAATCCGACCGCCGTGAATATGGGAAACCCACACTGCATCTTTTTCGTCGAGGATGCCGAGGATATCGAATTGGCGAGTTTCGGCCCGCAGATCGAACATCACCCGCTTTTCCCGGAGCGCACCAACGTGGAGGTGGCGACCGTCATCGACCACGAACGTATCCGCCTGCGCGTCTGGGAGCGCGGCGCCGGTATCACACTGGCTTGCGGTTCCGGCGCTTGCGCTACTGCCGTCGCGGCGGTCCGCCGGGGGCTGACGAATCGCAAGGTCGAACTGATCATGGATGGCGGGTCGCTGACCGCGGAATGGCGCGAAGACAATCACGTATTGCTGACCGGGCCGGTCACCACCAGCTTCACCGGCGTGTTGGCCGATTACGCCGCGGCATGAGCAACGAACCCCGCATTCTTACCTTCGGCTGTCGCCTCAACGCCTTCGAGTCCGAGGTGATGCGCGGCCACGCCCACGCGGCCGGGCTGGAGGATGTGATCATCGTCAATACCTGTGCGGTCACCGCCGAGGCCGAGCGCCAGGCCCGCCAGGCGATCCGCCGGGCGCGGCGCGAAAACCTGGATGCCCCGATTATCGTCACCGGTTGCGCGGCACAGATCGACCCGGCCCGCTATGCCGCCATGCCCGAGGTCGACCGAGTGCTCGGCAATGAGGAAAAGCTGCGCGCCGAAAGCTTCCTGCCCGGCGCGAACGCGGCCGTCGCGGTAGATGACATCATGGCGGTGCGCGAAACCGCCCCGCATCTGGTCGAGGGATTCGAGGGCCGCGCCCGTGCCTTCGTGCAGATCCAGCAGGGCTGTGACCATCGCTGCACCTTCTGCATCATTCCTTATGGCCGCGGCAACAACCGTTCCGCCCCGATCGGGACGATCGTCGACCAGACCCGCCGGCTGGTCGAGGCCGGATACCGCGAGATCGTGCTGACTGGCGTGGATATCACCGGCTACGGCGGCGACCTGCCTGGGCGGCCACGACTGGGCCAGATGGCACGACGCCTGCTGGCGCTGGTTCCCGAACTGCCGCGCCTGCGGCTGACCTCGGTCGATTGCGTCGAGGTCGCGGACGACGAAGATCTGATGCGCCTGATTGCCGAGGAAGAACGGCTGATGCCGCATCTGCATCTTTCGCTGCAGGCCGGCGACGACATGATCCTGAAGCGCATGAAACGCCGGCACAGCCGCGCCGATGCCATCGAGTTCTGCCGCCGCGTGCGCGCGCTGCGCCCCGGCATCGCCTTCGGCGCCGACCTGATCGCCGGCTTCCCGACCGAGACCGACGGAATGTTCCGGCGCAGCCTGGACCTGATAGAGGAATGCGGCCTCAGCTGGCTGCATGTCTTCCCTTACTCGTCGCGCGCGGGCACGCCGGCGGCGCGCATGCCGCAGATTCCCTCGGCGGTTCGCAAGGAGCGCGCGTCGCAGCTGCGCACCGCCGGCGATTTGGCCGCTCAACGGTTCCTGGACAAGCAGGCCGGCAAGGATGCCATGGTACTGGTGGAGCGCGATGACAGCGGCTACAGCGAACATTTCGCCCCGGTGCGGCTGACCGAACCGGCGCTCGAAGGGGCCCTGGTCCGTGTCCGCATCGACCGGCGCGAGGGTTTGAAGCTGATCGGCGAACCGGTAAGAAGGGCGGCATGAGCGAAACCACGGAACAGAAACAGAGCTGGTTCGCCCGGCTGAAGGCCGGGCTTTCGAAATCCTCCGGCAAGATCGCCTCGGGCCTGTCGGCGCTGGCCGGACGCAAGCTGGACGATGCGCTGATCGAGGAGATCGAGGAATTGCTGATCACTGCCGATCTGGGCCCGGCGCCCGCGGCGAAGCTGGCGGCGGGCCTGGCCAAGGGGCGTTTCGACAAGACGGTGACGGGCGAGGAATTGCGCGAGGCCCTCGCGGCGGACATTGCGGCGATGCTGGAGCCGGTCGCGAAGCCGCTTGCCATCGACCCCGCGCACCGGCCCCATGTGGTGCTGATCGTCGGCGTCAACGGCAGCGGCAAGACCACGACCATCGGCAAGCTGGCCCGCCAATATCACCAACAGGGCCGGTCGGTGATGCTGGCTGCCGGCGACACCTTCCGCGCCGCGGCGGTCGAGCAACTGCAGATCTGGGGCGAACGCACCGGCTGCCCGGTGGTCGCCGGCAAACAGGGCGCGGATGCCGCCGGCCTGGCCTACGAGGCGCTGGAAAAGGCGCGCGCGCAAGGCATGGACGTGCTGCTGATCGACACCGCCGGGCGGCTGCACAACAAGGCCGGCCTGATGGCGGAGCTGGAAAAGATCATCCGAGTGATCCGCAAGCAGGACGAAACCGCGCCCCATGACTGCGTGCTGGTGCTTGACGCCACCACGGGCCAGAACGCGCTGGCCCAGGTCCAAACCTTCAAGGAGTTGGTCAACGTTACCGGCCTGATCGTCACCAAGCTGGACGGCACCGCGCGCGGCGGCGTGCTGGTCGCCCTGGCTGACCGCTTCGGCCTACCCGTCCACGCCGTCGGCGTTGGTGAGAAAGCCGAGGATATGCGCCCCTTCACGGCCCGGGATTTCGCGAACGGCCTGCTGGGAATCGAGCAGGTTTGATCGATCGCGATTGAACAGGCGCGGCCGCTGCGTCATTGTGGCGCGAATCATTTGCGGGAGGGCCGAATGGCGGACAGGGCGCCGATGGGCGTGCATAGCTTGAAGCGATTCGACGATCCGGCCGCCGCCGCGGCGCGGATCGCGGATATCTACAACACCGGCGCACGCCGTGTTCGCGAACGCTTCGAAGCCTTCGCGGCGGGCGACCGCGAAACGCCGGCCGAGCCTGCCTACTACCCCTATGTCATGATCGAGGCCGGGGCGGCGCAGATGCAGTTCGACGCCCGACCCTCCTACGGAACTCTCTCCTATCCGGGCGCCTACGGGATAACGCTCACGCGGCCTGACCTCTTCGGAGACTATTACCGCGAGCAGATCGCTCTGCTGATCGAAAATCACGGCGTGCCGGTGTCGGTCGGCGTCAGCGACCGGCCGATCCCGCTGCCCTTCGTCATCGAACATGCTAGTGCCGATCTCAGCGCCGCCGAGATGCAGAGGGTCGAGGGCCTGTTCCACATGCCGGATCTGGCCCAGATCGACGACGCCATCGCCAACGGCACCCACGTCACGCCGCCGGGCCAGCCCTGGCCGCTGGCCCTGTTCACCGCCGAGCGCGTGGACCTGGCGCTGCATCGCCTGCGCCACTATACCGCCAGCGAACCCGAACATTTTCAGCAGTTCGTGTTGTTCACGAATTATCAGCGTTATGTCGATGAATTCATTGATTATGGGCGGGAAGTTGTTGCGGGCGGTGCCGACGGCTACACGGCCTTCATCGAGCCCGGCGGCGTTATTACGCGGGCCGGCGGAGCGGGACCGGAGGGAGTCGCCCTCGCCCACCTGCCCCAGATGCCGGCCTACCACCTGACCCGCGCCGATCGGCAGGGGGTCACGCTGGTAAATATCGGCGTCGGCCCGTCGAACGCCAAGACGATCACCGACCATCTGGCCGTTTTGCGGCCCCATTGCTGGATGATGATCGGCCATTGCGGGGGTCTGCGCCGCTCGCAGCAGCTGGGCGATTACGTGCTGGCGCATGCCTATATCCGCGAGGACCATGTGCTGGATCAGGATCTGCCGGTCTGGGTGCCGGTGCCGCCGATCGCCGAGGTGCAGGTGGCGCTGCAGGAGGCGGTGGCGCGGATCACCGGCCTGCACGGGCGCGAGATGAAAACCCGCATGCGTACCGGCACCGTCGCCACCAGCGACAACCGCAACTGGGAACTGCGCTATGGCGAGTTGTTCGAACGCTTCAGCCAGTCGCGCGCCATTGCGGTCGACATGGAATCGGCGACCATCGCCGCAAACGGCTTCCGGCTGCGCGTGCCCTACGGCACCCTGCTCTGCGTGTCGGACAAGCCGATGCATGGCGAAATCAAGCTGCCAGGCATGGCTAACGCCTTCTATAACGAACGCATCGGCCAGCATCTGAAAATCGGCCTGGAGGCCGTGCGCATCCTGCGCGAGGGCGGCGTCGAACAGCTTCATTCGCGCAAATTGCGCAGCTTCGACGAACCGGCGTTCCGGTAGATACCTGCTGCAAGAAGGGGCCGCCCCGAAGAGCGGCCCCTCTGCCTGAAGTGGACGGGCAGGTTTCGTAAAGTCAGGCCGCGCGGATTTCTTGCAGGAAGCGCTCGACCTCGCCGCGCAGCCCCTCGGCCTGGTGTGACATCTCCTGCGCCGCGTTGAGCACCTGGCCCGCGGCCGCCCCGGTTTCGCCGGCGGCTTGGGACACGCTTTCGATATTCTCGTTCACATCCTGCGTGCCCTGGGACGCTTGCTGGACGTTGCGCGCGATCTCCTGCGTCGACACGCCCTGCTCCTCGACCGCCGAGGAGATCGTGGTAGCGATGTCGTCGACCTCGCTGATGATGCCCCGGATGTTTTCGATAGCGGTGACGGCATCGCGAGTCTCGTCCTGGACCGAGGCGATCTGTTTCGAGATATCCTCGGTGGCCTTGGCGGTCTGGTTGGCCAGGTTCTTCACTTCCTGCGCCACCACGGCAAAGCCCTTGCCGGCCTCGCCGGCGCGCGCCGCCTCGATGGTGGCGTTCAGCGCCAATAGGTTGGTCTGGCCGGCGATGTCGCTGATCAGGTTCACGACTTCGCCGATCGTGGTTCCCGCATCGGCGAGGCCCGCGATGGTCCGGTTGGCCGACTCCACCTCATCCACCGCGTTCCGGGTGATCTTGGTGGACTGACCGACCTGGCGTCCGATCTCGGCGATCGAGGCACTGAGTTCCTCGGCGGTGGCGGCAACTGTCTGCACGTTGGAGGTCGCCTGGTTGGAGGCGGTCGCAACGTTGGCCGACTGGCGGCTGGTCTCCTCGGCGGTGGCCGACAATTGCTGCGCTGTTGCCTGCATCTCCGTCGCGGCCGCGCCGACGCCGTCGACCACGTCCTTGACCTGGCGCTCGAGACGGTCGGCGAGCTCGCTCATGGTCCGACGCTTCTCTTCCTCGACGCGTTGCTGACTGGCCGCCTCGGCAGCGGCAAGTTCTTTGCCCTTGGCAAGATACCCCCCCAGCACCGCAAGTGCGCCGCCGACCGCCCCGAATTCATCCCTGCGGTTCTTGTCGAGAGACAATGCGGCCAGGGTATCCTCGTTATTGCCGGAATCCGCGTAGGCGGACATCATGCCGAGATCTCGCTGCAGCAGCGCGATACTCCCGTTGATCGTGCGGAACAGATAGGCCGCGCCAAGCACCGCGATGGCAAGGCCCGTCGCTGTCAATAAAGCGACCAGCGTCTGCAGATCGACATTGGTGTCTCGCATGTCGAGCATCTGGCTCTCCATCGCGGTCAGGCTGGCGTGCGATCGGGTGTGTGCGAGAGTAACGAGCCGATCCGTGCTGTCGCCGATCCGCTGCGCTGTTGTATCGAAATCGGCCATCAGCCGGTTGCCCATTTCCGGGCCCGAGGCGACGTAGGCTTCGGCCATGCGGCGACCCGTGTCGTAATAGGGTGGGAATTCCTTTTCTATTTCATCGAGAAGCTCGAGACCTTCAGACAGGCCAAGATCGCTTGCGATACGCCGTGCGGTCTTGACGTCGCTTTCGAATTTCCGGGCATATTCGGCTGCGGAATCGAAGCCGTCGTCCAGACCGTTCATGCCTCGCGTTGCCGAGATATCGGTCAGCCATTGCTGGACCTGGATCACGTCGACCTTGATAGCCTTGCTTGCGAGGAGAAACGGAATTTCCGCGTCCGCTGTCATTGCCGACATCTTGGCCCCGCTGTCGAGGATCGTCTGGGCTCGATTCAGATTCAATAACACGGTGGAAGTATCCGCCGCAAACAGGCCTATCACTAGCGCCAGAACAGCGAAAAGTTTTGCTCTCAGGGTCATCGTATTTGTTCCTTCAATGGAATGCGGAATCGCATTACTGGCAAAATATTCTCTTTCCCTAAGATACCGCGCCAAGCCTTTGGTAACCGGCTCCCTTGTTCAACAGCAATTATTGTGCCAAATATTACTAAATTCGCGCGCTCTGGCGAGACATGCTACCGCAAGTATATGTTTGTTGAGGCGCGACGCCTGGGATGTTTGCACACAAACATTTAAGCTACCATTAACTCTCATGGCTGAACGGGGGCGCTGCAAAAGTCTGATCGAATATGGCCGCTCTGCCAATGCGGGCATGGTTCCTGAAGGAATGATAGCGTCTACTTGTCTCGACCCACCCGGTTGGTCCAGTCAGCTTCCCAAATTGCAAATTGAAGCGGTCTGCAAATCAGTGAAAGGCTTCGGTGATCTCTTTCGCGCTGTCGACGCTGCCGCTCGCGTTCGGTCGCTGCAATAACGACGTTAGGAAGCGGCGACGGCGCGCGATCGGTAGAATCGCAATTTTCCGTGGCTGTCCCGGCCAACTTGCCATTGCGGCAAGGCGGGGGCTACTCTCGCGCCTTCAACAAAAGGGACTCGTGACATGGACGTACAGATCGGAATCGTCCCATCGGGGACGGATCGGTCCGTCTGATGGCCCTTCAACCGGAAATCCTTGCCCTCGTGCTGCTGGCCGCGCTGGCGCATGCAGGGTGGAATGCGCTGGTCAAGGCCAGTGGTGAGCGCGGGGCAATTTTTTCCGTTCTTTTGCTGACCGGCGGAGCCTTCGGGTTTGTCGCGGTTCTGGTTTTGCCGCTGCCGGCGCCCGAAACCTGGTTCTATCTGCTGCTCTCCGCCATCATCCATTATGGCTATTATGGATTTCTTCTGCTGGCCTATCGCTACGGCGATCTCAGCCATGTCTATCCGCTGGCGCGCGGATCGGCCCCGCTGATGGTCGCCGGCGGCGCCTGGATCATGGCGGGAGAACAGCTTGGCGCCATGGGGATCGCGGGGTTGCTGCTGGCGTCGGGCGGCATCATGAGCCTGGCTTTCGAGAACGGCCTGCCGCGCGACCATGCAGCCAAGGCGGTTTTCTTCGCCATCGGCACCGGTACGTTGATTGCCGCCTATACGGTGGTGGATGGGCTTGGGGTGCGGGCCTCCCACGCGCCGATCAGCTATATCGCCTGGCTGAATGTTGTGGAGGCCATTCCCGTTTCCCTGTGGCTGCTGATTCGTCGCCCGGCAAGCTTCACTGGCCTGTCCGGCAGTTCCTGGCGGCAAGGGATATTCGGCGGCGTCCTGGCCATGGCCGCCTATGGGCTGGTGATCTACGCCCTGTCGCTGGGCGCCATGGCACATATCTCGGCGCTGAGGGAAACCTCCGTCCTGTTCGCCGCCCTGATTGGCACCCTGATCCTGCGCGAGACCTCGGTCAGCCCCGGCCGCCGCGTCGCGGCCGCCGGCCTGGTGTCGGTCGGGATCGTCACGCTGCAACTGGGGTAGGCGGGCTTGAAAACCCGGTTAGCCGGTCTTGCGAACATCCACCGCCGGTTGGTCGCCCTGCACGATGCGTTCGGCGGGGAAGATGGCAGTGATCTTCGTGCCCTCGCCCGGCGCAGCCTCGCCTTTCATCCGGCCGCCATGCTGGCGGACCAGATATTCGGTCAGGGGCAGGCCCCTGCCGCCGCTCTCGCGGACGTCCAGCACCGGGCCGCCGCCATCGCGGCCGATCAGGGCGAGCTGGCTTTTCGACATGCCGATGCCGGTGTCGGCAATACAGAGCTCCATTTCGCCTTCCTCCGTCAGCGTGGCGGAAACCGTGACATTGCCGGCCGGTGGCGTGAACTGGATGGCGTTGGAAACCAGGTTGATCAGGATCTGGCGCAGCCGGTCGCGATCGCTGTTCAGCCGCGGCAGGCCTGACGGAACATCGACCCGAATGCGGACCCGTTGGGTCGCGGCATAGCCCTGCAGCAGGAGGCAGGCCGACCCGATGGCATCGCCGATATCCAGCGCCTCCTCGGGCAGCCCGTCCTCTCCATCGCCCGTGCCGAGCATCCGGCGGAGCCGTTCGTCATGCTTGCGGGTGATCGCGAACCGGATGCGCCGGCGCAGGGATTTCTCGTCCAGCTCGCCCTTTATCAGCAGGTCTTGCGCGCCGAGTCGCAGTGCCTCAAGCATGGCCACTTCCTTGGCATGTCCCAGCAGCACAACGAGGGGCGCCGCCGGCGCCGCATCGCGCATGCGCGACACGCGGGGCAGGTTCTCGACGTCGATCATCGGCATGCCCAACAGGACCGCATCGAAATGGTGTGCGTGCGCCAGCCCCTGCTCAAAGTTCGGCGCGCGCTGGACGTCGAACGCCGGACTTTTGGCTGAGGACAGCCATTCCTCAAACATGTTCGCATCGATGGGATTGGGTTCGAGCAGCAGAACCCTGATGACCGCCGCGTCTATACTGTTTTGCATGTCAGTCCTGCTTCCCCGACCGGAACGCCGCGAGCGCCGCGCCGCACCAATTACGTAACAGTGCCTGCGAAATTACCAATAAATCGCTAAGAGACTTGCCTTTTGCCCTGTCCGGGCTTCACCTGCGAAGGCGAACCTGTTAACACCAGCGCACAGAAATCAGGGAGAAAAGCCGGCATGACCCCCCGCCTGAACGCAGCAATCGAATACGGACCGCTGGCCGTATTCCTGGCGGCCTATTTTGTCGGCAACCGCTTTCTCGACGATACCGGGGCGATCCTCGCGGCCACCGGGGCGATCATGGCGGCGACGGTCGTCGCCCTGTCGGTCGCCTGGTTCGTGCAGCGCCGCGTTCCCAAGGTGCCGCTGATCTCGGGTGTCCTGCTGATGCTGTTCGGCGGCCTGACCTTGTGGCTCCAGGACCCGGTTTTCATCAAGATGAAGCCGACGATCGTCTATCTGCTGTTTTCTACCGTGCTGCTGGGCGGGGTCGTCCTGCGCAGGCCGCTGCTGAAGCCGCTGCTGGGAACCGCCTGGCAACTCGACGACACCGGATGGACCAAACTGACGATCCGCTTTGGGCTATTTTTTCTGGCAATGGCGAGCTTGAACGAACTGGTATGGCGCACTCAGTCCACCGATTTCTGGGTCAGCTACAAGGTGTTCGGAACGATGGGGCTGATCCTCGTCTTCACCATGCTGCAGGTCGGCCTGATCCACCGCCACCAGATCCAGACCGAGAGCGAAGGCGCGGATAACACCGATTAGGCACCGCGAAAATGTTCGAAGATCGACCATCCGCCAATGGCGATGAAACCGATCCCGGCAATCAGCTTGAGCGGCAGCATCTCCAGATAACGCGCGCCATAATTCCCCACCAGTACGGCCATGCCTGTCGCCACCACCAGCGCCGCGGCGGCGGCGAGAAACACCATAAAGGGATGCAGGTTCCTGTCGCTGGCAAACAGCAGCGTGGCAAGCTGCGTCTTGTCGCCCAGTTCCGCCATGAAGACGATCGCGAAGATGGAGGCAAGTTTCAGCATATGTCCGGATGCTCCTGATTTTATTGATAATTGCCGGTTTCGCCGACTGGGTTTGAGCGGGCCGGGAAGTCTTCAAGCCCCCTGACTTCGTCGAAATGGCCCAGCGCCCAGCGGACCGACGGGAACGCGAGGTCGTCCCACGGAATTTCTTCCCATCCGAACAGGCCGACTTCCAGGCTTTCCGGGCCGGCCTCGATATCCGGGTTGGTCAGCCGCGCCCGGTACATCACCTGCACTTGGCTGATTCGCGGGATATTGTAGATCGCCAGCAGGGCGTCGATCTCGATCCGCGCGCAGGCCTCTTCCCAGGCTTCGCGCGCCGCGCCCTCAGCCGTCGTCTCATGCAGTTCCATATAGCCCGCCGGCAAGGTCCAGTATCCGGTGCGCGGCGGAATGGCGCGGCGGCACATTAATATCTTGCCCTCCCAGGTCGCGACGGAAACGACGACGATTTTGGGATTTTCGTAATTGATAAAGCCGCAGTCGGGGCAAACCAGCCGCTCGCGGTCGTCGCCCTCGGGGATTTCGCGGATCACGGGCCCGCGTGTGCGCTGTTTTGAGTCAGCCATAAATCGAATGTGACTCGGCGGCACGCCGGTATCAAGCAAAGGCTTCGTCTTCAGAAACTGAAAGTCCGGCCTTTTTCCCTGCCATGATCGAACAATGCGGTCAGTCCGGTGATATCGGCGCCGGTCACATCGACCCCCAGCTCCGCGGGATCGAGGTCGGGAACGATGGTCTCGATCGGGACGCCGCCCGCCACGTCCGGGACCGTCCTGTCCCCGACGAGGTCGAGCGCGATCGGCCCGGGTTGCGTGCCGACGGCAACGATCCGCCGGTAGCCCAGGGCGGCCATTTCCACAGCGGGACAGGCCAATCGGTAGACCCCGTCCACATATGCCCTGCCGTCGACCGCGGCGGGAACCGACCAGGCATGCATCATGCGCGTGGAGGCATAAATCGCCGCCGCCAGGGTCTCCGGCGACAGCGCCGTGCCGTAGCGACCGGCGCTGTCGAAGAAAACGGTCTCCAGATTATCCGATATCCAACGCCGGTCGCCGCGTCCTGCCGCAACCAGCAAGCGTCGCCCCTGCCGCTTTGCGCCGCTCCCCTGGGTTTCGACTTCGGCCTCTGCGGTTATCACGGCGCAGGCAACCACCAGATACCGGGCGGCTTCGGGACGGAACAGGGTTTCGGCAATCAGCGGCATCACCGCGTCGATACTCTCCAGCAGGACGGGGCTCATGTCTCCGCCGCTACGTGCCCTCGTATCCAGCAGGCCGCGCCAATGGTCGATCCCCACGGCGGACGCCTGCCCGACAGCGGCACAAGCCGCCGGCAATGCGGAAGAGGAAACCGCCGCATAGGCGTCGGCGCGAAAGCCTCGCTCCTCGAAGGCGGTCAGCACGCCATGGACGAAGGCACCGCGGAATCCGCCCGAAGCGCAAGCGATTGCCGTTCCGCTCATTTTCCTCGCTTCACCCGCCAGATCACATTGGCGACATCGTCGGCGATCAGCAGGCTGCCGTCGGCCGCGACCGCCAGCCCGGCAGGCCGGCCCCAGACTTCCGCCGTCTGTTTGACAAACAGGCCTTCCTTGGTGCGGACATGGAAACCCGTGGCGAAGGATTCGTACCAGCTTTCCGGCCGGCCGCCCGCGAAAGGAACGCGGACCACCATATAGCCTCGCGGTTCGGCCGCGTTCCAGGATCCGTGCAGGGCGACGAACGCGTCATCCTTCCAGGCCGCGGGCACATCCATATCCTTCGCGAAGACCAGGCCGAGCGGCGCCGAATGCGACCGAAACAGCAGGTCCGGCACAATCGCCTTTTTAACCAGGTCGGGGCGGCGCTTGGCGAAGTCCGGCTGCGGATTCGGGCCGATATAGGCATAGGGCCAGCCGTAGAAACCGCCATCGATCACCGATGTCAGATAATCGGGAACCAGCTCCTCGCCCAGCCCGTCGCGCTCATTGACGACTGTGTAGAGCCGCCCGGTATCGGGGTGGAAGGCGATCCCGACGGGGTTTCGCAGGCCGGAGGCATAAACCCGGCCGTGATAAGCCTCGCCCCGGGATTCATTGAACTCGAAGCGCAGGATCGTCGCGCGCGGCGCCGGTTCCTCGGCGATATTGCCGGCGCTGCCGATGGCGACGAACAGCCCCTTGCCGTCCGGCGAAAAGGCGATATTGCGGGTCCAGTGCCCGCCGCCGCCGCCCAAGGCGTTTGGCGGTGTTACCGGCTGCGGTGGATTTTCGGCGCGTGTCAGGCCGGGCCACCAGCGATAGCGCCAGACTTGCTTCAGGTCAGCGACGTAAAGGAATTCGCCGCGCAGCGCCAGCCCGTGCGGACGGTTCAGGCCGCTGGCGAAGATATGGTGCTCGTCCGCCTTGCCATCGCGGTCGCTATCGATCAGCAGCGACACCCGCCCGGCCCTCGGTTCGGCCAGGAAAACCTCGCCGCCCGGCGCCACGGTCATCCAGCGCGCATGGGCCAGACCCTCGGCGAAACGGTTGGCGGTGTAGCCCTTGGGCACCTCCGGCGCAACGAAGGGGCCGAGCGTAACGGTCGAGGGGCGATTGGCGGTCGAGTCGGTGGCGAAGGGCGCCGGCATGTCGCCAGGGCGAATTTCGAGGCGCTGTCCCGGCCGCGGCAAGGAATCCGCCAGAGCGGCGCCGGCTACGGTTATGCCGGCGAAAAGCGCCAGCGCGAAACGAACACCCCTGTCGGCGCGCATACTGATCTGCTCCCGGTTATTTTTCCAGCGCCGCCACGCCCGGCAGGGTCTTGCCCTCCAGCCATTCCAGGAAAGCGCCGCCCGCCGTCGAGACATAGGTAAAGTCGTCCGCGGCGCCGGCGTGGTTCAGCGCGGCCACCGTATCGCCGCCCCCTGCGACCGATACCATATTACCGGCCCGCGTCAAGCGCCCGGCCTCGCGCGCAACGGCGACAGTGCCGGCGTCGAAGGGCTGAATCTCGAAGGCGCCCAGCGGGCCATTCCACAGCAAGGTCTTGCAGTCAGCCAGCCTTGCGTTCAGTTCGGCGACGCTCTTGGGCCCGACATCCAGGATCATCATGTCCGAGGGCGCCGCGTCGATGGCGACGGTCCGGGACGGTGCACCGGCCTCGAACTTGGCGGCGACCACACCGTCCACCGGCAGCAGGATTTCACAGCCCGCGGCCTTTGCCCTGGCTTCGATCTTGCGCACCGTATCGGCGAGATCATGCTCGCACAGGCTGGCGCCCACATCGATGCCGCGCGCATGCAGGAACGTGTTGGCCATGCCGCCGCCGATGATGATGGCGTCGACCCGGCCCACCAGATTGCCCAGCACGTCCAGCTTAGAGGACACCTTTGCGCCGCCGACCAGCGCGATGACCGGATGGGTCGGCTTCTCCAGCGCCGCGGTCAGCGCCTCCAGTTCCGCTTGCATAGCCCGGCCCGCCGCCGCCGGCAGCAGCCTTGCGATCGCTTCGGTCGAGGCGTGGGCACGATGGGCTGCCGAAAAGGCGTCGTTGACATAGGCGTCGCCCAGTTTCGCCAATTCGCCGGCGAAGCTTGCATCGTTGGCCTCTTCGCCCGGGTGGAAGCGCAGGTTTTCCAGCAGGGCAACGGCGCCGGGCTCAAGCCCCTTCACGACCGCCATAGCATCCGGGCCTATGCAATCCGGCGCAAACGACACCGTCTTGCCCCCCAGCGCGGTGGAAAGGGCGGAGACAACCGGCTTCAGCGACATTTCCGGCACGACCTTGCCCTTGGGCCGGCCGAAATGGGACATCACGATGACCTTCGCGCCCTTGCCGCAAAGCTCGTTGAGGGTCGGCGCCAAGCGTTCGATCCGCGTGGCGTCGGTGACCTTGCCGTTCGCGACAGGCACGTTCAGGTCGCCGCGCACCAACACGCGCTTCCCGCTAAGGTCGAGGTCTTCGAGGGTCTTGAACATCGGTGAAACTCCCTGGTCCGCAGAATAGTACGAAGCTTGCCATGCAGTACACCGTCAAGCGGACGGGCGGCAATGCTCGCGCGGGTGGGGTTTGCCCTACCCGGCAACATGTCGCAGTGGCGAGGGCCGGAAATCACCCGGAATCCCTTCTTGTATGAGGCAGGCTGATGAGGCAAGTTCCGGCGCTGGAGGAACAACACCCCATGAGCGATTCCCAATACGACCTCGTTGTCATCGGCGGCGGCCCGGGCGGCTATGTCGCCGCCATTCGCGCGGCGCAGCTTGGGCTGAAGGTGGCTTGCGTTGAAAAGCGTGGCGCACTGGGCGGCACCTGCCTGAATGTCGGCTGTATTCCTTCCAAGGCGCTGCTGAACAGTTCCGAAAAGTTCGAGGAAGCCAACCACAGCTTCGCGGCCCACGGCATCGATGTCGGTTCGGTGAAGCTGAACCTCAAGGCCATGATGGCGCGCAAGGACAAGGTGGTCGACGATCTGACCAAGGGGATCGAGTTCCTCTTCAAGAAGAACAAGGTCGATTACATCAAGGGCGCCGGCGCCATCGAGGGACCGGGCAAGGTCGCCGTCACTCCGGTCGACGGCGGCAAGGCCAGCGCCCTAGGTGCGAAGAATATCCTGATCGCCACGGGTTCGGAAGTCATGCCTCTGCCCGGCGTCGAGATCGACGAGAAGCGGATCGTCTCCTCCACCGGGGCACTGGCGCTGCCGAAGGTGCCGAAGCATCTGGTGGTGGTCGGCGGTGGCGTCATCGGGCTGGAGCTGGGCTCGGTCTGGCGCCGGCTTGGCGCGGAAGTCACGGTGGTAGAGTTCCTCGACCGTATCCTTCCCGAAATGGACGGCGAAATTTCAAAGAACTTCGCGCGCACCATGAAGAAGCAAGGCATGAAATTGCGGCTCGGCTCGAAGGTGACCGGCGCAAAGGCGGGCAAGTCCGGCGTCAAGCTGACCGTTGAGCCCGCCCAGGGCGGCGAGGCCGAGACCATCGACTGCGATACGGTGCTGGTGGCCATCGGCCGGCGCCCTTACACGGAAAATCTCGGCCTGGACAAGGCCGGAGTGGAAATTGGGCCGCGCGGCTTCATCACGATCGACGACCATTTCAAAACGTCGGTCGACGGCATCTATGCGATCGGCGATTGCGTGCCCGGCCCGATGCTGGCGCACAAGGCGGAGGACGAGGGCGTGGCTTGCGCGGAGATCCTCGCCGGGCAGTCGGCCCATATCAATTACGACGCGATTCCCGGCATCGTTTATACTTGGCCCGAAGTCGCTTCGGTCGGCAGGACCGAGGAGCAGCTCAAGGAGGCTGGGGTGGAGTACCTATCCGGCAAGTTCCCCTTCACTGCCAACAGTCGCGCGCGCACCAACATGGACACCGACGGTTTCGTGAAAATCCTCGCCGACGCGAAGACCGACCGCGTGCTGGGCGCCCATATCATCGGCCCCGACGCCGGCAATATGATCCACGAAATTGTCCTGGCAATCGAATTCGGCGGCTCGGCTGAGGATGTGGCGCGAACCTGCCACGGCCACCCGACCCTGAACGAGGCGGTCAAGGAAGCGGCGCTGGCGGTGGCCGGACGGCCGATCCACATCTGAGCTGACGTCTCATGAAACTGCCGGCAAGGGCAGCACCATGATCAAGCGGCCTTCCTCCCCCGCCATGCTGATCCTCGCCATGTGCGTGGCGGAAACGCTGGGCATGGCGACCTTCGCGACCTTTCCCGCGCTGTTGCCGACATTCCGCGACGAATGGGGCCTCAGCAACACCGAGGCCGGCTGGATCGGCGGGGTCTATTTCGCGGGCTACCTGATGTCGGTGCCGGTGCTGGTCAGCCTGACCGACCGCGTCGACCCCCGGCGCATCTATCTGGTCGCGATGGCGCTCAGCTGCGTCTCGGCGTTGGGATTCGCCGTTGCCGCTGATGGCGTGGCCAGCGCCAGCCTGTGGCGTTTCCTTCAGGGCGTCGGGTTGGCGGGCACCTATATGCCGGGTCTGAAAGCGCTGACCGACGTCCTGCCGGAAAAACACCAGAGCCGCGCCGTCGCCTTCTACACCTCCAGCTTTGGTGTCGGCTCCAGCCTGTCATTCGTGATCGCGGGCGAGCTGGCCGCGGCGTTCGACTGGCGCTGGGCTTTCATCCTGTCGGCAATCGGCCCGGCGCTGGCAATCCTTTTCGCGTTCTGGGTGTTGCGGCCAAGGCCGCCGACGGAGAATGTCATGCCGGCGACTCGGCTGCTGGATTTCCGCCCGGTCTTGGCCAACCGCAGGGCGCTGGCTTTTACGCTGGGCTATGCCGTTCATAACTGGGAACTGTTCGGCTACCGCACCTGGATCGTCGCCTTCCTGGTTTTCGCCCAGGCGCAGCAGCCGGCGGGGGCGATTGGGCTGGCCTGGAGCGCGACGACCCTGGCCGCGCTGGTCAATCTGGTCGGCCTGCCCGCCAGCGTCCTGGGCAATGAACTGGCCCATCGTTTCGGACGGCGGCAGATTTTGATCGCGGTGATGATCGCTTCCGCGGTCGCGGGCACGGCTTTCGGATTTTCCGGCGCGACCCTGCCCTTCGTGGCGGTCGTGCTGCTGGCCTTCGTCTATGGCTGGACCGTCATCGGCGATTCGGCGACGCTGACGGCCGGGGTGGTCGCGGCGGCGGACCCGCGCTACCGCGGCGCCACCATGGCGATGCATTCGATGATCGGCTTCGTGGGCTCGTTTATCGGGCCGCTGGCCTTCGGTGCGGTGCTGGACGGCGCGGGCGGCGAGGAAAACGGCACGGCCTGGGGCATCGCCTTCGCCTCGCTAAGCGCCGTTATCCTGATCGGCCCGCTGCTGATGGCGACGATGGCGCGCCGCGCCGAGGAAGACCATAACGAGGCGCAAAAAAACCGGCCGCAATAGCAGCCGGCTTACCTCAACACATCCGTCAGAACATCATGGATGACCTGGGTGGCGATATCCACCAGCAGGACATCGTTCTCGACGATCACCCGCTCGTATCCTTGCGGCGGCGGCGGGAGTTGCGCGACGAGATTTCCGGGCAGTTGCCGTTTGGCGATGCCCGGCGGCAGCGCGCCGCCCTTCTTGGCCAGACCCGGGGGCATACCCTGGTTGCCCACGCCCTTGTTCTTGTTTTTGCCTTTACCTTTTCCGCCCTGGTCGCCGCCGCCTTCGCCGCCGAAAAAGCTGGAGATAATCTCCTTTTCGTTCAGGCTGAACGAGACTTCGCCGCCGGCCGCGTCCGCGGCGCGGCTTGCAGCGGTCCAGCCGACGGCCCCGATCGCCAGCGCCATGACCGCCATCAACGCAAATCTACGCATCTTAACGTCCCTTACTGTTAGTGATGGACCCGATACCAATGGCTCATCCGGCATCGTTACCCCCAAATGTCTTAACATCCCGCAAAACCCGGTCAGTCCGCGCGCGGGTGTGCGGCGCGATAGGCGGCCATCAGGCTGTCGGAATCGACAGCCGTATAGCGCTGGGTGGTCGACAGCGAGGCGTGGCCCAGCAATTCCTGGATCGCCCGCAGATCGCCGCCGGCGCCCAGCAGATGGGTCGCGAAACTGTGACGCAGCGCGTGCGGCGTGACGGTGTCCGGCAGACCCAGCAGCAGCCGCAGTTCCCGCAGCCTTTTTTGTGCAACGCCCGGATTCAGCCGCTTGCCCCGTGTTCCCAGGAACAGGGGGCCGTCATTCCCCGGCTGCCGGGGGCAGAGTTTCAGGTAGGCCTGCACGGCCTCGCGCACGACCGGCAGGACCGGCAGCATCCTCTGCTTGCTGCCCTTACCGGTGACGGTCAGCGAATCCCCGACGGGCGCCTCGCCGCGGTTCAGCCCCAGTGCCTCCGAAATGCGCAGGCCGCAGCCATATAAAAGCGTAAACAGCGCCACATCGCGCTGGGTCTCCCACGGCTCACCCGGCAGCAGGTCGACCGAATCGAGCAACAGATCGGTGTCCGTCACCGTCAGCGGTTTCGGCATGCCCTGCGGGCGTTTGGGGCTGCGCATGGCACGAATGGCCTGGTTTGCGCCATGGCCGTTGCGCTCCAGCCAGCGGAAGAAGCCGCGCAGCACCGACATTGCCCGCGCGATCGAGGACCGGCTGGCCCCGTCGGCGGCGCGGCGCGCCATCCAGGCCCGGAAATCGGCTGCCGCCAGCCCTTCCAGATCCGCCAGCCCAGGTGGCCCGCCAAGATGGGTTTGCAGGAAGGTCAGGAACGCTCCCAGATCGCGGTTATAGGCGTCAATGGTGTGGCGGGAGGCGCGTTTTTCATGGATGAGCCAGCGCCGCCAATCCTCGATAATGCGCACCAGCGAAGGATCGCAGGAGACCGTTGCTAGCTCTGCTTCAGCCATATGCGGATGGCCCTCTCGGTGACCCGTGCGAGAAACGCCAGCAACTCGACGGCTTGGCCGGCCTCGAACTTGCCTGCCGTCCGCGACCCGAAGGCGATCAGCCCCGGCGGTGTATTCGGCGATATCGAAATGCGCGCCAGCGCGTCGGAGGCTACCAGCGGTGCCCCGCCGCCGTATATCTCCGGCTCGCCCTCGATGAAGCTGCGCAACAGGACATGGCGTCCGCTGCCCATGGCGTGATCGACCGTGCCCGCAGGCACGATATGAACCCCGCGGCTGTGCGGCGCGCCAAGCTCCGTCCCGTCCGCCTCGATGCACAGGGTCACCACGTCCAGATCCAGCAGCACGGCGAAATCCGTGGTGATGGTCTGGATTAGCTGTTCGAAGGAATTCGCCGACATCATGGCGACGATGCATTCATGGATGCGCGTCTGACTGTTCAGGTTTGCGCGGCTGGTTTCCACCAGTTCCCTCTGGTGCTGGAGGGCCAGGTCGACATCGCCACGCAACTTTTCGATCAAGGCCTGCTGCAAATCCGCGACGCCGCGGCCCAATTCGCGCGCCGGCGCGGCCAGATCGTCCAGCAATTCCGGATGCTGTGGCAGGAAGTCCGGGTTTTCGCTCAGCCAGCGTGCAACCTCTTCCTCACCAAACCCCGTCTCTTTCTTGTTTTTTCTGGTCTGTGTCATCTGTCAGCGGTCCAGGATCGATTGCCCGGTTTTTTCCCAGTCGGCAAGGAAGGCCGCCAGCCCCTTATCGGTCAGCGGATGGTTGAACATGGCACGAAGCACGCCGGGCGGAACGGTCGCGACATGCGCGCCCATCTTGGCCGAATCGACCACATGCATGGGGTGGCGGATCGACGCAACCAGCACCTCGGTCTTGAAATCCATGTAGGCGTCGTAGATATCGACGATGTCGGCGATCAGTGCCATGCCGTCCGAACCGATATCGTCCAGCCGGCCGACGAAAGGCGATACGAAGGTCGCCCCTGCCTTCGCCGCCAGAATCGCCTGCGCCGCTGAAAAGCACAGCGTCACATTGACCATGATGCCATCGCCGGACAGCGCCTTGCAGGCCTTTAGCCCATCGCGCGTCAGCGGCACCTTGATGGCGATATTCTTGGCGACCTTGGTCAGCGCCCTGCCTTCGGCCAGCATAGAGTCGAAATCGGTCGCGGCGACTTCGGCGCTGACCGGCCCATCCACGATGTCGCAGATTTCCTCCAGCACCTCAAAAAAGTCGCGCCCCGATTTCGCCACCAGCGACGGGTTGGTGGTGACGCCGTCGACCAGCCCGGTGGCCGCCAGATCCCTGATTTCCGCGACGTCCGCGGTATCCACAAAAAATTTCATACCTTGTCCTGACTCTACCCTGGCCGTTCAACCGGGATTGTTCGGCATAGCGCGCCGTGCCCGCCCGGTGCTACATGATGGCCGAGAGTCTAACCCATGCCGAAGCGCCACGCCAGTTCGACCGATCCCGCCCTGATACCGAACGCCACCCGGCGGGTTTCGGTGCTGCTGCCATTGCCGCTCGGCACGGCCTATGATTACCGGCAACCTGCTGACATGGAGTTAACGCCGGGCGATTTCGTTTCGGTGCCGTTGGGCCGGCGCCAGGCGGTCGGGGTGGTCTGGGACGATGGCGACCCGGTTGGCGTCGAGGACGCCCGGCTGCGGGACGTGAGCGAACCCCTGGACTGCCCGCCCATGCCTGACGAAACGCGCCGGCTGGTCGACTGGGTGGCGCGCTATACCCTGTCGCCCGCCGGCGCGGTCCTGCGCATGGCGATGAGCATTCCCGAAGCCCTGCAGCCCGTGCCGCCGCGCGCCGGCTATGGGCCGGCGGAAGCGATGCCGGATATCCGCATGACGGCGGCGCGCAAGCGGGTGATGGCTGCGCTGGCCGGCGGCCCGCCACGCGGCGCTACAGAGCTTGCGCGCGAGGCGGCGGTGAGTACGAGCGTGGTTACCGGTCTTGCCAATGCCGGCGCGCTGCTGCGGATGCCCCTGTCGGCGGATGGCGATCCCGTCGCCAAACCCGATCCCGATAATCCGGGCCCCGATCTCGATGCCGAACAGAAGGCGGTGGCCGGCGAATTGGCCGGCGCGGTGGCGGACGGCTTTTCCGTAACGCTGCTGGACGGCGTCACCGGGGCCGGCAAGACGGAAGTCTATTTCGAGGCCGTGGCCGCTGCGCTGAGGGACCGCAAGCAAGTCCTGGTACTGGTGCCGGAAATCGCGCTCACCGGACAATGGCTCGACCGCTTCGCCCGGCGATTCGGGGCGGCGCCCGAAGTCTGGCATTCCGACCTGCCCCGCGGGCGGCGGCGGCGCTGCTGGCGGCGCGTCGCGGAAGGCCGGGCCAGGGTCGTCATCGGGGCGCGATCCGCCCTGTTCCTGCCCTTCTCCGAACTCGGCCTGATCGTCGTCGACGAGGAGCATGACTCGTCCTACAAGCAAGAAGACGGAGTCATCTATCATGCCCGCGATATGGCCGTGGTGCGGGCGCGACTTGGGGAAATTCCCGCGATCCTGGTCTCTGCGACACCATCGCTGGAAACCGTGGTTAATGCCGAATCGGGCCGTTATCGCCGCCTGCACCTGCCGGCGCGCCATGGCGGGGCCGAACTGCCCTCGGTCGAACTGGTGGATATGCGGCGCGACCCGCCGCCGCGCCGGTGCTGGCTGTCGCCGCCTTTGGTGATCGCGCTGAAGCAAACGCTGGAAGCCGGCGAACAGTCGCTGCTGTTCCTGAACCGCCGCGGCTATGCGCCGCTGACGCTTTGCCGCGCCTGCGGGCACCGGCTGCATTGCCCCAACTGCACGGCCTGGCTGGTCGAACACCGCCTGAGCGGCAGGCTGCAATGCCATCATTGCGGTTACAGCACCGGCCTGCCGAAGGAGTGCCCGGAATGCGGCGCGGAAGACCGGATGGCCGCCTGCGGCCCCGGCGTCGAACGGCTGGCCGAGGAAATTGAGATCCTGTTTCCCGAGGCGCGGCTTTCGCTGATGACCAGCGACACGGTGCGCGGTCCCGGCGCCGCCGCCGCCTTCGTCGAGGCGATCGCCAACCATGAGGTCGATATTATTCTAGGTACCCAAATTGTGGCAAAAGGACATCATTTCCCGATGCTGACGCTGGTCGGTGTCGTTGATGCCGATCTCGGCCTGATGGGCGGCGATCTGCGGGCGTCGGAGCGCACTTTTCAGCTATTGCATCAGGTGGCAGGCCGCGCGGGGCGCGAGGCCCGGCCGGGCCGCGTCATGCTGCAGACATATCATCCTGACCACCCGGTCATGAGGGCGCTGGCCGAGGGCGCGCGCGACCGGTTCTTCGAGGAGGAAGCAGCAATGCGCCGCGATGGCGGTTGGCCGCCCTTCGGCCGCTTGGCGGCGCTAATCGTTTCTGGCCTTGACGAAGCGGACGTGGACACTGTGGCAAACGCTCTGGCCCGCACCGCGCCGAACAACCGCGATATGCGCGTGCTCGGCCCAGCTCCGGCCCCTCTTGCCGTGCTGCGCGGCCGCCACCGCCATCGCCTGCTGCTGAAGGCGACGCGCTCCACCGATATGCAAAAAGTATTGAAGCAATGGCTGTCGCGCGTCCGCTGGCCCAGCGGTGTGCGCGTTCAGGTGGACGTGGATCCGTACAGCTTTCTTTAACCCTGCGCAGAGACGAAATATTAATACCACGTAAGCATAATACATGGCGGGAGGTCTCGCCGATGTATTACGATCTGCGAACTGTATGCTACGAGGAGTTCCTCGACTTCATTTTCGATCATCCGGTTGCGCCGCAGTTCCGCGAGGAGAACTGGGGCCGGGCCGTGACGCCTGCCAATTGCTGGTACGATTCGATCGGTCTCGAGGTCGATCTGGACCTTGCCCGCAACTGTGAATATTTCGCGCTGCTTTTCTGCGACCCTCGCGGTCTGCTGGACCGCTACGACCGCGGGCAGATCGAGCAGGGGTTCTGGTGGATGCAGACCGCTTACAATGACGGCAGCGTTGCCGACATTCTTTCGGCCGGCTCGCTTCCCGCGGCGCGCAAGGTCGCCATGGTTCGGGCGATGTATTTTCTTTATGCGGATCTTTTTGCCGTCGAACCGTTGGGCAGCGCGCCCCACATGTGGTGGGAGAACCTGCTCCGGGGATTTCCCGATCAGGCCGCGGGCGTGTCCGGGTGGTGTCCCCGACAGCGGATCCAGGACGCCATGTTCGAGACACTGGCGCGGATGCTCGGCTTGTCGGCCGAAAACTGCCGCATTGACGCGCTGCATGGTCTGAATCATCTCGCCCATTCCGGCAAGGAACGCCTTATCCGCGATTATCTTGGCCAGCATGGCGGGCTGGATGAGACGCATCGCCGTTATGCTGAACGGGCAATCGGCGGCGTCCTGTTGTAGCGCCCATGTCCTTGGCCCGGGCGGCGGGTCACGCCGTGCCTGGCACTGTAATTCTCGACCATGACGGTTTCGACGGCCCTTCAACGCGCCCCGTGTCAAACCGCCCGACGCCGGGTGGTGGGCCGCCGCCGCCGGCGTTTTGCCACGCGGTGGCCTAACCGTAACAGACTCGGCTTGCCACCCACTGTGCCTTATGTTAAAGACGGCGCGCCGCGGACGGGCGGGAGCATTTATCAAGGTTTCCCGGGCATTTGAAAACGTCCACCGCACGTGCGGGATCGTTAGGGTTTTTTTCAGGGAGTATCCCTTGGCAGGCAAGGCAGCTGAGTCCGGACTGGCGGGCCGCTATGCTGCGGCTTTGTTCGAATTGGCGGACGAAGGCAAGGCGCTGGACGCGGTCGCGGAGGACCTTGTGACGCTTCAAAAGGCGCTGGGCGAGAGCGAAGACATGACGCGCCTCGTACGCAGCCCCGTGCTGGATCGTGACGCGCAATGGAAGGCAATGTCCGCCCTGCTCGAGAAAATGGGCGCCAACGACCTGACCCGGAAATTTCTGGGCGTGGTCACGGCCAACCGCCGCCTGTTCGCGCTCGCAGGAATTATCCGCGCTTATCTGGAAGAGCTGGCTTCGCGCCGTGGCGAAGTGACGGCGGACGTGGTTTCGGCCCACCCGCTCAGCGATTCCCAGACCAAGGCGCTGGAAGACTCGCTCAAGAAGGCGCTTGGCGGCAAGGTCGCCATTGCGCCGCGTGTCGATCCCTCCATTCTCGGCGGTCTGATCGTCAAGGTCGGCAGCCGCATGATTGACTCCTCGCTTCGCACTCAGTTGCAGAAGCTTAAATTTGCGATGAAAGGGGCAGGTTGATGGAAATCCGTGCCGCGGAAATTTCCAACATCATCAAGGAACAGATCGCCAATTTCGGCGCCGAGGCGGAAGTCGCCGAGGTCGGCCAGGTGATCTCGGTCGGTGACGGCGTTGCACGCGTCTACGGCCTCGATCAGGTACAGGCCGGTGAAATGGTCGAATTCCCTGGAGGTATCAAGGGAATGGCGCTGAACCTCGAGACCGACAATGTCGGTGTCGTTATCTTCGGCAGCGACCGTGACATCAAGGAAGGCGACATCGTCAAGCGGACCGGCGAAATCGTCGATGTGCCGGTGGGCAAGGGCCTGCTGGGGCGCGTCGTCGACGGTCTTGGCAACCCGATCGACGGCAAGGGCCCGATCGAGGGGGCCGAGCGCAAGCGCGTCGAGGTCAAGGCGCCAGGCATCATCCCGCGCAAGTCGGTGCATGAGCCGATGCAGACCGGCCTGAAGGCGGTCGACAGCCTGGTGCCGGTTGGCCGCGGCCAGCGCGAGCTGATCATCGGCGACCGCCAGACGGGCAAGACCGCCGTCGCCATCGATACCTTCATCAATCAGAAGCCGATCAATGCCGGCGACGACGAGTCTAAGAAGCTGTACTGCATCTATGTCGCCATCGGCCAGAAGCGCTCGACCGTCGCGCAGATCGTGAAAACGCTGGAAGATCAGGGCGCGCTGGAATATTCCATCGTCGTCGCGGCCACCGCGTCGGAACCCGCCCCGCTGCAGTTTCTGGCGCCCTACACCGGCTGCACGATGGGTGAATATTTCCGCGACAACGGCATGCACGCGGTGATCGTCTATGACGATCTGTCCAAGCAGGCCGTCGCCTACCGCCAGATGTCGCTGCTGCTGCGCCGCCCGCCGGGCCGCGAAGCCTATCCGGGCGACGTCTTTTACCTGCATTCGCGGCTGCTGGAGCGTGCCGCGAAGATGGGTGATGCTGCCGGTAACGGTTCGCTGACCGCGCTGCCGATCATCGAGACCCAGGCCGGCGACGTCTCGGCCTACATCCCGACCAACGTCATCTCGATTACCGACGGCCAGATCTTCCTCGAGACCGCGCTGTTCTATAAGGGCGTTCGTCCGGCGGTGAACGTCGGCCTGTCGGTCAGCCGTGTCGGCTCCGCGGCGCAGATCAAGGCAATGAAACAGGTCGCCGGCACCATCAAGCTGGACCTCGCGCAGTTCCGCGAGATGGAAGCCTTCTCGCAGTTCGCCTCGGACCTCGACGCGGCGACCCAGCGCCTGCTGGCGCGCGGGTCGCGCTTGACCGAGTTGCTCAAGCAGCCGCAATACAGGCCGCTGCCGGTGGAAGAGCAGGTGGTCTCGATCTACGCCGGCGTGCGCGGCTATCTCGATGGCTACGAGCTCAATCAGATCAACGCGTTCGAAGAGAAGATGCTGTCGGAATTGCGCGCCAACCAGGCCGACATCCTCGCGGCGATTCGCAACGAAAAGGAAATCTCGGAGTCAACCGAGGAACGCTTGAAGGTCTTCATGGACTCCTTCTCGAAAACCTTCGTGGCCTGACCGGCGGCGTAGGGAACCGAGCCTAGAGAACGCAACGGCAGCGAGAGCGGATAAGGGCCGATGGCCAACCTCAAGGATCTGAAAGTCCGGATCGACAGCGTCAAGTCGACGCGCAAGATCACCTCCGCCATGAAAATGGTGGCGGCGGCCAAGCTGCGTCGCGCGCAGGAGCAGGCCGAAGCCGCGCGTCCCTATGCCGATCGCATGGACCGGATGCTGGGATCCTTGGCGGAGAGTTTGCAACCCGCGA
>CAMYNJ010000162.1 GCA_947259795.1 uncultured Alphaproteobacteria bacterium | reverse complement strand
CGGCCACCGCCTGCCACCCGGCGCTGCGCCCCAACCATACGGCGGCCTTTACTGTGGGTGAGGCAGGTGCGGAGAAACTGGTGATCGTGCAGGAGGTGGAACGTGTCTGGCGCAACCGCGCCGATTATCGCGAACTGGAGGGCCTCGTCCGCGCGGCCGTGGTCGCCGAGCACGAACTGATGGCACACCGCGTCACCTTCATCCGCACCGGATCGCTCCCCAAAACCTCCAGCGGCAAGGTCCAGCGCCGCCGCACCCGCCAGCTATGGCTGGACGGCGAGCTGGAAGTCTGGGGCGAGGGGGTTATGGCATAATGCCAATCGCTGATTTCAAGGACGGCTTGACGCTGCAAAACATCCAGTCGTTGCTGGCCAAGACACCTTTCGCCCGGCATCTGCAGCCGGAAGTCACGCGCTGCGACGGCGGATTCGCGGAGCTGCGGGTAAAGCTGCGCCCTGACCTGACCCAGCATCACGGATTCGCCCATGGCGCGGTGATCGGCTGCATCGCCGACAGCGCCTGCGCCTGGGCCGCGGCCTCGGTCGCCGGTGACGTGGTGACGTCGGAATACAAGTTGCATTTGCTGGCCCCGGGCGTCGGCGATGTCCTCATCGGCCGCGGCGAAATCATCCAGCCCGGCCGCCGCTTCGTCATCGCCCGCGCCGACGTCTTCGCTGCAAAGGGAGACAGGGAAAGGCTGGTGGCGACCGCGCTGGCGACGGTGGCGGTGATGCACTAGCCCGCCCTCAATCCTCCTGTTGGCCGCGCAGTTGTTCGCCGATGTCGCAGGGCGGGGGGATGCGTGTTTCGGTTCGGGCCTGCGCCATGACCAGGCGCGGCGGGTCCGGCGGGCCGCGGCCGGCGATTTCCAAAATCAGCTTGCGCCGCACTGCCTCGGCGAAATTGGCAAAACCGTCCGCCGTGACGATGAAAGCGCCGGGGCCGCCGATCACGCAGTTCTCGTAGTAAAGGTCGAGATCCGGGATGTTGTACCAGGAATAGGCACCGCCGCCCGCGTCCATAATCGGCAGGCCGTTGATCGTCACCCCCGCGGCGACCGCCAGGTCGCGCGCCGTCGTCACCAGGACGCCGTCATTGTTCGGCCCGTCGCCGGAAACGTCGATAGTCCGGCGCGTGCCCTCGAAACCATTATCGCCGAACTGGCGTAGCCCGAATTCGATGGCGCCGCTGATCGATGTGCGCAAGGCCACGGTCGGCGGGTTTTCCTCCAGCTTCGCGAGGAAGGCCCCGGCGCTTTCCGGCCCGTCGATGAGGGTCCATTCGGCGCGCCGCCGCCAATGCCCGACCCCGGCCCATTCGACATAGGTCACCGCGATGCGACCCAGGATGCCATGCTGTATGGCGCGGATGACCTCGGGTTCGCGGAAGGCGCGGATATAGCCCCCGCGCTGGAGCGTGGCCTCGCCCTCGTCGATGCTGCGCGAAACATCGACCGCCAGCACGAGCTCCAGATCGACCGGTTCGTCGGCCAACGACCCGGTTGCCACTATCGCCCATGCCAGAAACGGCGTCGCCGCCGAAAGCAGCCGTCTCATGCGACTCCCCCTGCAACGTGGTCCTGTGAAGAAAACTAGAAGGGATGCCGGCCAGGGCAAGCCGGCGCAGCTCGTCTCAGCCCGCCGCGTCGACCATCCCCAGATTGTTGTGCTGGCGGATCGTTTCGGGCCAGGTTCGGTTACATGCATTCTGCAACAGCACGCGTGCCCAGGCGATCCAGCCGGCCCAAGGGATGCGCTTGTCCCAGGGCGTGCCCCATTGGCACAGCAGTTCCAGCCCCCTTTTTGCCTGATCCTCGGCGCGCTGGAACTGCCTGTCCATCAGGCAGAGCTGGGCCAGCGTCAGGCGCGGTTCGGCGGCCCATGGGTTATGTTCGATCGCGGCTTCCAGCAGCTTGGCGACCAGGTCGCGCGATGCCGGTCGAGTCTGGCTACTCGCAGCTTCCCAATATAGCGCGACCGCCCTTGCCTCGTCCTCGGGCGACAATTCGGCGGTGCAAAGGTTGAAGATCGGCGGGACGGGCAGGCCGAGCGCCGGCATGTGACGGGCCAGCCGCGACAGCAGGCTCCAGTTCGTCATGCTGGGGCGCATCGGGCCGGGCCACACCACCATGCTCCAGTCGCCGCCGGCCGGCCGGCCGGAGGTTACATGCGGATAGCCGGCCATGACATGGTCCTGCCAGGCGAACCATTGCTCGGCAAGGTCGGCCAGCGTGACGGCCAGGAAGATGGCGACCTGGCGTCGGTCGAGCGGAAAATATTCGCCATCGGTGTCGGTCAGCACCAGCCCGTCGGCGGGAATATCGTCGCGCTGCAAAAGCGCGATGGCGAATTCGTTGCGCGGGATCGTGCAGAAGGAATGGATCAGCGATTCCACTTCCTCGCCGACCAGCGACACCAGCTCGCCGCGCCCGCCTTCGGCGTCGAACAGGGACAGGTCGACATACTCGTTGGAATAGACGCTGTGCAGCAGGCCCAGCAACTGCGCCTCGCGCGGCTGGCCCCACAGGGCGAGGATACGGTAGACGCCGATAAGATGGTCGCGGAAGCTGCCATGCTTGTGCCAGCAGTCGGCCATGCGCCGCCGGTTCAGCACCGCCAGCAGCGGCGGCAGTTCCGGATCGATCGCGGCGAAATCATCCGCCAGAAAGTCCCGCACGCGGCGGGTAACCGCCATTCTTTCGCTCATTCCGCCTTCTCCGGACAAGAACTCAAAGATAGTTTTATTGTAAGTAAAATACTACCATACCGCGAATATAACGGCAAGTGTCTCTGCTGCCCGCGGCCGGCGAAGTCAGGCCGCGCCCAGCAACAGCAGCAGCACCGATACCGAGCCGACCGAGAGGACCGTGGACAGCAGGATATTGGCCGATGTCTCGGCCACGAACACCTGGTAGCGCTGGGCGATGACGAAGGCGGTAGCGCCGGCCGGCATGGCCGCAGACATCACGGTGGAGGCCGCCCAGATGGGCTCCAGCGGGAACAGGGTTTCGATCAGCACCCAGGCGGCGAAGGGATGCACCGCCAGCGTCAGGAAGGTCAGCAGGCCGGCCTGCCGGCCGACATGCTTCAACGATTGCTGCGAGATGAACACCCCCAGCGAGAACAGCGTCACCGGGATCGCGCCGCCGCCCAGCAGTTTGCAGAAATCCACCACCACCTCGGGCAGGGTGACCCGGAATGCCGGAACCATCACGCCGATGGCGACCGGAATGGTGATCGGGTTCTTCAGCAGCGCCATGGCGATCTGACGCAGGATCTTCGCCTTCGACACGGCCTGTCCCGCCGCCAGGCGACTCCGGTCGGTCTCGATCAGGAAGATCGTCGTGCTCATCACGAAAACCGCCAGGATGGTGACGCCCAGTACCGCCGGCAGCGCTCCGTCATCGCCAAAGGCGCTGATCGCCAGCGGAATGCCGATATAACCGCAATTGGCGAAGGTCACATTGATGCAGCGCATCGACATGATCGACAGACTGTCGCGGTATATGTAGCGGCTGATCAGCGCTGTCACCCCATAGGTGATGACCAGCGCGCCGATCCAGACGTAAAGGAAATTGGCATAGAAGAGTCGCTCGCGCGGGGCCTGCGCCACCAGGATGAACAGCAGCGCCGGCAGGGCGAAATAATAGACGAAACGGTTAAGCGCATCGATCCCGTCCTTGCCCAGCAGACCCATGCGGCCTGCCACATAGCCGCAGACCGTGATGCCGAAGACCGGCAGAATGATATCGATCAGCGCCAGCATTTTTCCCCTCTCGCCCCGGCCTCGTTTTCGGCTCGTCGTTCCGCTGTTTTCGCGTCCCTTGTTTATACCAGTAACGCGGGTAAAAACAATCATACTTTATCGATATCGGAGCAGGAGGCGAGGCGATCCGGTTTTGACCTCGATCATCGTGGCGGCCTGCAAAAAGGAGTAGGGTGAACGGAATCGGAACCGGATGCGAAACGAACAATGTGCCGACTATACGGTTTCTGTGCGAACGAACCGACCCGGGTCGAGTGCAGCCTTGTCCATGCCCAGAACGCCTTGATGGCCCAGAGCCGGGAAGACTTGGCTGGCCTGCCCAACGACCATGGCTGGGGCATTGCGGCTTATCCCGACGGCGTGCCCTATCTGGAAAAGCAGGCCTGGGCCGCCTGGAAGGGCGAGCATTTCAGGAAGGCCGCGGCCCTGGTCTATTCCCATGCGGTGATCGCCCATGTACGGCGCGCCACCGTCGGCCCGCCGGGGCTGGAGAACACCCACCCCTTCATTCACGGGCACTGGGCCTTCGCCCATAACGGCACCCTGCCGAACTTCGCCGAGGTTCGCGAACTGATGCTGCCGGAAATCACGCCTGAGCACCGCAACGAAATCGGCGGCCGCACCGACAGCGAGCATATCTTCCGCTATCTCCTCAGCCAGTGGGGCCGGAATCCGGAAAGGCGGTTGATGGATATTCTCCATGACGGGCTGAACCAGCTCGTCGACTGGTGCCGTGAGGCGGCGCCGGGCAAGCCGGTCGGGATCAACGTGCTGTGGACCAACGGCGGCCATCTGGCCGGCTCGCGGCTGGGCCGGACGCTCTGGTATGTGGAGCGCGACGGCGTGCATCTCTGCCCGATCTGCAATGAGCCGCATGTGCATCATGCCCATGACGTCCGCTATCGCTGCATCGAGATCGCGTCCGAGCCGATCACCGATGAGCCCTGGGTCGAGGTGCCGAACGGTACCGTATACGGCGTGGACCCCGATCTCAGCCTGAAGTTTAAGCCGGTCGAAGAGGCGCTGACCGCGAAGGCGGGCGAAGCCGAGACCCCGGCGGAGGCCGCCGCGCGCTCGTGACGAATTCGTGATAACCTCACGTTATGCTGCGCCACCATATACTGGCCCGAACCGTGAGAGTGAATCGCCCGTGTCGCGAAGAATACTGATTGTCGAGGATAACAAGGATATCGCCGAGCTGGTCTCGCTGCATCTGCGCGACCTGGATTGCGAGGTGCAGCTGGCCGCCGACGGGAACAGCGGCTACGAGTTCGCCTCCGCCGGCGGCTGGGACCTGATTATCCTGGACCTCATGCTGCCGGGCATGGAGGGGTTGGAATTCTGCCGCCGCCTGCGTGCCGGCGATCATTATACGCCGATCCTGATGCTGACCGCCAAATCGTCCGAGGTCGACCGCGTGGTCGGACTGGAGATGGGCGCCGACGACTACCTGACCAAGCCCTTCAGCATCCGCGAACTGATCGCGCGGGTAAAGGCGATCTTCCGCCGGCTGGAAGCGCTGGGCCCGAAGCCCGACGGCGAGGGCGCGACGCGGGTAACCGCGGGGGTCATGGTGATCGATCCGGACAAGCGTACCGTGGCGATCGGGGGCGAGCCGGTGGAACTGACCGCGCGGGAATTCGACCTGCTGATGCAGTTCGCGCAGAATCCGGGCCGCGTCTATTCGCGCCAGCAATTGCTGGATCTGGTCTGGGGCTATGGCCATGATGGCTACGAGCATACCGTCAATTCCCACATCAACCGCCTGCGCGCCAAGATCGAGCGCGACCCCTCAAATCCGGAATATGTGCTGACAGTCTGGGGCGTGGGCTACAAGTTCAATGACCGGCCGGGCGCCGCGTCAGCCGAACGGGCGACGGGAACCGGATGATGCCCCGGACATTGTCGGCCAAGCTGACCCTGGCCCTGATCGCGATCCTCGCCGTCACCGGCGCCGCCTGGGTTGCGCTGACCCTGGCCTCGACCCGGCTCTATCAGGAAGAGGTGGACCAGAGCCTCAACGCGCCGCTGGCGCAGTATATCGCCGACGCCTACCCGCTGATCGAGGGCGGCGAGGTCAACCGGCCGGCCCTGAAAGACCTGTTCGACAAGCTGATGGTCATCAACCCGCGGATCGAGGTCTATCTGCTCGACGGCGAGGGCGCGATCCTGGCTTTTTCGGCCGAGTCCGGCCGCGTGAAGCGCGACAGGGTGGATCTGGCGCCGGTGCGGGCCTGGCTCGCGGGGCCCGACATGCTGCCGCTGCGTGGCGACGATCCGCGTAACGCCGAAGCGCAGAAACCCTTTACGGCAGCCCCGGTGAAGGACGGGGACGTGCTGGCGGGTTATCTCTATGTCGTGCTGGGTGGCGAAAAATACGATTCCGTCGCGGGCATGGTTTCGGAAAGCCTGATCGTGCGGCTGGCGCTGTTCGCGGGCGGGCTGGGGCTGCTGGCGGCGCTGGCGGCGGGCATGTTCTCCTTCGCCTGGCTGACCCGACGCCTGCGCCGCCTAACGCAAGCGGTCGACCGGTTCCGCGACGATGGTTTCGAATCGCCGATGAAGCTGGCCGGCTGGCGCCGCGGCGGCGACGAGATCGACCGGCTGGGCGTGACCGTCGAGGAAATGTCGCAGCGCATTGCCGACCAGATCGAACAGCTGCGCCAGGCGGATGCGGCGCGCCGCGACATGGTCGCCAACATCTCGCATGATCTGCGTACGCCGCTGGCCTCGCTGCAGGGCTATCTGGAAACCCTGTTGATGAAGGAAGACAGTTTCAGCGCAGAGGAAAAGCGCAAATATCTCGACCTCGCGGCGCGCCAGGGCGACCGGCTCGGCCGCCTGGTGACCGAGCTGTTCGAACTGACCATGCTGGATTCGACCGGCACGCGGCTGAATTTCGAGCCCTTCTCGCTGCCCGAACTGGTGCAGGACGTGACCCAGAAATTCCAGCTCCAGGCCGAGCGCCGCAACATGACGCTGGAGCTTGACATGCCCGCCAATGCGCCCTTCGTGCAGGCCGATATCGGGCTGATCGAACGGGTGCTTGAAAACCTCATCGAAAACGCCATCAAATACACGCCCGAGGGCGGCAAGATCTCGCTCTCGCTCGTTGCCGGCGCCGACGGCATCGAGGCGCGCGTCGCCGACACCGGTCCCGGCATCCCCGAGGCCGACCGGGACCGCATCTTCGAGCGCTTCTACCGGGTCGAGAAATCCCGCGCCGACGCGCCCGAGGGCGCCGGTCTGGGCCTGGCGATTACCCGGCGCATCCTGCAGCTCCATGACAGCCGCATCGAGGTCGAAAGCGCGCCCGGCCACGGCGCCGCTTTCTCCTTCCGTCTCCCACTCGCGTCCTGATTGTCCCCGCTTGCGCCGGGCCGGAGCCGATTCCACACAGTTGGACAACTCGCTCGCGCGAATGTGAACGGATTCGGCCCCGCCGGGACGGTTTCGTGATATTTGCGGGATGATCCCGTGACGGTGGCAAGGCTATTGTTCTTTCCACAGGGAGACGACCCTGTCCGTTTCAACATACTGGGAAGAGAGAAAACCAATGCCGATCAACGACAGCAAGTTCAAGACCGCCCTCGCCGCCGGTGTCGCCGCCGCCGCCATGGCCATGGCCGCGCCCGGCGCGTCGATCGCGGCCGGCGCCAACCCGTGCAACCCTTGCTCGGCCTGCGCGCAGAACCCCTGCAGCCCCTGTTGCGCCAATCCCTGCCTGGCAGCCAAACCGTGCAACCCTTGCGCGGCGGCGAATCCGTGCAACCCGTGCGCGGCCGCCAACCCCTGTGCGGCCGCCAACCCGTGCAACCCCTGCGCAGCCAAGAATCCCTGCAACCCCTGCGCGGCGAACTGAGCCAGGGATAGCGGACCAGACTGTCCACGAATGCGCCGGCGGCCGCCCTTCGGGCATCAACCCCGCCGGCGCATTTTTTTCAGGGAAGATCGAATGAAACAGCGAAATCTGTTCGCGGCCCTGCTGGCGGCGACGCTCTGCGCGGCCCCCCTGTCCGGCGCGTACGCCGACAAGCGGCACGCGGCCGCGGATACCGTAAAGGTCACCGGCGAGATCATCGACAGCTGGTGCTACCTCACCGAGATCATGTACCCGCTGGGCACCGCCCATCATCAATGCGCGGTCTGGTGCGCGGCCGGCGGCATTCCCGTCGGCATCCTCTCGGACGACGGCACGCCCTATATCCTGCTTTCCTTCCAGGGCAACGGCCAGTCGGTGGCCGATCCGGCGCTGCTGGACCTGCAGACCCATCACGTGGTGCTGGAGGGCAAGGCGTTCGAGCGCGACGGCATGCACTACCTTGTCGCCGACCGCCTGGTCGAGGACCACGGCATCGTCAACATGACCGATGAAGACTACGGCATCCAGCCGTTCGGGGAGTAGTCATGAAAGCGATAATAGCGATTCTTACCCTGGTTCTGTCCGCCGCATGGACGGCCGGCGCGCTCGCCGCCGAATCCTGGGGCCTGCCGGAAGAGGAAAAGACCCGTTTCGAGGCGAAGGTCGTCGATGCGCTGTGCGAACTGACCGGCGATTGCCCGGATCGATGCGGCGGCGGCAAGCGCCAGCTTGGCCTCCTGACCGGCGAGGGCGAACTGATCCTGCCGCTGAAGAATGTCGTGCCTTTCGCCGGCGCGACCGTCGAATTGCTGGAATTCTGCGGCAAACAGGTGACCGCCGACGGGCTGTTCTCGACCAACCGTGGCATCAAGGTCTTCGCGTTGCAGTTCGTGCGCGAAGCGCCGGACGGCAAATGGCAACGCGCCAACCGCTTCGCCGGCCAGTGGGCCGAGGCCAACGGCGTCGACGCCAAAAGCAAGACCACCCAGCAATGGTTCCGCAACGATCCCGCCGTGATGAAGGTCATCGAACGCGACGGCAAGCTGGGTACCGGCAAGTGATTGGAAGTTTTGTTGTACGGAGCGTCGCCGGCATGGCGTTCCTGGTTGCCGTGGCGGGCCCGGCGCCCGCCACGGAACCGCTTCCGCTGGCTATCGGCGGGAATTTCACGCTGGTTGACCAGCGCGGCGAGACCCGAAGCAGCAACGAGTTCGACGGCAGGCTCAAACTGGTCTGGTTCGGCTATACCGAATGCCCGCATGCCTGCCCGATGGCACTGGGGACGATCTCGGCCGCGCTGGACGAACTGGCTTCGCAGGCGGAATCGGTCGTCCCGCTGTTCGTTACCGTGGACCCGGAGCACGACACACCTGCCCGCATGGCCGCCCATCTCGCCAATTTCCACCCCTCCTTCGTCGGGCTGACCGGTAAGGATGCCGACATCGCGAAGGTCCGCGCCGATTTCCGAATCGCCGCGCAGCGCGTCGCCGATCCCGGCGCATTCGAGCGCCTTTTCGAGCACACGACGCTGATCTATCTGATGGGCCACGGCGGCGAGCCCCTGTCCCTGCTGCCCGCCACCCTGCCGCCCCAGCGGATCGCGAAAATCCTCCGCGGGTATCTCTAGCAGGTCGCCTGAGACCCCACCGTCATCCCTTGTAGAAAGCCCCGAACGCCTCGATCGTGCGTTCGATATCCTCAGCCGTGATGTCGAGATGGGTAACGAGCCGGGTGCTGGGCCGCTGGGCGGCGATGATTATGCCGCGGGCGGCCAGGTGGGCGCGCAGGGGTTCCAGGTCTTCTTCGCGAGGGGCGATGAAGACCATATTGGTTTCGGTCGCCTCGATCTCCAGGCCCTTGCACCTCGCCAGCCCATCGGCCAGTCGTTTCGCGTTGGCGTGATCGTCGGCCAGGCGGTCGATATGGTTTTCCAGCGCATAAAGGTCGGCGGCCGCCAGAACGCCGGCCTGTCGCATGCCGCCGCCCAGCATCTTGCGAATGCGCCGGGCGCGGGCAATGAAGTCCTTCGTCCCGGAAAGCACCGATCCCACCGGCGCGCCCAGCCCTTTCGACAGGCAGAGCGATACCGAATCCGCACAAGCCGCCACGGCCGCCGGCGGCTGGCCCAGCGCCACCGCCGCATTCATCAGCCGCGCGCCGTCCAGATGGACCGACAGCCCGTGCCGCCGCGCCACCGACGCGATGGCCTGCTGATCGGCGATCGGCTGGACATGGCCGTACATGGTGTTTTCCAGGCAGACGAGCCGCGTGACCGGGTAATGAAAATCGTCCGGCCTGATCGCAGACTCGACCTGGTCCGGCGTGATTGCGCCGTGCGCATCGATCGGCAGCGGATGCGCCGCTATGCCGCCCAGCGCGCTGGCCCCGCCGGCCTCCTCCGCAAAGACGTGATAGGTCTCGCCGGCGATATATTCCTCGCCGCGCTGGCAGTGGCTCAACAGGGCGGTCAGGTTGCTCTGGGTGCCGCTGGCCACGAACAGCCCGGCTTCCTTGCCCAGCAACGCGGCGACTTTCTCTTCCAGCGCATTGACGGTTTGGTCCTCGCCATAGACGTCGTCGCCGACCTCCGCCTCCGCCATCGCTCGGCGCATGCCTTCGCCGGGCCGGGTCACGGTATCGCTGCGCAGATCGACGATTCGGTTGAACGCCGCTGCGTCGATATCTGTCATTCCGGCATAGGACATGGACAGGCTGTTTCCCCCGTGACTGGTTCCCGCACGACCCATTGAACATCAGGCGCGGCCACACGGGAAGGGAATTATCGCGAAGGCGGCGCTTGACCCGCTCGGCCGGGGCAGGTCCATTAGGACAGGCGAAGAGAACCGGGGAACCATGGTCGATCTTTTCTTCAATGCCCACCTGCGCGCGGACATCGAGCGGAAGCTTTCCGTCTTCGAACGGCGGCCCATCGGCGACGAATCGCTGCGGCGGGCGGCGGTGGCCATCGTGATTGTCGAAGGCGATAGCGGCCAGGCGGCGCTGCTGCTGACGACGCGCCCCGCCGGGCTGCGGCGCCATGGCGGGCAATACGCCCTGCCGGGCGGCCGGCTGGACAAGGGCGAGACGGCGCACGCGGCGGCGCTGCGCGAACTGGAGGAAGAGCTTGGCCTGTCAGTGGGCGAGGATCGGATCGTCGGGACGCTTGACGATTACCCGACCCGATCCGGTTTCCGTATCACGCCGGTCGTGGTCTGGGGCAGCGCGGTCGGCGCGATCCATCCCGACCGCCACGAAGTCGATCAGGTCTACCATATTCCGCTCGCCGACCTTCTCAGCCCCGACATCCCTCATTTCGAAACCGGCCCCGACGATCATCCCATCCTCTCCGCACCGCTAGCGACGCTCGGCCATCGCGTCTTCGCCCCGACCGCGGCGATGCTCTACCAGTTCCGCGAGGTCGCGCTGCTGGGCCGCGATACCCGCGTCGCCCATTACGACGACCCCGCCTTCGCCTGGAAATAGGCTTGGCGGTATCCGGCGCATTTATGGCGTTGGCGGACAAATGGGAATCGGCATGCGCGCCTAGTCGGGTTTACCGGCTTCGGTTTGCCGGTTGATGAAGCAGGGAGTGCCCCCATGACGCGCTATTCCGCGTGGAGTGTGATCAGGAACGGATTGACCGGCCAGAAGGGCTGGGACCGCGCCTGGCGCGACCCGGAGCCGAAGGATAGCTATGACGTCATCATCGTGGGCGCCGGCGGGCACGGCCTGGCGACCGCCTATTATCTCGCCAGGGAACACGGCATCCGCAACGTCGCGATCCTGGAGAAGGGCTATCTCGGCGGCGGCAGTGTCGGGCGCAACACCACCATCGTGCGCTCAAACTACATGATGCCGGGCAATACGGAATTTTATGAGTTCTCGCTTCGGCTTTGGGAGCAACTTTCCCACGAGCTGAACTACAACGTCATGTTCAGCCAGCGCGGCCAGATCGTGCTGTTCCATTCGCCGCCGGCGCGCGACGCGGCGGCCAGGCGCGCCAACACCATGCGCATGAATGGCATCGATGCCGAGATGCTGACCCGCGACCAGGTGCGCCAGCGCGTGCCGCATCTGGATTTCTCCGATACCGCCCGCTTCCCGATTCAAGGCGCCATCCTGCAGAAGCGCGCCGGCACCGCGCGCCACGATGCGGTTGCCTGGGGCTATGCGCGGGCCGCCGACAGCCTGGGTGTGGATATCATCCAGAACTGCGAGGTCACGGGCGTCCTGCGAGAGGGCGGCCGGGTTAGCGGCGCCGAGACCACGCGCGGCGTTATCAAGGCCGGCAAGGTCGGCCTCGCGGTGGCCGGCAATACCAGCCGGCTGGCCGCCATGGCGGGGATGGGGCGGCTGCCGATCGAAAGCCACAAGCTGCAGGCCTTCGTTTCCGAGCCGCTGAAACCGCTGCTGGACTACGTCGTCGCCTATGCGCTGCCGGGCGGGCATTTCTATATCAGCCAGTCCGACAAGGGCGGCATGGTCTTCGGCGGCGACCTGGACATGTACAATTCCTATGCCCAGCGCGGGAACCTGCCGATCTACGAAGACGTCGCGGGCTGCGCGGTGGCGCTGATGCCCTGCCTCAAGCGCATAAGGCTGCTGCGCCAGTGGGCCGGCGTCATGGACATGTCGATGGACGGCACGCCTATCATTTCGAAGACATCCATAGACGGGCTCTATTTGAACGGCGGCTGGTGTTACGGCGGCTTCAAGGCGACCCCGGCCTCGGGCTGGTGTTTTGCCTCGACCATCGCCAACGACGCGCCGCATGAATTGAACGCGGCCTTCACGCTGGACCGCTTCGAACGCGGCTTGCAGATCGACGAAAAGGGCGCCGGGCCGGTGCCGAAACTGCATTGAAAGGGGCCGGATAGATGCTGCGCATACCCTGTCCCTTCTGCGGCGAGCGGGACCATACCGAATTTTCCTATGGTGGCGACGCCGGCGTCGACTATCCGCAGATCGACTCGACCGACGAGAAAGCATGGTACGAGGCCGTCTTCCTGCGCGAAAACCCGCGTGGGCCGCACAAGGAACTCTGGCAGCATAATTACGGCTGCCGCATGTGGATCGTCGTTGAGCGCGATACCATGACCCATGAAATCTTCTCCGCCGAGCCCGCCCATCCGGGCGTCAAGGCTCAGTTGGAGAAGGAGGCCGCGAAGTGAGCAGGCAGATCAATCGCCTGGGGCAAGGCGGCGCCATCGACCGCTCGCGGACCCTTTCCTTCAGCTTCGACGGTGCGCGCTACGAAGGCCATCCCGGCGACACGCTGGCCTCCGCCCTGCTGGCCAACGACGTACGCATCGTCGGCCGCAGCTTCAAATATCACCGCCCGCGCGGCGTGATGTCGGCGGGGGTCGAGGAAGGCGGCGCGCTGATCACCACTGGTTCCGGCGCGCGGCGCACGCCGAACGTACGGGCGACCACGCTGGAACTGTTCGACGGGCTGGACACGTACGGCCAGAACGCCTGGCCGTCGGTGCGCTTCGACCTCAACGCCCTCAATGGCCTGCTGGCGCGCTTCTTCTCCGCCGGGTTCTATTACAAGACTTTCATGGGTCCGGGGCGAGGCACCTGGGCCTGGATGCAATATGAGAAGATCATCCGCCGCGCTGCCGGCATGGGCGAGGCCTCACGCGAGCCCGACCCCGATTCCTACGAAATCGCGCATGCCCATTGCGACGTACTGGTGGTGGGGTCCGGCCCGGCCGGACTGGAAGCCGCACGCGTCGCCGCAGAGGCTGGGCTGCACGTGATCCTGGCGGAGCAGGACTTCGCGGTTGCCCCGTCGCTGCTGTCGGAGACCGAGGGCATCGGCGACGAGGCCCCCGCCGACTGGCGCGCCGCGCGGCTCAAAGCGCTGCAGGCCGCCGGCAATGTGCAGATCATGCCGCGCACCACCGTCTTTGGCCTGTACGATGGTGGCGTGGCCGGCTTGGCCGAGAGGGTCACCGATCATCTGGCCGATCCGTCTCCCCACCTGCCGCGCGAGCGATTCTGGATCCTGCGGACGCGGCGAACCATCGTCGCCACGGGCGCGCTGGAACGCAGCGTCGCCTTCGGCAACAACGACCGGCCCGGAATCATGCTGGCCAACGCCGCGCGCATTTACGCGAACCGCTTCGGTGTTGCCGCCGGCCGGCGCGCGATCGTAGCCACCAACAATGACAGCGGCTATCATTCGGCGCTGGACATGGCCGCCGCCGGGGTCGATGTGGCCCGGATCCTGGATGTGCGCGAGCGCGCCTCGGACGATTTCGCCGCCAGGGCCAGGGCTGCCGGCATCGAGATCATGACGAACTGCGTTCCCGTCGAGGCGGCAGCGCGCGGGACCATCGGCAAGTTGCAGATCGGCCGCCGCTCCGGCGCCACGATTCGCGCCGATGAATGGCTCGACTGCGACCTGGTCGCCGTGTCGGGCGGCTGGACGCCGGTCGTGAACCTGCTGTCCCACCGCGGCGCGCGGCCGGTCTATGACGAAAGTCTCGCGACCTTCCTGCCCGGCGAATGCGCCGAGCCGATCCGGGTGGCGGGCTCCGCCGCGGGCGTCTGGCGTAGCGAAGACTGCGCGCAATCGGGCCGGGCCGCGGGAGCGGCCGCCGCGCGCGACCTCGGTAAATCCGCACTAGACGAGCAGGCTCCGGCGCCGGGCGGCTGGGACCGGCCGATCCATCCCCTGTGGGAGGTCCGCGTCAAGGGCCGCAAGCTGAGGAGCTTCGTTGACCCCCAGCATGACGTGAAGACCGATGATATCCGCCTCGCCCACCAGGAAGGCTATGTCTCGGTCGAGCATCTGAAGCGTTACACCACGCTGGGCATGGCGTCCGACCAGGGCAAAGTCGGCAACGTCATCGGCCTCGCCCTGATGGCCAAGGCCACCGGCAAGACGATCGCAGAAACCGGCACGACGATGTTCCGCCCGCCCTATACGCCGGTGTCGCTGGGTGCGCTGGCCGGGCGCGGCTGCGACGAGCATTTCCGGGCCACGCGCTACACGCCGATGCATGACTGGAATATGGAACACGGCGCGGTGATGATCGACGCCGGCCTGTGGAAGCGCCCCTGGTATTTCCCTGCGCCAGGCGAGGATCTGACGGCGGCCTACGAGCGTGAGACCGCGAAGGTCCGCGAAACGGTCGGCCTCTGCGACGTCACCAGCCTGGGCAAGATCGCGGTGCAGGGGCCGGACGCGGCGGAATTCCTGAACCGCGTCTATGTCAACGGTTTCGGCAAGCTGCCGGTGGGCCGGGCGCGCTACGGCATCATGTTGCGCGACGACGGCATCGTCATGGATGACGGCACCACATGGCGGCTGAGCGATAGCGATTTCTTCATGACCACCACCACCGCCAACGCGGCCAAGGTGATGGGCTTCCTCGAAGAACTGCTGGAAACCCGCTGGCCGGATTTGCGCGTGCGGGTCACCACGGTGTCCGAGCAATGGGCCGGGCTGGCGGTGGCGGGGCCGAAGGCGCGCCAGGTGCTGGAGGCGGCGGTCGAGGATATCGACATGTCCAGCGAGGCCTTCCCCTTCATGGGCGTGCGCGAGGGCCATATCGGCGGCGCACCATGCCGCGTCGCGCGCATCAGCTTCTCGGGCGAGATGGCCTGGGAGGCCTATGTGCCGTCGGATTACGGCGCGGCGATGTGCGACGCCGTCTGGCAGGCGGCCGAACCGCTGGGCGGTATCCTCTACGGGACCGAGGCGCTGGGCGCGCTTCGTATCGAGAAGGGCCATGTCGCCGGCCCGGAACTGGACGGCCGCACGACGCTGGAGGATCTCCATCTCGACCGCATGGCGTCCACGAAGAAGCCCTTCATCGGCAATGTGCTGCGCAAGCGGCCCGGGCTGATGACCGACGACCGCCCGCAACTGGTCGGCATCGTGCCGAAGGACCGCACCCGGCGGCTCTACGCCGGCGCGCTGCTGCATGCGCCGGACAGGCTCAGCGGCCATGGCGAGGGCTGGGTGACCTCGGTCACCTACAGCCCCGAACTCGGCCACTGGATCGGCCTCGGCCTGATCCGCGGCGGGGTGGAGGCCTGGAGCGGCAAGACAGCGATCCATGCCGATCCGGTGCGCAGCGGCAATACCGAGGTCGAGATCACCGCCACCCATTTCATCGATCCGGACGGGAGCAGGATGCATGCTTGAGCGAACATCGGCCCTGGCAACGCACTACCAGCCCGGCCCGGCTGGCGATATCGGCACGGACGGCCCCGGCGTCACCCTGCGCGAGATCCGCGATGCCGGCCTGTGGCAGGTCTCAGGCTGGCCGGGAACGATGGACGAGGTCGGTGCGACGCTGGCTGGCATCGTCGGCGTCGACGCCGCGCCCGGCCCGCTGCAATCGGCGGCCGGTCCGAAGGGCACGTTGCTGCGTGTCCAGCCCTTCGTCTGGTGGCTGACCCGCGCCGGCGAGGCCACCGCGCAACAGGCGATGGGAATCGACGCGGAACAGGGAACCTCACTCGACTTGTCGCACAGCCGCACGGTGATTCGCATCGAGGGCCCCCGCGCGCGTGACCTGTTAAACCGCGGCCTGCCCACCGACCTGCGCCCCGACAGCTTCCCCGAAGGTGCCTTCGCCGGCGGCGCGATCCATCTGGTCGGCGCAAACCTGCACCACCGCGGCGGCGGCTACGACCTCTATGTCCCCCGCGGCTTCGCCGTGACAATCTGGGACTTCCTCACCGAAACCGCGGCCCAATGGGGCGGTGAGGTGGGTGAGGCGGAATATTGGGGGGCGTAGGCTGACGTAGCCAAAATTACCCATCCAACAAATATTTTTGCATGGGTAATTATTGCATTTCTCTCCAAAATGGCTAAATTACCCATCCAACAAATATTTTTGCATGGGTAATTTGGTGATGCACGCCTACGCCACGAATATCCTGGCTACTTACTCGGAATTGCTGCAGCGGCTGCAGGACGACGAGATCCACTATGTCGGTGGAAATCCCGTCAGACGTACAATCAAGGGCCGCGACTATTGGTATGCGATCACCCATGTCGGTCGGAAACAGGTCGAACGCTATCTGGGTCCCGACAGCGAGGAAATGCGCTCGCGCGTGGACCGGCTCAAGCAGCAAAAACAGGATTTGAAGGAGCGCGAGAAAGAGCGTGGCAAGCTGGTTCGAATTCTGCGTGAGGCGGGCTTGCCGGCCCCCGACCTGCTTACGGGCAAGACACTGTCGGCCTTGTCGCGGGCCGGGCTGTTCAGGCTGCGGACGGTGCTTGTGGGGACGCATGCCTATCGCTGTTATCCTGCAATGCTGGGCACCGATCTCGCTGAGGCAACAGCCACAACCGACGACATCGACATCGCCCAGTTCCGGCCGGTGAGCGTCGCTATCGACGATCACGTTAGTCCGAAAATCCAGGATGCCCTCTGCGCGGTGGGCCGATTCGAGGAACGGGCGTCACTTTACCCGGGGCAGCCGACAGCTTGGCGCGAGGCGTCGAGCGGCATGAGCCTGGAGCTTCTTACGCCGAACCAGGGACCGGACAGCGACGAACCGGTGGAGCTTCCGGCGCTCGGTGTTCATGCCCAACCGCTCCGGTTCCTGGATTTCCTGATCCACGACCCGGCACCCGCCGCGTTGCTTTACCGCTATGGTGTCCTGGTTAGCATACCCCGGCCAGCGCGCTATGCCCTGCACAAGCTCATCGTGGCAACCCGCCGGCGGGCGGGGCTGGAGGCGAAGGCGCAAAAGGACATCCGACAGGCGGGCGAACTGGTCGAGGCGCTGGCCGAAATCATGCCCAACGCGCTTGAGGATGCCTGGTCCGAAGCGGTCGGACGGGGGCCCGTCTGGTTTCGGGCGCTCCGCACAGGCGCGCGGCGGCTACCGGAAAATGCAAGGGCGACGCTGTCCGGTTTGGTGCGGGAGAAACTCTAGCCGCGCCTCTAGCCGGGCAAATCACGGATTGCCTCTTCCGCCCTTTGGCCGATCTGTTCGCAAGGCTTTCGTTGACGCAGGTCAATTTGTAGTGGACTTCAATCGCCTATACTCCCGCGCAGATTTCCACGGGCGGAAAGGCGGGCCCAATGCCGGAAGTGCTGAATAGACTTCATAAGGAGCATGCCGATCTCTCGCGGCTGCTGGATCTTCTCGACCGGCAACTTGCTCTGTTCACGGCCGGTGGAGCGGCTGATTATGACACGATCGGCGCCATCCTGCGATATTGCCTGGAATATCCCGATGCGGTTCATCATCCCAAGGAAGACCTGATTTATGACATCCTGCGAAGCCGGGACCCTGTCCTTGCAGCCGAGGTCGGCGACCTCGAGGAGGAACATCGCAGCCTGGCCGAGGCGACCCGCGAACTGGCCGAGCTGATCGAACGCGCCCTGGCGGAAGAACCGGTCGACCGCGACCATGTGCAGAAACTGACCCACGATTTCATCCGCCGCTACCGCCACCACATCGCGCGCGAGGAATCGCATATGTTCCCGGCTGCCCGGCGGGTGCTTTCCGATCGGGACTGGGCCGAAATCGACGGCCAGCTGGACGGCGAGGACGATCCGCTGTTCGGCGATGCCGTCGCCGATTATTTTCGTGCCCTGCGTGACGATATCGACAATCTGGCCGCGCTGGCGCAGGGAGACTGACATGACGGGTGCGCGACCGGAAATTGGAGGGGGCGATGTCTGAGCCGCGCAAGGCCAAGAATAGCCGCGCGGTGCGCCCCGGGCCGGCGCCCGGTGAAGACCAGGTCTGGTATTCCGACGATCCCCGCGATATCGGCTGGGTACGCGAGAATATCCCCTGTCAGACCGCCTGCCCCGCCTTGACCAACATCCCCGCCTATATCCAGGCGATCATGGAAAAGGATTACGGCCGGGCTTACGAGATCAACCGCGAGGCCAATGTGCTGCCCGGCGTGCTGGGGCGCATCTGCTCGCGCCCCTGCGAGGATGTCTGCCGGCATGGCCAACCGGGCAATGGCGACCCGGTGAATATCTGCCATCTGAAGCGATCGGCCAGCGACCTGAAGCATGTCGGCCACCGCATTACCGAAAGCCTCTACACACCGTCGGGCAAGCGCGTCGCCATCGTCGGCGCCGGGCCGGCGGGCGTGGCCGCGGCGCACGATTTGTCGCTGCTGGGCCACGACGTCACCATCTTCGAGCGCGAGCGCGACCCCGGCGGCATGCTGCGTTACGGCATACCCGCCTTCCGCCTGCCGCGCGACATCCTGCATGTAGAGCTGCACAACGCGCTGCGGCTGGGCGTGGAACTGCGCACCGGCGCGGAGATCGGGAAGGGGACCGGCCAGACGCCCCTGGCGCGGCTGCGCAAGGATTACGATGCTGTCTTGCTGACTACCGGCAGCATGGCGGCGGTGAAACTGCCCCTGAAGGGAGGCGTGGGCAGGGACGACCCGACCTCGATCGAAGGCGTCGAATACGGCCTCGATTTCCTGATGGAGATGCATCGGGGCGAGAAGAAGAAGGTCGGCAAGCGCGTTGCCGTGGTCGGCGCCGGTTTCACCGCGCTGGATTGCGCGCGTGTTGCGAAACGGCTGGGCGCGGAAGAGGTTACCATCCATATCCGCACGGCCGAAGAATATATCCCGGTCACCAAGGATGAGATATTCGAGACCAAGCGCGAGGGTGTCCGCCTCAAGGGCCTGCGCACGCCGGTGGAACTGCTGGTCGACGAAAACGGCGCGTTGCATGGCGTCGAGTTCGCGCAGAACCGGCTGGGCGGCTGGCGCGATAACGGCCGCCGCCAGGCCATTGCGATAGAGGGTTCCGAATTCACCGAACCCTGCGACACGCTGCTGATCGCCATCGGCCAGCGCACGGTCAATGATTATCTGGATGTGAAGCTGGCGCTGGACCGCTGGGGCAGCGTCAAGGCCGGCGAAGGCGGCAAGACATCGGTCAAGGGCATATTCGCCGCCGGCGATTTCGTCTCCGGCCCCACCACCATCATCGAGGCTATCGGCAACGGCCGCCGTATTGCCAACGGCATTGACCAGTGGCTGATGGGCCATCAGCGCCGTCGCCAGGTGGTTCGTATCGAGCCGGTGGCAGGGCCGCTACGCGAACGGTCCTTCGATTTTATCGAAAGCCAGCACATGCCGACGGCCACCCTGACCAAGCGGGCCGGAGCGCTGACCTGCGAAGTGGAAACCGGTTACGGCGAAGAGGTGGCCGGGACCGAGTCGAAACGCTGCTATCTGTGCAATCTGAAATACCAGATCGACATCGACAACTGCATCTATTGCCGCGCCTGCATCGAGGTCGCGCCGAAGAATTGCATCAAGCTGGTGGAAGGTGTGGAAATCCGCAAGGACGGCACCTATGGCGAGTTGAAGGAAACGCGGCAGTGGGACGAGGTCGGCGCGATCTGGATCGACAATAACGAATGCATCCGCTGCGGCGCCTGCTTCATGGTCTGTCCGACCAAATGCATCACGATTACCCGCAACGAGTTCGTCACGCAGGACATATGAGCCATGGGCGAGGCAATCCACAACGTCATCATCGGCAACGGCAGCGCGGGCAACGGCGCCGCGATAACGCTGCGCGAGCGCGACCCGGACTGCCGCATCACCATCATCACCATGGGCAGCCTGCCCTTCTATAACCGCTACGACCTGCCCCGCGTGTTCCGCGGCTGTTACGACTGGCGGGAGATCCTGGTACATCCCCTGTCCTATTACGACGATCACAGCATCACGCTTCGCCGCAATAGCCGGGTGACCGACGTCGACGCCCGCAGTCGCACCATCACCTTCGCCCATAACGAGGTCATGCATTACGATCGCCTGCTGGTCTGCGCCGGCGGGCAGGGATATCTGCCGGAGGAACTCAGCGACTATCGCGGCCTGATGAGCGGCTTCGGTTCGTTCGAGGCCGCCATGACCACCTATAAGGCGTTACCCGCCGGCGGCACGCTGGTCATGCTGGGCGGCGACATGATCGGGCTGGACCTTGCCCGCACCCTGATCGATACCGGATACCGGGTCGTCCTGCTGACCAACGAATATACCTTCTGGCCCCACAGGATCGCGGAGGACGAGCGCGACGGATTCATCCAGGCGCTGGGGCATATGGGCATTGAGGTCGTGGATGGCGTACACCCTGTCGCGGTGGAGGAAGGCGAAGCGGGCAAACCCGCCCGCCGCGTGATCTTCGACGATGGCGGCGACGTCCAAGGCGACGTCGTGATGCCGTCCTACGGCCTGGTGCCGACCGCCGAATTCATGCTGGGTTCCGGCGTCGATATCGAACGCGGCCTGCTGGTCGATCCCATGCTGCACACCACCGACAAGAATATCTGGGCCGCCGGCGACGTCTGTCAGATCTGGTCTGCGGAGGACAACGCCTACAGGTTCTATTACGGCTGGAACAATGTCCGGCTGATGGGCGAGATGGCGGCGCGAAACGTTACCGGCGCCAACGAGGCCTTCGAGGGGCTGGAGGACGAGCGCCTGCGCATCGACAAGAAAGGGCATATCGCCTCGCCCTTCTGGGAGCATTAGGCCCATGAACAAGAACGGCACGGATATTCAGTTTGCGGTCATCGGCTCGGCCGGCGACGGGACGATCGCCGCCGGCGATATCCTGAAGCGCGCCATGGCGGGGCTGGGCTACAAGGTCATCGCCTTCGACATCTACCCGGCGGAAATCCGCGGTTTCGGCAAATGCATTTCGCGGGTGCGCATCACCACGGAACAGGCCTATTCCCTGAAGCGCCATTCCGACGTGCTGATCTCGCTGGACGACAGCTACGCCATTCCCCATGTCGGCGAGGTCCGCGATTACGGCGCCGTCATCTATGAGTCCTCGCCGATCGCGAGGCTGCCGGAGGGCGGTCACATGACCGCCCATGTCAAACCCAGCCAGCTGCCCTACGGGATGCAGGTGCGCAGCATCTCCGAGCGTGTTACGGCCTCGGCCCGGTCGCGAAATATCGTGGTGCTGGGTTACCTGGCCGGTCTCTACGGTATCGATCCCCAGGCCTTTCGCGAGATTATCGCCGACAAGTTCCGCACCAAGGCCCAGGCCGTTACCGTGCAGAATACGGCCGCCTTCGATGCTGGCTACGAGGTCGGCCAAAGCGTCTTCAAGCTGGACGACGTCCAGCTTGGCCCGCCGGTCCGCAAAGGCGATAGCGGCAAAGTGACCATGATGACCGGCAACGGGGCCGTGGTGCGCGGCTGCATCGACGCGGGGCTGGATACCTTTTTCGGCTATCCGATTACGCCGGCGACCACGATCCTGGAGCGGCTGGCGGCGGAGCTGCCGAAGCATGGCGGCAGGGTGCTGCAGACCGAGGACGAGATTTCCGCCATCGCGGCCACCATTGGTGCGGGCTATACCGGAGCCCGCGCGGCGACCGCAACTTCCGGCCCGGGCCTCGCGCTGATGACCGAGATGCTGGGGCTGGGCGTGATGGGCGAGGTGCCGTCGGTGGTTTTCGTCAGCCAGCGCGGCGGGCCGTCAACCGGTATGCCGACCAAGACGGAACAATCGGATCTCAACCTCGCGGTATTCGGCGGTGCCGGCGACGCCCAGCGAATCGTGCTGGCGCCGACCAATGTCGAAGGCTGCTACCGCACCGCCGGCAAGGCCTTCGAGATGGCCGAGAAATATCAGACGCCGGTGGTCGTGCTGCTCGACCTCTATCTGTCGAACCGCTACGAGACCGTGATCCCGCCGGACGCCAATCCCTTCGCGCCGAACCTGAACAAGGGGCTGGATGCCTGGCGCGGCGACGGCGAGTATCCGCGCTTCGCCGATACGGACGATCATATCAGTCCGCGCGCCCTTCCGGGCGAGGAAGGCGGCATGCATACCGTGACCGGCCTGGAGCACAACCAGCTCGGCAAACCCAGCGATGCGCCCGAGAACCACCTGGCGATGAACGCCAAACGTCACCGGAAGCTGGACGGTGCGCTGAGCCATCCCGACTTTACCATCTGCAAGCGCTTCGGCGACGAGGGGCCGGTGGATGTCGGCATTCTGGGCTGGGGCTCGACCTTCGGCGAAATCCTGGAAGCCATGTTCGCTGCGCAGGACGAAGGCATCCGCTGCTCGGCGATGAAGGTGGTGATGCTGTCACCGCTGCCGAAGGAGCGGATTGTGGCCTTCATGGACGATTGCGGCACGGTGCTGGTTCCCGAATTGAATTACGAGGGGCAGTTCGCGAACCTGATCTCCGGCGCGCTGGGCCGGCCGGTGACGAAACTGACCCGCTCGACCGGTGCGCCGATGCAGGTGGAGGAGATTCTCGCCGAAATCCGCCGGCTGGCACAGGCGAAAGCGGCCTGACGGGAGGAGAGCAATGACCGAACCGCTGAAACCCGTCTATCTGGAAGACAAGCTGAACGAGGTCCGTGGCGACGGGCATCTGCGCTACCGCTCCTCGTCGCTGCCCACATGGTGCCCGGGCTGCGGCTATTTCAGCGTGGCCGAAGGCGTCGCCACCGCGCTCAACCGGCTGAAGGTGCCGCTCAAGGATGCAGTGATCGTCTCCGGCATCGGCTGCGCCTCGCGCTTCCCCTTCTTCATGGAGACATACGGCTTCCATACCCTGCATGGCCGCACGCTGCCCGTGGCCACGGGGGTGAAGGTGGCCAACGACGCGCTGACCGTGCTGGCGGTGGGCGGCGACGGCGACGCCTTCGCGATCGGCGGCGGCCATATCCCGCACGCGGCGCGGCGCAATGCCGACATCACCTACATGGTGTTCGACAACGGCATCTACGGGCTGACCAAGGGGCAGACCTCGCCGACCTCGGTCGAAGGCTTCGTCACGCCCTCGACGCCGTACGAAAGCCATGACCGGCCGCTCAATCCGCTGATGATGCTGTTGTCGTATGGGGCAAGCTGGGTCGGCCAGGCCTATGCCGGCCGGCCCCACCATCTGACCGACATGATCGCCGAGGCGGTCGCCCATCGCGGCTTTTCCTATCTGCATATCCTGTCGCCCTGCGTCACCTTCGACAAGACCGAGATGACCTACGCTAACCTGGATGTCCGGGTGCGCGACCTGCCGGCGGACCATGACCCGTCCGACCGCTTGGTGGCGATGGAACAGGCGACAAGGGCGGAGGCCCCGGCACTGGGCCTGTTCTACCGCGAGGAACGCCCGACGCTGATCGACGGCATGAACGACATCGCCGCAAGGGCAACCGGGAAGGCGTCGGGCAAAGGCAAAAAAAACAAGAAATAACCACGGCAGTTACTGCCGAACGGGCTGCGACATTTTGTAGCTCTATTCCACCCAATGTTTTGCGTAGAATGGGCGATTGCGAACTCGCAGGAAGCCCATGACCTCGCAACCTTTGTATATTCTCCTGTGTTCCGGAGAGCATGAAAAGATCCAGATGGCGGCCATGATGGCCTCGGTCGGCGCCGTGTCGGACCGGGCGGTGCATGTTTTCGTCAGCATGAATGCCATGTTTGCCTTCGACAAGGATGCGCCGCCTGCCGAGCGATACAGGGGCGGCACCTTTTCCGGCCTCTTGAAGGAAAAGGGCGTGCCGGATGCGATCAATCTGTTCGAGCAGGGAAAGATGCTCGGCGACCTGAAAATGTATGTCTGCTCGATGGCGCTCGACGTCTCCGGCTGGGACGAGAACCGGCTGGTGGACGGCCTGTTCGATGAGGCGATGGGCCTGACGAAATTCCTGTCCGACGCCGAGGGCGGGCAGTTCGTAACGCTCTGAACGGGAGCAAAGGGAGAAGACCGGATTATGGCCGAACGCACGAAAATCGATGCCCGCGGGGCCTTCTGCCCGGGACCGCTGATGGAACTGATCGCCGCCCTGAAGCTGATCGAGGTTGGCGACGAGGTCGAAATCTGGTCGTCGGACAAGGGTTCGGCCAAGGACATCCCGGAATGGGTGGCCAAGGTCGGGCACGAAATGGTCGGCGTCGAGAACATGGAGGGCTATGACAGCATCGTCGTGCGCAAGGCCAAATAAAAAAAGACAATAAGGTGAGGCCGAGAGGGCGCAGTTTTGAAACGCCCGCAATGCCAGGGAGGAAATAGGAATGGCAACGCACATCGTAATCGTCGGCGGGGGACTCGCCGGCACCATCGTAGCGAACGGTCTGTGCCGGCAGCTTGGCGAGCAGCTTCGCTCGGGCGAGGCCCGCATCACAATGATCGGCAATACCGACACGCATTTGTATCAGCCGGGCCTGCTCTACGTGCCCTTCGGCAAGATCCGCGAGGCTGAACTGTTCCGCAACCAGCGCAAGGTGCTGGACAATCGAGTGACCTTCAATATCGACGCGGCGACGAACATAGACGTCGAAAACAACCGCGTGACATGCGAATCCGGCAAGAGCTACGACTATGACTATGTCGTGATCGCCACCGGCTCGCGCATCCGCCCCGACACCGTTCCGGGCATGGAGGAAGGCGCGCACTGGTTCTATGACCTGGACGGCGCCCGCAAGATGCGCGAGAGCCTGCGCAATTTCGAAGGCGGCAAGATCGTCGTCAACGTCAACGTGCCGCACAAATGTCCGGTGGCGCCTCTGGAAATCACCTTCATGCTCTATGATTACCTGAAGGAAAAGGGCGTCATGGACAAGAGCGAGATCACCTACACCTACCCGATCGGCCGGCTGCATTCGCTGGAGCCGGTGGCCCATTGGGCGGTGCCGGAATTCGACAAATACGGCATCAAGTCGGAAACTTTCTTCAACACCAAGGAAATCGACCCGGCGGCCAAGACCATCACGTCGGAGGAAGGCTCAACCCTGCCCTACGACCTGCTGATCACCATCCCGCCCCATACCGGCTCACAGGTGATCCTGGATTCCGATCTCGGCGCCGGCGGCTGGGTGCCGACCGACAGGGAAAAGCTGCTGCGCGAGGGCTCGACCAACGTCTTCGTGGTCGGCGACACCACCAACATCCCGATCTCGAAGGCCGGCTCCACCGCCCATTTCGAGGCCGACACCATCATCGACAACCTGGCCTCGCTGATATCGGAAGGGCAATGGGCCCGCCATTACGACGGCAAGGTGTTCTGCTTCGTCGAGACGGGGCTCAGCACCGGTACCTATGTCTGGTTCAATTACACGACCCCGCCGAATCCGGGGCCGCCGTCGCAGATGCTGCACTGGTTCAAGCTGGCCTATAACCGGCTGTACTGGCTGTCAGCCCGCGGCCTTCTGTAAGGGGGCCGGAATCATGGCAGAACAAGCAAAGGCCAAACCAACGGTTCTGGCAAACATGCCCGAGGATGAGACCGCAAGGCTTATCCTGGCGGCCCGCGATGCGCTGACCGATTCGATGGTTGAGCGCCTGTCGGTGACCGCCTGCAACGCGCTGGAAGTGGTGGACCGGCTGAACGACGAGACCACGCGCGACGCGATCCAGACCGCGCTGGACCGGCTGACCGAACTGCACCGGATCGGCGCGCTGGACACGCTGTTCGATCTGGTGGCGATCATCCACGCCACGAGATCGTCCCTGACCGATCCCATGGTCGAGCGGCTGTTCTCGTTCGGGGAGCAGATGGTCAATACGCTGGGCAGCGATAACCTCGCGCGACTCGCGGCGGGCGCCACCGGCGCCATGGAGGAGGCGGTCAGGGAAACCGCCGACGCCAAGCCACCCGGCGGCCTGCTGTCGACCCTCTCGCTGCTGACGAAACCGGAATCGCAGAAAAGCCTGATGTTCCTGTTGAGCATCGGGGACAAACTGCAGAAGCACTGCTGCGATTAGAGCAATGTGGGGCAGGGTTGCCCGGCGCTGGCCCGCCGGCTCGCCGGGCAACGGCCCAAGGTATGAACTATGGAAGCGGCGGCGTGCCGACGCAACTTCGACGACGGTCCCGCCGCCGCGCAAACGGGCATCTCGCAACCCGGCGGTGCCACACGGGCGCGGCGAGGCAATCGGTCGCACGCAGATTGATTCGGATCAATTCTTCGCTACCGCCGCGCTGCTAGATTGCTAATTTACATGGAGTATTGGGTAATTTATGTCTTGCCACGACCCGTGTCCCGGCTTCGCCTGACACGAAAGCAAACTCATCTCGCTTCCGGAACCTGAAGAGAGGTGCAGGAGCGAATGCGCCCGGTATCCCTCAAGCTCAAGATCGGTTTGTTCCTGGCGATCGCCCTGACGGTGGCGATGCTCCTGTTCACCGTGCTTGTGGTGCGGCATAGCCGGCAGGAACTCCTCCAGGAGGCGACGGGCCACGTCAATCAGCTCTCCGAGGTGATCGTGCGAAGCACGCGGTTTGCCATGCTGCAGAATCAGCCCGCTTACGTAGGCCAGATAATCCAGGATGTCGGGAACCAGGAGAACATCGAAAAGGTCCGGATACTGAGCAAGGACGGGACGATCATCCACTCGACCTACCGGCCCGAAATCGGCTCTGCGATCCTTGAAAAGGCTGAAGAGTGTGGCCAGTGTCACCGGACGCGCCAGCCCCTGGAACAGATTCCCGCATGCAAGAGGCCGCGGATCTTTCCGACGTCGGATGGGCGACGGCTGCTCGGCAGCATGGAGGTGATCCGCAACGAGCCGTCATGCTACACGGCGGCCTGCCACCAGCACGACGAGTCCCAGTCGATCCTCGGCGTCTTGGATATTGTCTATTCCCTCGATGAAATCGACCAGACAATTCAGTCCAACACGGTTACAGTCGCAGGCATCTCGCTGGGCTTCATCGTGGTCGCCTCTCTGTTCTTGAGCTTCCTCGTGCACCGCATGGTGTACGTGCCCCTGCGCGACCTGGAAAGCGGCGCCAAGCGGCTCTCGTCGGGAGACCTGGAACAGTTGATTCCGGTCCGCAGCGGGGACGAGTTCGGGCAACTGGCGACCTCGTTCAATACCATGACATCGGCGCTCAGGACGTCCGAGTCCAAGTTGCGCGAGTGGGGCCACACGCTCGAGCAGAAGGTGGAAAAGCGAACTCGGGAACTCCGCATTGCCGAGGCCGAGGCCGCCCGCGGCGAAAAACTTGCCTCAATCGGCCTGCTCGCGGCCGGCATCGCGCATGAACTCAACAATCCGTTGACCGGGATCCTGACCTTCTCGCATCTGATGCGCAAAAAGGTGCCGGACGGCAGCCCGGAGGCGGAAGACCTGGATCTGGTGATTCGCGAAACCAAACGCTGTGCCGCGATCATCCGGCGGCTTCTTGATTTTTCTCGCGAAAAGGCGCCGGAGAAGAAATTCGCCGACCTCAATCAGATCATCGAGAACACGGTGCGCATCGTCGAACGGCCGGCGCACCTTCACAACATAGAAATCACACTGGATGTCGACCGTAATCTGCCGCTGGTCTGGGTCGAGCCCGACCTGATCGAACAGGTCATCATGAACATGGTCGTCAATGCCCAGCATGCCATCGAGGATGACGGCAGCATCACCATCCGGTGCCGTCAGTCGGCGGAGCCCCGGATTTGCGATCTCGGTATGGAGCCCGTGCCCATGGTCGAAATCTCGATCATCGATACCGGCTGCGGAATCCCGGAAGAAGACCTTCAGCGAATCTTCGACCCGTTCTTCTCGTCCAAGGAGGTGGGCAAGGGAACCGGGCTGGGCCTGTCCGTCAGCCACGGCATCGTCAGGGCTCACGGCGGGTGTATCGAGGTGGACAGCACGGTTGGACAGGGCACCACGTTCCGCATCTGCCTTCCACTGCTATTGCCCACCGGCGAACCCGAAAGCGATGGCAGCGGAGACGGCCCATGAGCGCCCGGATACTGGTCGTCGACGACGAGGAGATCGTCGTCCAGAGCTGCCTTCGCATCCTCGGCAGCGGGGACTACGACGTGGAGGCCGTGCAGGACGGCTGGGAGGCCCTCAGGAAGATCGACGAGAACGATTACGACGTCCTGATCCTGGATATCATGATGCCGGAGATCGATGGCATGGAAGTGCTTCAGAGGGTGAAGGAGACGCATCCGGACGTCGACGTCATCATGGTGACGGGGCATTCCCAGATCGAGACCGCCGTGCGCTCCATGAAGCTTGGCGCCTTCGACTACCTGCCGAAGCCCTTCGATCCCGACGAACTGGAGTTGGTCGTGGAGCGGGCGCTGGAACGACGGCGATTGCTGCAGGAAAACCTCAACCTGAAGACAGAGGTCAGCTCCAAATACCGCTTCGAGAATATCATCGGCTCCAGCCCGCAGATGCAGAGCGTCTTCCGCCTGATCGCGAAATGCGCGCCCACCAACAGCACCGTCCTGCTGCAGGGCGAAAGCGGAACCGGCAAGGAATTGATCGCCCGCGCCATACATTACAACAGCCTGCGGAAAGACAATCCCTTTGTCCCCGTCGACTGCAACTCGCTGAACGAGAGCCTGCTGGAGAGCGAGATGTTCGGGCACGTCAAGGGTGCGTTCACCGGTGCGATGGCCAACAAGAAGGGACTGTTCGAAGTCGCGAACAACGGGACGCTGTTCCTGGACGAGATCGGCAACATCTCGCTGTCGATCCAGGCCAAGCTCCTGCGGGTGATCCAGGAACGGGAATTCAAGGCGGTGGGCGATACCCGGACCCAGGGCGCCAATTTCCGGCTGATAACAGCCACCAACAAGGATCTCAAGGCAATGGTGGCCGACGGATCATTCCGTGAAGATCTGTTTTACCGCATCAATATCTTCCCGATCCAGATACCGCCGCTGCGGGAACGCAGGGACGACATCCCGCCTCTCGCCTTCCACTTCCTGAACGTTTTCGCCGCGGATCTGGACAAGAAAATGACCGATATTTCTGCGGACGCCATGAACCTGCTGACGAATTACGACTGGCCCGGGAATGTGCGGGAGCTTGAAAATACCATTCAACGCGCGGTGATCCTGGCCACCGACAAGACCATCCGGCAGGCGCATCTGGTAAGCATCATCGATATGATGCCGCGGCTCGATATCGAGGTGCCGCGAACCGGGGACGAACTCAAGCGCATAAAGAAAGTCGCCCGCGAGAAATCGGTGGAGAATATCGAAAAGCTGTTCGTCATCGAGGCGCTCAAGAGGAACGCCTGGAACGTCACCAAGAGCGCCGAGGAAACCGGCATGCAGCGCGCCAATTTCCAGGCGCTCATGAAGAAATACAACATCCGTATCCGCGGCAACGAAGCGGGCCACGACGTATCCGAAGCCTCTTGATGCGGGGCAGAAAAATCGCCGAGCCAGCATGGCGTGGCCCGGCGAACAGTCGGACGCCCTGACTTAAGACTGCGGACGGTGCGCCGCTTCGTCCTCGACTTCCTCATATCCGGTGAACATCGCCTTGATATGCGCCGTGCGGGTGTGGCCTAGCGTTGCCAGATAGACATGGATGATGATGAACGACACGAAGAAGGTGAAGATCACCACATGCACCGTGTCCACCACCCGCACCCCGCCGAAGAACGCGACCGACCCGGCGAAGCGAGTCACGTCCCACAGCAGCAGCCCGGTGTAGAACTGAACCGGAACGATGAGCATCATGATGATCTGGTACGACATGCTCTGCAGCGCATTGATTCGCCGGGCTGAGTTCCGGGTGATAGACCCTGATCTTGTCCGAAAACAGATAGAACAGAAGCCAGACGAAGAAGTTTCCGATAAGGACGAAGCCGATCCAGTTGTGCAGGTTGACGGCGACTTCGAAGGAAATCAGGTCGACCATCCCGATATACCTGATCTGCAGCCCGGTCAGGATCAGCGCAACGAATCCGGAAGCATTGGTCCAATGCCAGATTCTGACCGGCAGCGGGTGGATATAGAGCTTCTGCATTTTATTTCTCCTTACCACTTGAGAGCGCCGCCATCGCGGCCGAGACCATCATGATTCCGGGGACGCGCCGTCCCCCTGCGCTCTCTTCCGATATTTCCCGAACAGCCATTTCAATGTCAGATGCCCGATCGGCACGGATATCCCGCCGAGGAACGCGAAGACGAGCAACACGTCCAGCAGCTTGATGCGCGTTCCGCCGATGGCGTAGAACCCGCTCACCGAATTCACGGACATCAGGGAACTCAGCACCTCCTTGTCGGCGTCGTAGCGCACCGGCCTGCCGTCGCGGCCGACGATGGACACCGTGACGCTCTGGAATGGGTCGGCGCCCTGCTGATGGCAACTGCTGCAGTCCCTGACCGCGCCGGCCTTGTCGGACAGTCGGTGGGCATCTGCACCGGTGCGAACCCCCATACGCCCCTGTAACGTCATTTCGGGCGTCTTTCCTTCGCGGTTGATATCCCTGACCAGGGTCCACAACTCGAACGCATCCAGACCGTCGCCTTCCGCGTCGGCGGAACGGATCTGGTTTTCGAACTGCCGCGCGTCGCCCGGCTCCGAAAACGGCATCTGTGCCTTGGTGTCGAAAAGCCTGAGCTCGACCCGCCGCTGCGCCAGCGGCGCATGGCAGGACGGGCACGAAACTGCCTCGAGATGCAGGGCCGCGTTCGGGAGCCATTCCTGGTGGGCATCCATGGCACCGGCATGGCATCCGAGACATGCATCCCGCAGCTGGTTGCCCGCCGCGGCCGCGCCGACTTCGTGGGCGCGGTGGCAGTCCGCGCAGATCGGCGCTTCGAAGTGGCCCACTACGCTCCGGGCCTGGCCGTGCATGCTGCCCAGATAGGCGTCGAAGATGTTGACATGGCATTTCTTGCAGGGCACGCCGGTTACCGTCTCGTAAACGGCCTTGGGGCTGACCGAATGAGAACCGTGGCAGTCCGAGCAGACCGGGGCCGCAAGGTTGCCGCCGTCAAGCAGAGCGGCATGGATGCTTCCCTCGTACTGCTCGAATTTCTCCTCGTGGCATTCGCGGCAGACCTCGGCCCGCGCAATGACATGTTCACGCGTGCTCGCAAAGGCCCCCGTCTCGTGGGCTTCCTTCGAGAAACCGCTATGGCAGTCCGCGCATTCATGGTCGAGATGCACCGAGTTGCGGAGCACCGCCTCATCGACGGACAGCTCGAAGGATTCGCCGCTCTCGAACCGGATATCGAGGGCCTGTCCGTGGCAAGTAAGGCAGTAGGCCGTTTCCCCGATACCCGCCCGCCATTCCGACATCGGCGTGATGGCATGCACGTCATGACATTCGGCGCATGCCGGGCCACCGGCGGCCGTCGACACACGCGCGTGGTGTGCCGGGCCGTCCTTCAGGCTTTCGCCCGAATGGCATTCCGAGCAGACTTGCGACAATTCAGCGGAATAGGCGTGCCGGGTCTCTATGGTCTTGTCTTCGGGATGGGTCTCGAGGTCGACACTTGCGTGGCATCCCGCGCACCCGACCCAGCCGTGCAACGAGTCTGCGAAGGCGTCGCCGCGAATATGCAGCGAGAGGGTTTCCCCGTTCGCGAGATCTTTTTCCATTCCCTCTGAATCGTGGCATGCGAGACATGTCTCGTCGTCTACGGAATCAGCGCCGACAGCGCTAGAGGCCGTTAGAAATGCCGCGACGAGTAGTGTCAGAAATACCGCAACGGCGGCCGTGACAAGGCTTGCGTGTGATGGGCCGCTTGCGGCTTGGCCTTCGATCCTGGAGCGTGCCATTTGTCCTGCTCCCTTCCTAATCACCAGATCGTTCCGGGATGTCCCTTCCACCCTGGAGGCGGCCGCCGCCATCGCGGGGCGGCGGCCTGCCGGTGTATGCGAGCTTCGCGGCTACTTCGGCTCGGGTTGCTTGATCAGCATCCGGGTGCCCATCCAGGCCAGCAGGCCGAGCCCGACGAAGGGCAGGAGAAGGGCGTAGGCCAGCCCGATGAAGGGCGCCGCGGCGAAGAGGGCGATGTTCTTCAGCATGGTGTGACGGGCTAATGCACGGACGCCCATCCAAGCCAGCACGCCGAGCCCGAAGAAGGGCAGGAGAAGGGCATAGGCCAGCCCGATGACGGGTGCCGCTACGAACAGACTGACCTTTCCTGCGAAGGTCAGGATGTTCCTCAGCGCCCCCGGCTCCGCCGCGACGTCCGCGGTCTCCATGATGACCGTTTCGGTCTGTGGCGCGGCGATCACCGCCGCTTCCGGCTGGGCAACGGGGGCAGCCTCATTTTCCTTGAGGGCCTTCAGCGTGACGCCTTCGATCATCGCCGGCGTCAGGGGCTTGCGGACAAAGCCGTTGACCCCCAGTACCTTGGCCTCGGCCTCGTTCTCTTCGGTGCCATAGCCGGTGATGATGACCACCGGAGTCCAGGGGCACTTCGCCTTGATCCGTCTGGCAACCTCGAGACCGTCCATGCCCGGCATCTTGATGTCGGTGAAGACGACGTCATACGCCTCTCCGCTGAACTTGTTCAGGGCCTCCTCGCCATCGAGGGCGGTGCTTACGTCATAGCCCTTGTCCGCGAGGACCCTATCGAAACTCCGACCGACGATCGCATCGTCGTCAACCACCAGAACTTTGTGTAAGGTTTTCATAACTATTCTCCTTCCTGGAGGGGTGGAGCCATTCGTCTTTCGACGAAAACCGGCACCGGAACCGAACGGGTCAATTCGGGCTCGTTCGTTCCCTTTGCAGGCCCCACTTTTTTTTCATCATTGCATCGTTGGCGACTTTGACAACGTCATCCGGGCTGACAGGCTTGGCCAGATAGTTGTAGGCGCCGAGCCTGACCGCTTCCTTGGCGGTCTCGATTGACGGGTAACCGGTAATGATGACCACCTCGCTCTCGGGCCATCTCTCCTTGATCGTCTTGAGAACCGACATGCCGTCGAGACCTGGCATGCGAAGATCGAGCAGCACGACGTCGAATGGGTGCTGCTCCATCACCTGCAGCGCTTCGGTACCGTTCCAGGCCACCGCCGCGTTGCAATGAGCGTCCGCCAGGATTCTAAGTTGGCTAAGGCGCACCACTTCTTCGTCATCTACTATGAGGATGTTGGCTGTATCGTTCATCTCGCCACCTCGTTCGCGTATGCGCTCTCAAGACCAGTATGCGCAACTTCCGTGCCAGCGGCTGCCGAGATCGAAGTTCGCAAAAAAAATCTTGTGTTTTCAATTAATTATGGCTTGGCGGTCGCGAGGCGGACGCATGTTCGGGGCCCTCCGGACTCCCCCCGATGTACATAAATTATGTACATCTCAGCGGATCGAAATAAAGATAATCGCGTTTTTTCAATAAGTTAGGGTGTTTCAGGGATGGTATCTTTCTGTTATGCACCCCCACAGAGGCGTTAAATCCGCCGAAATTGGGGAGTTTTCGGTCGGCCAGCGATCCGGCCAAATTCAGTCGATCAAATTCCGTTGATGGTTTGGTCCGTCGGCCAGGATCGATGGCATGCTGCCGGAACCGTGGAGGAGGAACGCGTGGCCAAGGGCGGGAAAGCCGTCGAAATCGGCGACGTCGGCGCGAGGATTGCCGCCGAGGCCGAGAGCGGCTAGATTTTCCGGGTGGAAGGGTTGAGAGTGAACGGATGCAGCATGTAACGCCAAAACGCATTGCCGCCGGGGTCGGCGTGGCCCTGCTCAGCTTCGTCCTGCTCGGCACGGTGGCGGCGCTGTGGGGCAACCCGTTCTTCGTGCGCATGACGCCGGCCGGTGGCTGGGAGATCGCCATGCTGGGGGCGATGTCCGCGATCTCCGGCGTCTATATCGCCATCCGGCGGCCTTTCTGTTCGGTCAAGGGCGCGGGCGCGGGCGGTATCCTCGCCTTCCTGGGCGTCGCCTGCCCGGTCTGCAACAAGATCCTGCTGCTGCTCTTCGGCGGGGAACTGCTGATGACCTATTTCGAGCCCGTCCGCATCTACGTCGCGGCCGCCGGCGCCCTGCTGATCGGCTGGTTCACGCTGCGCGAATACATCCTGATCCGCCGCCAGGCGGAAGCCCAACCCGCCCCTGCCGGGTAACGGCTCAGCTTTTCAGAACGCCGCGCCTCACCTGGTCCTGCTCCATCGATTCGAAGAGCGCGCGGAAATTCCCCTCGCCGAAGCCCTCGTCGCCCTTGCGCTGGATCAACTCGAAGAAGATCGGGCCGATCACCGTCTCGGTGAAGATCTGCAGCAGCCGCCCGCCATCCGGGGTCGGGGCGCCGTCGATCAGGATGCCGTAGCGCTTAAGTGCGTCCAGGTTCTCGCCATGACCGGGGACACGGGCATCCACGCCCTCGTAATAGGTGTCGGGCGGCGGGGCCATGAAGCGCAGTCCGCGCGCCGCGAACGCCTCGACGCTGGCCGCGATGTCGGCCGACCCCAGCGCCACATGCTGGATTCCCTCGCCGCGGTAGTCGCTGAGGAACTCCTCGATCTGCGATTTGTCGTCCGCGGATTCGTTGATCGGGATACGGATCTTGCCGCAGGGGCTGACCATGGCGCGCGATTTCAGCCCGGTCAGCTTGCCCTCGATGTCGAAATATCTGAGCTCGCGGAAATTGAACAACCGCTCGTAGAAGCCAGCCCACTCATCCATGTTGCCGCGCCGCACATTGTGGGTCAGATGGTCGATATAGGTCAGGCCGGCGCTGTCCGCCGCGTCATCCAGCGGCACGAAATCGATGTCGTAGATCGAACCCCCTTCGCCGTAGCGGTCGACGAAATAGAGCAGGCTGCCGCCGATGCCCTCGACCGCCGGGATGTTGACCTCCATCGGCCCGACCCGGCCCTCGACCGGCGTCGCGCCCAGTTCCACCGCGCGGCGGAAGGCTTGGCCGGCGTCGGCGACCCGGAAGGCCATGGCGCAGGCCGACGGCCCATGCGCCGCGGCAAAGCGCTGGCCGAAACTGTCGGGCTCCGCATTGACGATGAAGTTGATATCGCCCTGGCGGTACAGCGTGACATCCTTCGACCGGTGTCGCGCGGCGCGGACGAAGCCCATCTGCTTGAACAGCCTGTCCAGCAGGGCGGGGTCCGGCGCGGTATACTCGACGAACTCGAAGCCGTCGGTCCCCATTGGATTGACACTGTCGATAGCCGGCGCAGCCGCGCCACGATGTGCGGAACCCATCTCTCAATCTCCCACCATTTACGGTGACAGGATAGGCCGAATCGAATGGCGTTTTCTTGCATTGTCCGTAATGATTCCAGCTCAATATGCATGATACATGTACATTTTCCCTTAAATATGCGATTATCGTGTAATGATTGATCTGGACTCATTCGACATCGGTATCCTCCGGGCGCTGCAGGAGGACGCCAGGCTGTCCAATGTCGCCCTGTCGGAACATGTGAACCTGTCGCCCTCGCAATGCTCCAGGCGGCTCGCGCGGCTGGAGCAGAGCGGCGCCATCGCGGGCTATCGGGTCCTTCTCGACCAGGCCGCGCTCGGCCTCGATATGACGGCGCTGGTCAGCGTGACGCTGGAACGGCACGGCGAAAATCCGGCGGCCATTTTCCACGAGGCCGTCCTCGCACTGCCCGAGGTGCTGGAATGCCTGCTGGTGACGGGCGATGCGGATTACCAGCTTCGGGTCGTTGCGCCCAGCCTCGCCGATTTTTCCCGCTTCGTGCTCGACCGGCTGATGAAACTGCCCGGCGTCGCCTCGATCCGCTCGGCGATCGTGCTGGAGGCGGTAAAGGCGATGGGCCCTCTGCCTGTGGCTCCCGGTTGACGACCAACCCCCTGCCCGCTTAGATGCGCAGCGCGCCGGACCGGCGCACATATACAGTGGAGGGAGGGACATGCAGGCCGGATTGTCGATCCTGCCGCTGGCGCTGGTTCTGATTCTGCTG
>CAMYNJ010000161.1 GCA_947259795.1 uncultured Alphaproteobacteria bacterium | reverse complement strand
CATAAAACATCAAGAATAGCTATCGAATGCAACTTTCCGTCAAAGGTAAACAACTTGACGTTGGTGACGCGTGGCGTCGTCACGTTGAGGAAAGCCTGCCCACTGTCGTCGCCAAATACTTCGACAATGCGCAGGATGCCCAGGTCATGCTCTCACGCCAGGGCGTAACCTTCCGGGTCGACATCACGGTACATGTGGGCAAGCGCATCATCGTTCAGAGCCACGGCGCGACCGGCGACGCCTACAGTGCGTTCGACGAGGCCGGCGACCATCTGGGCAAGCGCCTGCGGCGATACAAGCGCCGGCTTCGCGACCATCACCGCGAGCGTCCGGAAAACGTGGAATCCCTTGCCGCGCAACAGTATGTTCTGGCCGGCGAAGACATCGGAACGGAAACGGATTCCGACGAAAAGGATGAGCCCGTCGTCATCGCCGAAATGGAGACCGCGATAGAGATTCTGTCGGTCGGGGAGGCCGTCATGCGAATGGATCTTGCGAATCTGCCAGCCCTGATGTTCAGGAACCGTGCGCATGGGGGGCTGAATATGGTATATCATCGGGGTGACGGACATATCGGCTGGGTAGACCCGCGCGGGAATCGTCGTGACGACGAAAAGGACGCCTGAAATGGCGCGACCCTTCAGCGCGCCGGCGCGGATTTATTACCCGGTGCAACCACCCGGTGCAACCAATGGGAGTAGCGGCAATGGAAATCGCGGAACTTCTCGACACTGAGAGCGTTGTCGCCAGACTCCCCGCAACATCCAAGAAACAGGCTCTGCAGGAGCTCGCGAAGCGCGCAGCGCAGATTACCGGCCTGCAGGAACGGGCGGTTTTCGACGTTTTGCTTGAACGCGAACGCCTCGGCACGACCGGCGTCGGCAGCGGAATAGCGATCCCGCATGGTAAACTTCCCGGACTGAGCCGGCTCTATGGGCTTTTCGCCAGGCTGGAAAAACCCATCGATTTCGAGGCTGTCGACGATCAGCCTGTCGACCTGATTTTCCTGCTGTTGGCGCCGGAAGGCGCAGGCGCCGACCATCTCAAGGCGCTGGCCCGGGTGTCGCGGCTGCTTCGCGATCGTACGATCTGCGACAAGCTGCGCGGCTCCGACGAGGCTGACGCGCTCTATTCGCTGCTCACCGAGCCGGCCGCGAGTCACGCCGCCTGATTACCGCTCCTGATTCCCGTTGTTGGCACCGGTCCCCGGTGTCGCTTTAATGCAGGGGCACGACCAGCAGCTCATGCTGCAATGCGGCCATGACGGCGTTGTCGTGATCCGGAGCCAGGCCAATCTGCCGGCCATCCGCACCCATCACGGCGACAACCTCCTCGCCCTGCACGGATACGGGGCGCAAATAGGCGATTTCTCCGATTCCCAGCGCCGCCAGATCCTGTTGGGTAAGTGCTTTCAGGGCAACTGTTTCGAGCATGTCCATCCTCATGCCTTGGTCTCCAGGCTTTTGCTGTTATTGTTTCCGGGGCGGATCTCGACCGTGCGGACCCGCTCCTCGGTGAGCGGGCGAAGCAGGTCGACATAGAGCAGACCGTTGTCCAACTCGGCGCCCTCCACCTCGATCCCGTCCGCCAGTACGAAGCTGCGCTGGAACTGGCGGGTCGCGATCCCGCGGTGAATAAAGACCCGATCGGCGTCACCGTCTTCCTGCTGCTTTCCGCGAATCACCAGCTGGTTACCTTCGATCTGGATCGAAAGATCGTTTTCGGTGAATCCGGCCACGGCCAGCGTGATCCGCAGGCGATTCTCGCCGGTCTGTTCGATGTTGTATGGCGGGTAACCCTCGGCCGGCATCTTCGCGACGCGGTCCAGGACACGCTCGAAATGATCGAAGCCCAGCAACAATGGGCTGTTGAACAGTGACAATCTCGTCATTGTCCAGCCACCTCCTCTTTTTCCCGTTGTGAGCGGGCAGCTGTGTTGTGGAGCCCGTAACGGCGCTCCGGGTTGCCGCGGGCGCACGCGCCCCGCCGCTTGTCGGTATGTGGGATTCATGCGGCCCGGATTCAAGATACCGCCTGATCGGCCGCAGATGGAAGGCATTCACCATATATCCAAGCTAGTGTGGTGATCGGTCCGGGCCTGCCGCGAGGGGCAGCGTCAGCACAGTGCGCAATCCTCCGATTGGCGATTCTTCGAGTTGCAGTGTTCCGCCATACAATCCGGCAATATCGGAAACGATGGCGAG
>CAMYNJ010000160.1 GCA_947259795.1 uncultured Alphaproteobacteria bacterium | reverse complement strand
CTCTCGGCAAGGGCCTGCAAAAGCGGCGCACCAAAGTGGCCGGAGCTGCTTTTCATGGCATGGGCATCGGCGGCGATTTCCTCAAGATTTCCGGCCTCCACCGCGGCCGCGATGCGAACCAGCCGTTCGTCGGTCTCATCCATGTAGGCGACGATCAACTCACTGACCAACGGGCCGGCGTCGTTGCGCAGCTGTTGCAGATCATCGTCGCTCACCAGTTCCGTACCGGCGGTGTTGCCGGGCAACGGATTTTCCGACGGGGCCGCCGGGCTGGCCGGGCCGGCCGGCGGACCGGCCATGCGGCGCAGGACCGTCGCCAGGCCTGCGCGGTCGATGGGCTTGCCGACATGTTCATCCATGCCCGCATTGAGACATCGCTGTCGCTCTTCGGCGCCGGTATGCGCGGTCATGGCGATTATCGGTATATTGCCGAGGGGCGCCGGCAAGGCGCGAATCGCCGAGGTCGCCTCTAATCCGTCCATTTCGGGCATCCAGATATCCATCAGGACGGCGACGTAGTTTCCGCTCTGCACCGCCTCGACCGCCCTGAGACCATCGGCAACCGCATCCACCTCGTAGCCCATCCTCGTCAAAATCGATACGGCAAGCCTGCTATTGGCCGCACTGTCTTCGGCGAGGAGAAGCCGCCCCGCCGGCATATCCGGCGGCGGGCGCCTTTCTCGCACAACCGCTTCTTCCACCGGCGATACCGAATCTCCCCATTGCCCGGTGCCGCGATATCCCAGGAATTCCCCGTTGCGATCATATCGCGGCACCCCGTCAAGAATGACCGGAGTCTGCTGGTCGTCCGCATCGAGGGTCAGGCGGATCTCGCGCAGCTTTTTCCGCTGGTCCATATCGAGCATGCAGCTCTCGGCCGCCATTGCGCCCGCGTCGTCGCCGGGCGCGATCAGTTCCAGCGGGCTGTGCCCTACTATCCAGTTGAGATCGGCGCCATACCGGCCGTCGCCGACGACGCTGACCGTGCTGAACCGGTGCAGCACGTCGGTTTCCCAGGTCCAGTCCGTCGCAGCGGAAATCAGCTGGCGATCCCGTTCGCTGGCCTCGCGGAACAGCGCCTGCTGCGCGACGTCCTGCGAGATGTCCTGTGCCACGACGATGAATTCGCCATTGCCCAGTTCCCTTCGCTCGAGGCGCAGCCAGCGGCCCCCGGTCACCTTGTAGTCGCCGGCGATGTCGCCGGATTGGCCCGCGGTTCCGGTCAGTTTTGCCGCAATCGCCTGGAAATCGTTGCGCTGGTCCGGGTCCGGGAAGGCCTGCCGGAAGGCTTCGTTGCAATGGCGCAACCGGCCGCCGAACTCATAGAGCGCCACGGCAATGGGCAGGGCTTCGACGATCTTTTCGATTCCCTCTTCCCGCCTGTCGTCTCCGGCCATGCCCAGGCCGCTCATGAACAACAGGATGGATGCCGACAGGAATACGGCGATCCAGATCAGAAGCGACAGAATCGATCCGCCCGCCACGGCGAGGCTGGTATATTCGAAAACCGCCCCGCCCATGGCGAGGATCGACAGAAGGAACAGGGCAACAATATGCCAGGGACGCCGGGTCAAGATATCTGTCCAAAAGTAGTAAAAACGAATCAACCAATGCTGTCCCGCAATTTTCGCCGTTCGTCAAGGGTAGACAGCCGCTTGCCATAAACCGTCGCGCGATGCATTAGTGCCGGCATGATCCATATCGTCACCGATTACAGCCTCGACGGTCCCTATGCCGGGCAGATGCGCGGCATGCTGGCGCGCCGGGCGCCCGGCATTCCGGTCGTCGACCTGATGCATGATGCGCCGGAACGCAACCCGCGGGCGGCGGCCTACCTGCTGCCGGCGCTGGCCGCCGGGATGGCGGAGGGGGACGTCTGTCTTGCCGTCGTCGACCCGGGCGTCGGCGGCGCGCGGCCGCCGGTCGTCGTTGCGGCGGACGGCATTCGTTTCGTCGGCCCCGGCAACGGGCTGTTCGAGCTTATCCAGCGCCGGGCCACACTGGCCGAGGCCTGGACCATCGACTGGCGGCCGGAGAAACTGTCGGCCTCGTTCCATGGCCGCGACCTGTTCGCGCCGGTCGCCGCCATGCTGGCCAGGGACGAATGGCCCGCCTGCAGCCCGCTGGCGGAAGGCTGGCGGAACGATCCGCGCCGCCCGGGGGCGGATTGGCCGGACGATCTGGCGGAGGCGATCTATAGCGACGGCTTCGGCAACGTCATGACCGGGCTGCGCGCCGCGGCCGTCGGCGAACGGGCGACGGTCGAAGTGGCGGGCGCGCTGTTTTCCCGCGCCCGCACCTTCGGTGACGTCGCCGAAGGCCGGGGCTTCTGGTATGAAAACGCGATGGGGCTGGTCGAGATCGCGGTCAATGGCGGCAGCGCGGCGCGGCAATACGGGATCGAGGCCGGCCTGCCGGTGATCTTGGGAAACTGAAAGGGACAAAGGAATGGAAAGCGGCGCCCATGCCTTCGCCCAGGACCCGCGCAACGAAACGGTCCTGATCTATGTGAACGGCGAGCTGAAACCGCGCGGCGAGGCCATGGTCTCGGTCTTCGACAGCGGCTTCCTGATGGGCGACGGGGTGTGGGAGGGGGTGCGCCTGCATAACGGCAGGGTGGCCTTCCTGGACCGCCATCTGGACCGGCTGTATGAGGGGGCGAAGGCGATCGACCTGGATATCGGCCTGTCGCGCGCCGACCTGACGGCGGCGCTCCACCGCACTCTGGAAGCCAACGACATGCAGTCCGGCGTGCATGTCCGCCTGATGGTGACGCGCGGGCTCAAATCCACGCCCTACCAGGACCCCCGGGTCAATATCGGCAGGGCCACCATCGTCATCGTCGCCGAACATAAACAGGCCAGCGAGGATGTCGCCGGCCGGGGTATGAAACTGTTCACCGTGCATGTGCGCCGCGGCGCGCCCGACGTGCTGGATCCCAAGCTGAACATGCATTCCAAGCTGAACTGCATCACCGCGGCGATCCAGGCGGCCAGGGCCGGCGCCGACGAGGGGTTGATGCTGGACCCGCACGGCTTCGTCGCGACCTGCAATTCGACCAATTTCTTCATCGTGCGCAAGGGCGCGGTCTGGACCTCGACCGGCCGTTACTGCATGAACGGCATCACGCGGGCCAACATCCTGGCGCTGGCCCGGGAAAACGGCATGGCGGCGGAAGAGCGTGATTTCTCGCTGACCGAGGCCTACGGGGCGGAGGAAGCCTTCGTCACCGGCACCTTCGGCGGGGTGACGCCGGTGCGCGAGCTGGACGGCCGTATTTTCGGCGACGGCAAGCCGGGGCCGGTTACCCTGCGGCTGCGCGCGCTCTACCGCGACCTGATCGAGCGCGAATGCCCTCCGCCCATGATGGCCTGACCCGATGGCGGCGGTGCGTATCGCCATGTGGTCGGGGCCGCGCAACGTCTCGACGGCGCTGCTGCGGTCCTGGGGCAACCGGGCCGACTGCGCGGTCTGGGACGAGCCGCTCTACGCCCATTACCTGACGCAATACCGGCCTGACCATCCAGGCATCCCCGAAATCGTCGCCGCCCATGAAACCGACTGGCGCAAGGTGGTCGCGGCGATCCTCGGCCCGGTGCCCGGCGGCAAGGCGATCCACTACCAGAAACATATGGCGCATCACATGCTGCCGCATATCGACGATGGCTGGCTGGCCGGGGTCGGCAACGCCTTCCTGATCCGCGATCCGGCCGAGGTGCTGCTGTCCATGTCAAAGGTGATGGAGACCGTCACCCTGCGGGACACCGGCTTTCCCGGCCAGTACCGGCTGTTCGAACGGGTGCGCGAGATGACCGGCGAGGCGCCGCCGGTGATCGACGCCCGCGATATTGGCACCGATACGCAAGGCACGCTGCGGGCCTTGTGCGCGGCGCTGGATGTGCCGTTCGATCCGGCGATGCTGTCCTGGCCGGCGGGCCCGCGCGGCAGCGACGGCGCCTGGGCGAAATACTGGTACGGCAATGTCAACAAATCGACCGGCTTCAAGCCCTGGAAGCCGCGAAGCGAACCGCTGCCCGACCGCGTCAAGCCGCTGCTGGACGAACTGACCGCACTCTACGAGGCAATGCACAAGCACCGGCTTGGCCGCTAGCCCATCCCCTCCAGATCCATCTTGAAGGCGATCAGCCGCAGCAGGTCCTTCAGCGTGACCAGCCCGACGAGCCGGCCGTCCTCCGTTACCATCAGCCGGCTGTTGCCGGTGCGCCGCATGATGGCCAGCGCCTCGACCGCGTCGGTATCCGCGCCGACGGTGTTTTCCGGCGAGGCCGGCGACATGGCGTCGAAAACCCGCACCAGGTCCCAGCGCTCGCGCGGGACCTGCCTGATCTCGGCGATGCCGATGCAACCCAGCAGGCGGGAGTCCTCCACCACCGGGAAAAGCTCGTGATAATGGCGGTAGATATAGTCTTCGACGAGCCGGTGGACGGTGATGTCCGGCGGCGCCGTGATCGAATCGGTCACCATGAAGCGGCGCACCGGCTCGCCCTGAAAGAACCGCCGGGTCTCCATCTGGCTGTAGGAGCCGGCGGCGGCGCTGCGCACGAAAAAGCCGATCAGCATGAACCAGATTCCGCCGATCAGATTGCCGGTGACGACGTTGAACAGGCCGAAGGCGATCAGCGCGATGCCGAAGCTCGCCCCGGCGTTCGCCGCGATCCGGGTGGCCCAGCGCAGATCGCCCCGCCAGCCCCACAGGACGGCGCGCAGCATCCGCCCGCCATCGAGCGGAAAGGCGGGGACAAGGTTGAAGCCGGCGAGCAGCATGTTGATGAAACCCAGATAGCCGAGGACGCCCGGTACCGGGGCATCCATCCCCATCCGCAGGCCGAAATCGCTCAGAAAATAGAATGAGATGGACAACAGGGCGCTGGCGATGGGCCCGGCGATGGCCATCAGGAATTCGGCCTGCGCGGTCGGCGGCTCGTCCTCCATCTCGGCGACCCCGCCGAAAATGAACAGCGTGATCCCCCGGATCGACATGCCGTAGCGCCGCGCCACCAGCGAATGGCTGAGTTCGTGGAAGACGATCGACCCGAACAGTCCCAGGGCCCCTGCGACCCCCATCCACAGATAGGTCGGCCCCGACAGGCCTTCGTAGCGCATGGGAAAATAGCCGGCGGCCAGCGACCAGGTTACGAGCACGGCCAGGATCAGCCAGCTGGCGTCCAGCTTGACCTGGAAGCCGAGAATCCTGAACAGCGGCAAGCCTCGTCCGAACATGCGGTCGGTCTCCCATGGCGATCGGCCGCCCCGGCAGCTCGCGCCGCGCGGAACGGACCCTCAGCCTGCCCCAGGCGAAGGCCCGTCGCAAGCGGCGCGGAAGGATTTTCATGTTTCAGGGTCGGGCTGAACCTGTTGCGTTCCCGGCCACGTGCGGACATGTCGCATCTGCGGCGTCCGGCCGCATTAATGGCTACCCCCCGCCGAAAACCTTTTTCAGCAGGTCGGTGGTCCGGGCCGCCGGATCGTTGCGGATGGCCGCCTCTTCCCTGGCGACATAGTAGAACAGGCCGTCCATCGCCTTCTCGACGACATAGGTGGTGAGGTCCGTCTTTACATCCGGGACGAAGGGCACCGAATCATACTGCTTCATCATGGTGTCGTACGACCGGACGGCGCCCACATCGGCCATGCTGTCCTCGACCACCGGCTCCATGCGGGTGGCCAGGGTGGGCGTCATCTTGCGCTGGAAATAGCGGGTCGCGGCATCGTCCGGCCCGTCGTAAATCTGCCGCACGTCCTCGAACGTCATCTCGTTTATGGTCTGCCAGAACAGTGTTTTCGCCTCGGGTGCCGCGGTCTCCGCCGCCCGGTTCAACCGAAGTTCCAGATCGTCCGTCAGGCTCGACATGCCGGTCTTTTTCAGGACGCTCTGCACATTCCGGAGCGCGCCCGGCAGGGGAATGTGGATCTTGGGGTCGAGGTTGTAGCCGTCCTTGGCGCCGACCTGTCCGACCACCCGCTCGGTGCCGACCCGCAGCGCCTCGGTCAGCCCGTCGCTCATCTCCCCGGTCGTCAGGCCGGAGGCGCCGGAGGGCAAGGTCTCACCGCCGATCGCCTGCTCCAACTGCTTCAGCAGATCCTGTGCGCGTGCCGGTACGGCCAATGCAACGCAGGCGCCGGCAGACGCCCCGGCAATAAAGCTGCGCCGGGGAATCGCCCGTTCCCGGCGGTTTCCTGAATATTCTTTCATAGCCTGCCTCTCTGCGATATGTCGCGGCCGAACCCGTCCATAGGTGATAATAATTGTATCGGTGGCGTGAATCGGCAAGGCGGCAAGGTGGTCGTGGCGGATTTTGGCGCGGGTTCATGCCCTTCTTTGCGGGCGGGGACCCAGGTTGACACACGGTTTCGCACGGCCAAAGGCATTCCGTGTCCCCGGAACTCCATAAAAATCAATGCGATGCCCACATCATGCCGCCCGATTGAAGGGGCATTCCTTCACCCTGCATCTCCTGCAGAAATAAAGGAACTGGCCTGCATACCACATAGCGACGGTTACCAGGAACGCACTCAGCAGTATTGGATTTTCCACTAACCAGTATATCGGGAAAATCGGAATAAGAATAAATACAAAGTAAAACAGGGATTTTTCAACAACACTAAACGGGGTCGTTTTTCGTTCTTTAACAAGCCACATCGTTATTTTGGGGGGAAATTGAAGGCAGTCGCCGTATACGTGAAGATGGGGGCATCTTGGGCATGTCAGATGCCGCATTACGATTCCCAGAATTCCATAACCGTAGATAAAAAAATACGGGAAAACCCACTGCCAATCGACAAGAACGATGCCGACAGCGCCTGTTACTCCCAAAGAAAAAAATGAAAATTGAGCGTATAGTTTCTCCCGGAAACTAAAACCATCGGCAAGTGTGCACTCGGATTTGAGTTTCATTCTGCCTCCTTCCGGTCGATACGCATAACAATCGACCGTCAGCCCGGATAGAATACTTGTTTATCGGTTTCGATCAAGACGGCCCGTTTCGGTTTGGGGGGCGGTTCGGGGGCACAGTGTACTGGCCTCGATGGGGTCACGCATACTGAGCTAACCCGGGTTTTCCGGACAGTTCAATTGAGCACCATTGCTCCTGCTTTCATAGTCCAGCGGGCTCATATATTGCAACGTGGCGTGAGCCCTCT
>CAMYNJ010000159.1 GCA_947259795.1 uncultured Alphaproteobacteria bacterium | reverse complement strand
TTGGGGATCAGGACGTCGAGAGTGTCTTGCAGCGAAACGTGTTCCAGGTCCAATTGCGGCTTGCCGGTTTCCTGCAAGCGTTTCATCGCGTTCCACGGCCTCCGCATGATCTGGAATCATTGCCAAAACGGGGGTGCGGCGTTATGCAATTCCAGCGCCCGGCCGATTTAGCATGACGAAATCTCATACATTATATCTCGTTTTTTGCCAAATACCGGCGATCCGGCAGGCGCCATCTGGAAGGAAACGCGTTGGAAGACCTTACCCTGATAACGTTGCTCGCCATTGCCGGCGGGCTGGCCGCCGGCGGGCTGGTCAAGGGGGTGACCGGGATGGGGCTCCCGCTGGTCGCGGTTCCGGTCATGACGCTGTTCGTGCCGGTGCCGGTCGCCGTCTCCGTCATGTCCGTCCCGATCATCGCCTCGAATCTGTGGCAGGGCTGGCAGGGAGGCCGCTGGCGCCAGATCGTGCGTCGCGCCTGGCCGCTGCTTGCAGCCCAGCCTTTCGGCATGATTGCCGGCGTCGCCGTGCTGGCCTGGGCAGAGCCGCGGGTCGTCATCGGCATGCTCGGCGCCCTCACAATGCTGTTCGTCGCCATGGTCCACTATCAGCCGGGCAGCGTCATGTCGGCCGCCCAAGAACGCTGGGTCGCGCCGGCGATGGGCTTGTGTTCCGGGTTTTCCGGCGGGGTATCCAGCTTTTTCGGCATGCCAATCGCCATCTACCTGTTCTTGCTGGGGCTGGAGAAGGACGAGTTCGTCGCGGCGATCGGCGTTACCTACACCTATGGCGGCATCGTCCTGCTGCTCACGCTGTGGGCCTTCGGCGTGCTGGGGCTGGAGCTGACCGGCTGGTCGCTGGTGGCGACGCCCGCCGTGTTCGCGGGCATGTGGCTGGGTCAGCAGCTTCGCCGGAAGCTCAACGCCGACACTTTCCGCACGGTGGTGCTGGTTGTGCTGTTCATCGCCGGAGTCAACATGCTGCGACGCGCCGTCATGGGGTAACAGGTTCGCTCACCGTCATGTCCGCCTCTTCATGCAGCCAGGCCGCGAAGGCCGCGACCTTCGGATTTTTCGCCTTTTCCCGAGGACAGACGATGTAATAGCCGAAATCGACCGGCACCGAGAGCTCGAACGGCCGCACCAGCCGTCCGGCGGCGAGGTCGTCGACGGCCAGTACATCCGCGGCCAGCGCCACGCCCTGGCCTGCGATCGCGGTCTGCAAAATCAGCCCGGCATCGTTGAAGCGCGGACCCCGCTCGGCATCCACGCCCTCCGCCCCAGCCGCCAGCAGCCACATACGCCAGACCGGCCAGGTGACTTGCTGGGAGGACCAGTCGACATGCAACAGCGTGTGCCCGGCGAGGTCGTTCGGCTCTTTGAGCGGGCGCGGCCCCTTCAACAGGTCCGGACTGCAAACCGGGAATACGGCTGTCGGGAACAGAGACTCGACATGCAGTCCGGGATAGTTTCCACCGCCGTAGCGGATCACCAGATCTACGCCGTCGCGATCGAAATCGGTCAGCCGGTCGGAGGTATCCAGCCGCACATCGATATCCGGCTGCTTCATGCGAAACCGCTCAAGCCGCGTGACCAGCCATTTTGCCGCGATCGAGGGGGCGGCGCTGACCGTGAGAACGTGATCGTCATGTGGTCGCGCCATCTGTTGCGAGGCCGCGGCCATCAGGTCGAACCCCTCGCGCAGAGCCGGCAACGCCGCCTGCCCCTGGTCGGTCAGCAGCAGCGCGCGCGTCATGCGACGGAACAGCGGCGCACCGCAATAATCCTCAAGCGCCTTGATCTGGTGGCTGATGGCGGCCGGAGTCACATGCAGCTCCTCCGCCGCTTTGGTGAAGCTCAGATGACGTGCCGCTGCCTCGAAGGCGCGCAGGGCGTTGAGTGGGGCGATGCGGCGGGACATATTTCTCCGATATATTAGAAAAACTAATTCATTATATGAAATATTGTCGTTTGTGAAAAGTAGAAAAAAAGGCGAGTAAAGAGATAAGAGAGCTGATAAGCTGAATTGGTCTGTTAGGAGAACTCAATTATGTTGGATATTCTTACACGCAGCATCGCCCGCGCCGCCGGCGTCGAGGTTCCCGATCATGCGCGGATCGTCGAGAAATCTCCTGCGCACCCCTCCGTCCTCAAACGCTTCGCCGCCGCCTTCGAGCGGTGGAATGTCCGGCGATCGACCTATCTGACACTGCGGCAACTGGACGACAGGATTCTGAAGGATATCGGGCTTCACCGCGGCGCATTGCACGGCGTTGCCGATGAAATCGGCCGGCGGGCGGTGGCGAATGACAACGTGCTTCCCGTCGCGCTCTCAGATCTCGCCGCCAACGACAACGACGTGCGCGGTTGCGCAGACTGCGTCTGAAGCGTTCGAGTCGGTCGTACGATAGCGGTGGTCGGGAAGAACCAGATCGCCAAGGGGTTCCGTTGCAGCGTTCCGGGCGCCGGCGCATGGACCGGCGTTCGGTTCGCGGCAGGAGGAGCCCCTTGGCATTTCCGACGAAGTCCAACTACGTCATCATCGGCGCCGGCAGCCACGGTCGTTCCGCCGCTCGCGTTACGCCAAGGGCAGGCTGTGTCCGGTTTCGCACAGCCCCTTCCGCTGGAGCTGAGCCCGTCGGGTCGAACGAGCCTTGGCTATGAATTCTTGATTTGAGTCAAAGCCGAACGAGGCAGGGTATCCTATCCTCGCCGCGTTGCGCATTTGCGCGTCCATTTCGTTGGAGGCGATTGCTTATGTCCCAGTCCGGCCGAACGGCGCCGGCTCTTTCCCCTGTCCTGTTGCTTGGATTCGCCCTGCGCCCGGCGCCGAAACCGGCGCTGCAGGCGGCCGCGTCATTGGCCATGGCCGCCTTGCTGCGCAGCCACCGGGGCGTGTTTGAGCGGCTGGAAGGCTTGGCCAACCTCGATTTCCTGATCGACCCGGTGGATCTGCCGTTTCGGTTCCATCTCTCGGCGGCCCTGCCGTCGCCGCGCCTGCATGTCCTCGGTGAGGATCAAAAGCCCGAACCGCCGGTTGCCGCCATGATCAGAGGGCCGCTGCCCGCGCTGATCGACCTGCTGGAAGGGCGGATCGACGGGGACGCGCTGTTCTTTTCGCGCGCGCTGGCCGTTGAAGGCGACATGGCCGCGGTGGTCGCCCTGCGCAACGCGGTCGATGGCGCCGATATTTCGCTGGCCGAGGATCTACTGCAGCCGCTGGGCCCGATTGGCGCGCCCGCGCGTGCGCTGTTGAGAGCCGGAGGTGCGCTGTATCGGCGTGCGGAGCGGGATCTTGAAACCCTGCGGGCGGCCCTGATCGCCCCGGTCCAGCGGCGCTGTGATGCCCAGGAGGCGCAACTGCACGACCTCGACGAAACCGTCGCCAGCATGCCGGCCCGCCGCCGGGAGCGCCGGCCTTGAGTTTGCGAGCCTTGGAGCTGGTTTGCCCGGCGGGCACGCCCGCCTCGCTGCGTGCGGCGGTGGATGCGGGCGCGGATGCCATCTATCTGGGCTTTCGAGACGAAACCAACGCCCGCAATTTCCCCGGCTTGAACTTCAGCCGCGACGAATTGGCCGAGGGCATCGCCTACGCTGGATCGAGGGGCGCGAAGGTGCTGGTCGCCATCAATACCTACCCCCGGGCCGGCAACCCCGGCCCCTGGACGAAGGCCGTGGACGACGCGGCCGCGCTGGGCGCCTGGGCGGTGATCTTGGCCGATATCGGGCTGCTGGACTATGCGCGGCAACACCATCCCGATCTCAGGCGGCATCTGTCGGTCCAGGCGTCGGCCGCCAACGCGCAGGCCATCCGTTTCTATTGCGACGAATTCGGGGTGAAGCGCGTTGTGCTGCCCCGCGTGCTGACGGTCGACGAGATCGCGCGCATCAACGATGCGGTCGAGGTGGAGACCGAGGTCTTCGCCTTCGGCGGCATGTGCGTGATGGCCGAGGGGCGCTGCCTGCTGTCTTCCTACGCGACGGGCGAGTCGCCCAACATGAACGGTGTCTGCTCGCCGGCAGAACATGTCCATTACGAAGAGCGCAACGGGCAGCTGGTCTCCCGGCTCGGCGGTTTCACCATCAACAAGTTCCGCGACGGCGAGCCCGCGGGTTATCCCACCCTGTGCAAGGGCCGCTTCCGGGCCTGCAAGCGCGACTCCTATTTGTTCGAGGAGCCGGTCTCGCTGGATGTCTCGAATATCCTGCCTTCGCTGATGGATGCCGGGGTTACCGCACTGAAGATCGAGGGGCGCCAGCGCGGCAAGGCCTATGTCGCGCAGGTGGTTTCCGCCTTCCGCCGGGCGGTCGATGCAGCGGCGCGCGGCGAACGGCCCGACACGGCCGACCTGTCTTCGATCACCGAGGGCGGGCGGCAATCCACCGGCGCCTACGAGAAGGCCTGGAGATGAGCAACACCCCCAAACTGACCCTCGGTCCCCTGCTGTTCAACTGGCCGGTCGAACAGGTCACCGAATTCTACGGCCGCATCGCCAAGCTGGCGCCGGTCGATACCGTCTGCCTGGGCGAGGTCGTCTGCCCCAAGCGCGAACCGTTGCTGGGGGGAACCTTGGCCGAAGCCGCCGGGACACTAGCGGATGCGGGCAAGGAAATCGTCTGGTCCAGCTATGGCCTGATCGCCGATGAAAAGGAATTGGCTGCGACCCGGGACCTCATCGAATCCTTTGATGGCCTCGTGGAGGCCAACGACATTACAGCCCTGCCTCTGCTGCAGGGTCGGCCGCACGCCATCGGACCGCTGGTCAATGTCTATAACGAGGGCACGCTGCAATGGCTGGTGCGGCGGGGTGCTATGAGAATTTGCCTGGCGCCGGAACTGCCGCGCGAGGCTATCTCCCGGCTGGCCGAATCGGCCGGCGGCGCGGAACTGGAAGTCCAGGTGTTCGGGCGTATGCCCCTGGCGCTGTCGGCGCGTTGCTATCATGCGCGGGCGCATGGGCTGCACAAGGATGGCTGCCAGTATGTCTGCGATAAGGATCCCGACGGCATGCCGGTAGATACGCTGGATGGCGAGCATTTCCTGGCCGTCAACGGCATCCAGACCCTTTCGCATTCCATCGTGGATCTGAGTGCCGAGATCGACGAACTGCTTGAGATGGGCATAACCCGCTTCCGGCTTTCGCCCCACAAGGTCGACATGGTGGCCATTGCCCATGTCTGGCGTGATCTGCTCGACGGCAAGCGCGACCTACCGCGGGCGCGCCGCATCATCGAGGCCGTCGCTGCCTTCGCCCCGCCATCCAACGGCTATTTCCATGGCCGCCCGGGGGCGGCCGTAGTGTAGGAATTCCAGATGGCCGGACAGGACTCTAACTCAGCAAAACCGATTTAAGTGCCTTTGCCGTTCTTGGCGTTACGTAATAGACACCGTCCTCGATTTCCTTGTGATCCTTGTCCCAGACCGTGGACTCGTAATCCCAGCCGATCAGATGCGCTTTCTTCTCAACGTCGCCGATCAGGCGGCGCAGGCGGCGGGTCATGGCGCCCTCGAACAGCGACAATGCCCGCCAGTGGCTGTCGCCGGTCACCGCCAGCAGCTCCGTCATCCGGGCGCGGCCATTGTTGCGGGCGAAAATCTCCAGCCGCTTGCGATGGTTTTCCGACAGGCCGTGCACCAGGCGTTGCGCCAGATCCTTGTTCAGATCCACCGGTTTCTTCCAGCTGGTCTCGGCGGGGCGTATGGTCCGCCTCTGCTGCAGCAATTTGGGGTCCGCGAATTTGGCGATCAGCTCGCGCTGGGTTTCCGGGGTCAGTTTCCGGAAGTCCTTCGGTTCGATAACGATCTGCATTTATGCCTCCTCGATAGGGACAGGGTAACGGATTCCACACCGAACCGCCAGAAACCTGCCCTACCGCGCCACCGACTTGCTTCTGCGAGGCAATTTCTGCCGCTATTTCCGCCGGTAAAGCTTCCCTTGGCTTTTCCCGGCTAGCATGCGCCCCTATATGACAACGGGATCACGACGGAGAACTGACATGGCTTTGGGCTGGAATGTGTTCATTCGGGTAGAGCGCGGAAAACCCGCGCTCATTTCACTCGACCTGGACGCGCGCCCGTCGGGCAAGGGTGACGACAAGTATCTCTGCCTGCTGGCCATGCAGCTTCGCCAGGCGGATGCCGACGGATTTCCCAGTCGAAAGGAACTGGACGGACCGATCGTCGGCGTCGAGGATGCGCTGGAACGAATCGCCGGCAAGGAACTGGGCGGGCGCTATGTGGGCCGCATCACCAGCGGCGGCATGGTGGTGTTCTTCTGTTACGTTCCCAATGCGACGATCGCCAAGGAACGGATCAACGCGGCCCTGCCGGCATTCAACGATTACCGCTTCCAGTTCAACGCCAAGGCCGACCCCGAATGGAAGGACTATTTCAAGATCCTCTATCCGACGCCGGAAGAGCTGCAAGGGCTAATGAATGATGGTGTCCTGCGGAACCTTGAAGAACATGGCGACCAGCATTCCGTCCCGCGCGAGGTGGATTTCCAGATTAATTTCGCCGATGAATCTTCGAGAGCGCGTTTCAGGAAGGCCGTCGAAGCCGCCGGCTATTCCATCCGCGATGAAAAACATTGCGGGGAATCGGGCGAACGTCCCTACAAGCTGCAGATCTGGCTCGATATGCCGGTGGACAAGGAAACCATCGACGAAACCTGCCTCGACCTGATGGATCTCGCCGAAGCCTGCAACGCTAAATTCGACGGCTGGGAAACAGTTATCGCAAAGGCGCAGTAGGGTTTCGATCTCTCACGCCGCCGGCAGATCCGAGCCGTCGTCGCGGAAGACGATGTAGATCGCGGGGATCACCAGCAGGGTCAGCGCGGTCGACGATGCCAGCCCAAACACCAGCGAAATCGCCAGCCCCTGGAAGATCGGATCGGCCAGGATGAAGGCCGCGCCGATCATCGCCGCCACGGCGGTCAGGAAGATCGGCTGGAAACGGATGGCACCAGCCTCGATCAGGGCGGGACGCAAAGGCGTGCCCTTCGCGCGCTCAGTACGGATGAAATCAACCAGCAGGATCGAGTTGCGCACAATGATACCGGCCAGCGCAATGAAGCCGATCATCGAGGTCGCGCTAAAGGGCGCGTTGAACAGCCAGTGCCCGATGACGATGCCGATCAGCGTCAGCGGTACGGGCGTCAGGATCACCAGCGGCAGCTTGAAGCTGCGGAACTGACCGACCACCAGCAGATAGATGCCGAGCAGCGCCACGATGAACGCCCCGCCCATGTCGCGGAAGGTGGTCCAGGTGATTTCCCACTCGCCATCCCACAGCAACGATACGCGGGATTCGTCTTCCGGCTGGCCGCGATAGCGGATTTCCGGCGGACCGGCTTCGCCCCAGTCCATCGCGGCTATGGCGTCCTCGACGGCGAACATGCCGTAGATCGGCGCTTCGAAGCGGCCCGCCAGTTCCGCTGTCAGCATCTCGGTGAAACGGCCATTGTGGCGGAACAGCGGGTATGAGGCTTCCTCATATTTCCATTCCACCACGTCACCCAACTCGACGATGCCCTTGCGGCCCGGCACCGGGGTACTGAGCAGCCGCTCGCCGGGGCCGAGATCGGCCTTCGCCAGGCGGATGGCGATCTCCACCGGGTTTGCGCCACGCCCGCGATGGGAATAGCCGACACTGATGCCGCCGAACAGGGCCGCGATGGTGTCGTAGACCGCTTCTTCCTCGACGCCGTGGAATTCCAGGTTGTCCTGGTCGATCGCCAGGCGCAGCCGCTGGGTCGGGTGGCCGAAACTGTCGTCTGTATCGACCACGAAATCGACCGACTCGAAGGCTTGGCGGACCCGTGCAGCGGAATCGCGGCGCGTTTCGGCATCCGGCCCATAAATTTCCGCCAGCAGTGTCGACAGTACCGGCGGCCCCGGCGGCACCTCGACCACCTTGATCGAGGCGCCCTTGGGAATGTCCAGCTTGCCCAAACGTGTGCGGATGTCCAGCGCGATGGCGTGGCTTGCCCGGTCGCGCTCGTCCTTGGGTGTGAGATTTATCTGCAGGTCGCCCATTTCCGGCACGGCGCGCAGGTAGTAGTGGCGTACCAGCCCGTTGAAATTGAATGGCGCCGCCGTGCCGGCATAGGCCTGGATATGGGACAGTTCCGGCAGGTCGGCCAGTTCGCGCGCCGCCGCAAGCAGGACGCGCTGGGTGGCCTCGAGGCTGGATCCTTCCGGCAGGTCGACGACGACCTGCAACTCCGACTTATTGTCGAAGGGCAGCAGTTTCACGGTCACCGCGCGGGTGAAGAACAGGGTGGTTACCGCAAGGGTGGCGATACCGACGATCAGCAGCAAGGCCCAGGACCGGGCCTTGCTCTTCAAAACCGGACGCGCCGCCTTGCGGTACAGCCGGCTCATCCGGCTTTCGTGGCCGTGGCCGTTTTCGCCAGCCGCCGCATGCTTGCCGCCGCCGAGCTTCAGCAGCAGCCAGGGTGCTATCATCACGGCGATGAAGAAACTGAACAACATCGCCGCGCTGGCGTTGGCCGGGATCGGCGCCATGTAAGGCCCCATCAGGCCGCTGACGAACATCATCGGCAGCAGGGCGGCGATCACCGTCAACGTCGCGACGATGGTTGGGTTGCCGACCTCGGCCACCGCCTCGATGGCGGTTTTCAACAGGTCCGCGCCCGGCTTCATGCGCCAGTGGCGCACGATATTTTCCACCACCACGATAGCGTCGTCCACCAGGATGCCGATCGAGAAGATCAGCGCGAACAGGCTGACACGGTTGATGGTATAGCCCATCAGGTAAGAGGCGAAGAAGGTCAGCAGGATCGTCGTGGGGATAATGACCAACACCACGCCGCTTTCCCGCCAACCCACGAATAACCCGATCAGGATAACGATGCTGACCGTGGCGATGCCCAGATGCAGCAGCAGTTCGTCGGCCTTCTCGAGCGCCGTTTTGCCGTAATTACGCGTGACATGAACCGCAATGTTTTCTGGCACCAGTTCGCCGCGCACCGTCTCCAGCCGCTCCAGCAGCCGGTCGGCCACCACGACCGCATTGGCGCCCTCGCGCTTGGCGATGGCCAGGGTGACGGTCGGCAGCACCCGCATAGCGCCATCCGCCGCCGGTTCGATATGCCAGGCCTGATGCTCCAGCGGCGCGGCGCCGACGACGACATTGGCGACGTCCTTCACATAGACCGGCCGCCCGTCATGGGTAGTGATGACCAGTAGCCCGATATCTGGCATGCCGCTCAGGGTCTGGCCGGCCACGACGGGAACGTCGGCATTGTCCTTGCGGATGCGCCCCACCACGAAGGAGCGGTTGGCGTTTTCGATCTTCTCGACCAGCCGGTTCAGCGTAACCCCATAGAGCGACAGGCGTTCCGGATCGGGCTCGACGCGGATCTGGTTGGGCCGGCCGCCGGCGATGTAGGTAAGGCCCACATCCTCCACCTTGATCAGTTCGTGCAGCAGTTCCTCGGCAATATTGTAAAGCGCGTTGTCATCCCAGCGATCGGCGGCGGCGGGCGCAAGATCACCGCGCGGCGCCAGCGTCAGGGTGACAATCGCCACATCGTCGATCCCTCGTCCAACGACCAGCGGCTCCGGGATGCCCAGGGGAATGCTGGAAAGATTGGCGCGGATTTCCTCGTGGACGCGAAGAATCGCGGCGTCGGCTGAGGTGCCGACGAAAAAGCGCGCGGTCACCACGACTTGGTCGTCCAGCGACTGCGAATAGACATGTTCGACACCGTCGATGCCCTTGACTATGTCTTCCAGCGGCTTGGTGACCAGTTCAACCGCATCCTCGGCCTTCAGCCCGTCGGCCTGCACCAGGATATCCACCATCGGCACGCTGATCTGCGGCTCTTCCTCGCGCGGCAGCACGGCGAGCGCGATCAGTCCGACCATGACCGATGCGATCAGCAGCAAGGGAGTCAAGGGAGACGCGATCGAGGCCCGTGTCAGCCCCCCGGCGATGCCAAGGTCCATGTCGTTTTCTCCGGGCGAGTCAGTGTTGCAGCAGGATGTCGCCGGGCTTCAGCCCCGACAGGATTTCGATTTCATCGCCAAGGCGCTGGCCCGGCTGCACCATGACCTCACCCTCGCCCTTTACCAGGACAAAAGCCACGCCGTAACGCTGGCGTATCAATTCGGCCGGGACGAGGATTGTCTCGCGCTTGCCCGTGGCGACATGAACCCGGGTGCGTTCGCCGACGAAGTAGTCGCCCAGCCCGGTGGCTTCGACATCGGCGATAACGCGGCCGTGGGACATTTCCGGATAGACCTGGGTTATGGTCCCTTTGCGCTGGCTATCCGCATCGCCAGGCGCCAGGCCACGTTCGCCGATCAGCACTTCGTCGCCCTCGTGGATGAAGCGCGCATGGCGTTCGGGCAGTTCGATGCGCAATACATAACGTTCGGCGGCGATAACCGCCACCGGTTCGCCCGGCATGACGACGACGCCCTCGGTCACCTGAACGCGCAGCACGCGACCGGCTGCCGGGGCCAGCACCGCACCTTCCGCCATCTGCTCTTCCAGCACCGCGCGCTCGGCGACAAGCGCTGCGCGATTGCCGGTCACCACATTCAGATTGGTTTGCGCCTCGTCCAGTCTGGCCTGGCTGATGGTGCCGCTGACGCGCAGTTTTTGCATCCTGTCTAATTCGGTTTGCGCCAGTTTTCGTTGTGCGTCCAGCGCCCGGAGGCGGGCGTCCAGCGAAGCCATTTGCAGGCCCAGCTTCGGATCCTCGACCGTCGCGATGACCTCGCCGGCCCTCACCGCCGATCCCTCGTCGACGGCAAGACCGCGGGTCGTGCCGCCGATCCTGGCGCGGGCCGCCACGACATCCACGCTTTGCACCGTGCCGAACACCGCCTTGCGGTCGTCCAGCTCGCTCACCGTGACCCGGAATTCCGCCTGTGCAAACGCCGAAGCGCCAAAGGCCGTCAGAAGGAAAAGAAAGGCGGCTTTGTGCAACATGGGCTGTTTCCACATCGGTTAGAAAATCAATAGAGAAGGGCGGCAGACTAATTCCCGGTCTTTGACAGCTATGATCGGCCAAGATTATTTCAAGCTTAAAGCGAGCGCCTGCGGCCACGCGTCGCGGCCCGATCAGCAACAAAAAAAATTAAAATGGCTGCTATTATATTTGTGTTAATATGTGTCCCCATACTGTGGTATGCATGGTGCCGACGGTTGTATTCCGGCACCTTATTTGAGAAAATCTGTATGGCAAAGACTAATAATTCTATCCAGTGTATTCGGACAGATATGAGAAGGGTATGTTAAACGGATGAAAATTTTAATCGCTGACGATCACCAGTTGTTGGCCGATGCGCTGACCCAACTGGTGAAGGAAAACGAGGCCGACGCCGAAGTTCTACAGGCGGGCTCGCTCGATGATGCCATGGAAAAGATGGACCGCGACGGTGCGGTCGAAATCGTTCTTGTCGATTACGATTTGCCCGGCATGGATGGGGTGGAAGGACTGGCCCGTATTCGCGACCGGCATCCGCAAGTGCCCTGTGCGATTTTCTCCGGCTCGCAGGATGTCCGGCTGGCATCCAGCGCGCTGGCCAGCGGCGCCGCCGGCTTTATTCCGAAGACCATGTCGGCACCGGCATTCTTTCATGCCATCAAGCTGATGCAGGTCGGCGAGAAGTTCATTCCCGCGGAGCTGTATGAGAATATGGCAAGCCGGGCACCGTCGGGCCCGCAGGACGATGAAACCGTGTCCAGCTTCATCAGCCAGACCGGCCTGTCACCGCGCGAAGTCGACGTGCTTCGCGCCCTGGTCAAGGGCATTTCCAATCGCCAGATCGGCGAAGAGCTGGGGGTCGAGGAAGTGACGGTCAAACTGCATCTTCGGCGCATCTACAAGAAGGCCGGCGTGGCGAATCGCACACAGGCAGTGAAGCTGGCCATGGCCAACGGGATCGGGTGAGAAATCCGGTTTAACTTCCTGCCGGCTGTTTGCCGTAAGTCTTGAACTTCTCCAGCACGCGTCGCATTTCGGCCGCCGGCAGGATGACAGGCTCTCCGAGTTGGAGAGCCTGGCAATATTGCCGCGCCAGCGTCTCGACCTCGACAGCAAGCGCCAACACGGCGTCCAGATCGCGGTCGATGCAAATCATTCCGTGATTGGCCAGAAGGCAGGCCTTGCGTCCGTCCAGCGCGGTCAGGGCATTGTCCGACAGTTCCTGGCTGCCGAACGTGGCATAAGGCGCGCAGCGGACCGAATCGCCACCGGCAACGGCGACCATATAATGGAAGGCCGGGATTTCCCGGCCGAGGCAGGCCAGTGTCGTGCAGAAGGGCGCATGCGCATGTAGCACCGCCCCGGCATCCCCGCGGTGGCGCAGGATATCGTAATGGAAGCGCCATTCGCTGGAGGGGTTTCTTTCGCCATGCGGCTGGCCGTCCGCGTCGAGAAACACGATATCCGCCGGCTTCATGGCGTCGTAGGGCATGCCGCTGGGCGTGATCAGCAGGCCGTCGCCCAGACGGGCGCTGACATTTCCTGCCATGCCCTGATTGACGCCCAGGCGGTTCATGCCAAGGCATGTTTCGATGATCCGACGGCGCAGGTTATCTTCGCTACGCCCGGTCATCGCCCGGGTCCGGCGCGGCGCCAGCAGGCTGCGTGGCGGTTCATTTATACCTGAAAGTGATACGGCCCTTGGTCAGGTCGTAGGGGGTCATCTCGACGGTTACGCGGTCGCCGGCGAGAACGCGAATACGGAACTTACGCATTTTGCCCGCGGTGTGCGCGAGAACTTCATGCCCATTGTCGAGTTCGACCCGGAAAGTGGCGTTCGGAAGGATTTCCTTCACGACGCCGTCCATTTCGATCAAATCTTCCTTGGCCACGAATCCCCCCTTCGGTCATATGGCCACAACACGGTTCCGTTGGCGCAATCCCCAGCGGACGCACAGTGTGTTACCATTTAACGCCTTGCGGGAAAAGGGGCTATTCCGCCGCGGCGGCGGCACCGCGAAGCTCGCCGGTGGCATGGCGGATGATCAGCACGGAACTGCTCAGGGCCAGGCTCGCCATGACCAGCGCCACCAGGAGGTCGGGCCAGGCGGATCCCAGCGAGAATACGCCGCCCGCCGCCAGCATGACGGCGACATTGCCGATGGCGTCGTTGCGGCTGCACAGCCAGACCGAGCGCATATTGGCGTTGCCCGCGCGGAAGGCATAAAGAAGTGCCGCGCTGGCGACGTTGGCGACCAGGGCCAGGAAGCCGACGGACCCCATGACGAATGCCCCGGGAAGCGCACCGTAATAGAGGTTCCACATCGCCTGGCCGACGATCCACAACCCGAACAGGCCCATCGTTGCGCCCTTCACCAGAGCTGCGCCGGAACGCCAGCGCATGGACATGCTCAGCACCATCAGAGTCAATATGTAGTTGGCGGAATCGCCCAGGAAATCGAGGGCATCGGCCTGCAGCGATACCGAATGGGCGAACAGCCCCGATACCATCTCGACGGCGAACATCGCCGCGTTGATGGCAAGCACGATCCACAGCGCGCGGCGGAACCTTGGGTCGGGCGCGTCGTCCAGGCCGCAGGCCATATCATGGCAACGGCCGCTCATCGGGATACGCCCTCGCGGCGCTGCTGGGGGAAACATAAATCAAACATATGAACAATTATTCATATGTAAGGGCTGTTGTCAAGGCCGGCCGGTCCGGTTCGCGGACGGGGCTGGCAATTCCCGAGACTTTGGGGAATATTGCGCCGCAAATTCCGAACCACAGCGCACCCATGGAGGATATCTTGGAAGCCGAACTGACCGTCTACCTGTCCGGAGAAATTCATACAGACTGGCGCGAGCGCATTGAAAAAGGCACGGCGGAAGCCGGCCTGCCAGTCGAATTCCTGGCCCCGGTGACTGACCATGCGGCCAGCGACGATTGCGGCGTGGCGATCCTGGGCGAGGAGGACAAACCCTTCTGGAAGGATCACAAGGGCGCCCGGCTGAACGCCATCCGCACCCGCACCATGATCGAGCGTGCGGATGTGGTCGTGGTTCGTTTCGGCGACAAATACCGCCAGTGGAATGCCGCCTTCGACGCGGGCTATGCGGCAGCGCTGGGCACCCCGGTGGTCACCCTGCACGACCCCGACCTCACCCATGCGCTGAAAGAGGTGAACGGCGCCGCGCTGGCCACCGCCGAAACGCCGGAACAGGTGGTGAGAATCCTGAAATACGTGATCGAGGGCGCGCTTTAGTTCTTGCCTGTTACGCCCCGGCGACGGTCATGCCCTCGACGCGGATGGTCGGGGCGTTGACGCCGTAACGGAATTCCAGGTCGCTGGCCGGAGTCAGGTTCATGAACATGTCTTTTAAATTGCCGGCGATGGTGATTTCGCTGACCGGATAGGTCACCTCGCCGTTTTCGATCCAGAACCCGGCGGCGCCGCGGCTGTAATCGCCGGTCACCATGTTGACCCCCATGCCGATCAGCTCGACCACATAGAAGCCGTCCCTGATATCGGCGATCAGGTCCGCCGGGCCGACTGTGCCGGGACGCATGTAAAGATTGGTGGCCGAAGGGCTTGGCGGCGAGGAGGTCCCTCGGGCCGCTCGACCGGTGGTTTTCAGGCCCAGTTGGCGCGCCGACCGCAGGTCGAGGATCCAGTTGCGCAGCCTGCCTTCCTCGGCGAGTGTCATTTCCGGATTTGCCATGCCTTCGGCGTCAAACGGCTTGGACCGCAGTCCGCGCCGGCGTTGCGGGTTGTCGATGACGGCGATTCCGTCGGCGAACACCTGCTCGCCCATGCGGTCCTTCAGGAAGCTGGTGCCCCGGGCGACCGCCGTACCGTTTACCGCCGAAGCGAAATGATTGAGCAACGAACTTGCGACGCGCGGGTCATAGACGATGGGGACTCTCGCCGTCTCGACCTTTCTCGCGCCCAGCCGGCTGGTCGCGCGCACACCGGCGCTGACCCCGATATCCTCGGGCTCGTCCAGATCCTCCAGGTGGACGGTGGTGCAGAAATCGTAGTCGCGCTCCATTTCGGTATCCCCGCCGGCCAGCACGGCGGCGCCGATGGAATGGCGAGAACTCGCATAGCTGCCGGCAAAGCCGTTGGAGGCGAGGATCGCTATCTCGCCCAGGCTCCAGCCGGCTTCCGCCCCCTCGGAATTGGTCACGCCGGGGACCGAGCGGGCGGCGTCCTCGCATTGCTTGGCGCGCGCGCCAAGCTGGGCCGTGCTGGGTTCGGAATCATCGCAGATATCCGGGTCGATCAGCGGGCCGACGAACACGTCGTTCTCGCCCGGCAGCCCGCAATAGGGATCCTCCGGCACCGACTTCGCCATCGCCAGCGCGCGGTCGACCAACTCGTCCAGGCTCTTGGAGGTCCAGTCGCTGGAACTGACGATCGCCTGCCGCTTGCCTAAAAAAACCCTGAGGCCCAGATCGTTGCTCTCGGCGCGCTCCATTTTCTCGCGCTTGCCCATGCGCTGCGCGACGGAGACGGCAATTCCGTTCGCCAGCACCGCGTCTGCCGCATCGGCGCCGCGGTGGCGCGCACGCCCGACCAGATCGTCGAGCAGATTGAGCGCGTCGTCGGTTTCCGTCAGTCTGGGTGGCGGCAACTCGCGCTTTGCCATGAAATTCGGTCTCCCCACTGAAACTTTCATCCCGGCGAATGCGGGCCTGAGCATCAGCTTATATAGCGGCGGTTCGCCCCATATGCCAGCGGCGCCTGCCTGGCTTTCGCGCTGTGATCACGAAACTTTGCATTTGAGAAACCGGCGGTTTAGAGTCTAATCATATTCGATCATGTGGATATGATTGAAATTTCAACGAGTTACAGACAATATGGGAGGAAAATATCAATGAAAAATGTGGTTCTGGCCACTTTTGTCGCCTTGGCGGGCCTTTTTGCTGTCGTTGTTTCCCAGCCCGCGATGGCCGACGGAAAGACCCATTATCTGGCGATTCATGTCGATGATAACGACAAGGCCAAGATGAACATCGCGTTGAACAACGCGGCGAACGTGACGAAATATTATGAGGAAAAGGGCGAGAAGGTCGAGATCGAGATCGTCGCCTACGGCCCCGGCCTGCATATGTACCGCGCCGACACTTCGCCGGTGAAAACCCGCATCGCAGCGATGTCGCTGGAACATGAAAATCTGAAATTCTCGGCCTGCGGCAACACGCTTGACGGCATGACCAAGAAGGAAGGCAAGATGCCGGAGCTAGTCAGCGAAGCCACCGTCGTCACTTCCGGCGTTGTGCGCCTGATGGAACTGCAGGAACAGGGCTGGACCTACATACGCCCGTAAGATTGCGGTGAGAGAGGGGCAAAAGCCCCGAGAGAGAACGGTGGAGTCGAGAGGCTCCGCTGTTTTCACTTCCAGATCGACTTGCCACTGCCGGGCAGGCCGAGCTCCGGCCACATGGCGTTCACCTTCTCGATTACCTCGTCGGTCATGCGGATCTGGCGGCCCCATTCTCGGCGGGTCTCCGGCGGCCATTTGTCGGTGGCGTCGAGGCCGATCTTCGAGCCCAGGCCCGATTCCGGGCTGGCGAAATCCAGATAGTCGATCGGCGTATTCTCGACCAGCGTGATGTCGCGGGCCGGGTCCATGCGGGTCGAAATCGCCCACATCACGTCCGCCCATGAGCGCGCGTCGATGTCGTCGTCCACAACGATGACCCATTTCGTGTACATGAATTGCCGTAGATAGGACCATACGCCCATCATCACCCGCTTGGCGTGGCCGGGATAGGCCTTCTTCATCGACACCACGGCAATGCGGTAGGAACAGCCCTCCGGCGGCAGCCAGAAATCGGTGATCTCGGGGAACTGCTGCTGCAGCAGCGGGATGAACACCTCGTTCAGCGCCTGGCCCAGCACGCTGGGCTCGTCCGGCGGCCGCCCGGTGAAGGTCGACAGGTAGATCGGGTCCTTGCGCATGGTGATGGCCGAGACCGTGAAGACCGGGAAGGATTCGACCGAGTTGTAATAGCCGGTATGGTCGCCGTAAGGACCTTCGTCGCCATAATCCTGCAGCGAGACATGACCCTCCAGCACGATCTCGGCCTGCGCCGGGACCTTCAGCGGTATGGTCTTGCAGTCCACCAACTCCACCTTCTGTCCGCGCAGCAGGCCGGCGAACTGGTATTCAGACAACGTGTCGGGCACCGGGGTTACGGCGGCCAGGATGGTGCCCGGGTCCGCGCCGATCACGGCGGCGACCGGCAGCGGCTCGCTCATTTCCTTTTTCCAGCGCGCGTGGTGCTGCGCGCCGCCGCGATGTTTCAGCCAGCGCATCAGCGTGGTGTTGCGGCCGGTCACCTGCATCCGGTAGATGCCCAGATTATGGTCGTCCTCGCGCTTCTTGCCCGGCCCTTTGGTGACCACCAGCGGCCAGGTGATCAGCGGCGCCGGCTCGCCCGGCCAACAGATCTGGACCGGCAAGTGCGCGAGGTCGATGTCATCGCCCTGTAGCACCACCTCCTGGCAGGGTGCGCGGCTGGTCGATTTCGGCTTCATGGCCATGACGGTCTTTACCATCGGCAGCATGTCCATGGCCTCGCGCCAACCCCCCGGCGGTTCGGGCTGGCGCAGGAAGGCCAGCGATTCGCCGATCTCGCGCAATTCATGCGGCTCGCGCCCCATCCCCCAGGCCACGCGCTCGGTGGTGCCGAACAGGTTGGCCAGCACCGGCATATCGAATTTCCGCCCGTCCGCGCCGACCACGTTCTCGAACAGGACGGCGGGACCTTCCTCCGCCAGCAGCCGCGTCTGGATTTCCGTGATCTCCAGTTCCGGCGACACCGGCGCGGCGACTCGCACCAGCCGGCCGTTGCTTTCCAGATGGTCGATGAAATCACGAAGGGATGAGTAGGGCATGATGGGCGCGCCGATTGTTCCCGCCCTATACAGACCGTCTCGTCCGCGGCGTCAAGTCTCAGCGTCTTCATCCCGCCGCCGGGTTATGTTATTGAGGGCCCGTCAAGCGGAGAAGTTGTGGATGGCCAAGACATACTGGGTGATCGGCGGGGAATACGCCGATACGGACTTCGTCAAGATCGCCGGCGGCGGTGAGCCGGAACGGCACGGTCCCTATTCGACTTACGAGGAGGCCAAGGAAGCCTGGGCGCACCTGTCCTGGGAACATATCGACGACGCCCATGTCCGCTATACCATCGATACCGAGGACGCCCGCGCCTACTGGGTGGTTGGCGGGGAATATGCCGACACAGGCTTCGAGGAACTGGCGCATGGCGGGGAAGAGGAACGTTACGGCCCGTTCCCGTCCTACAACGAGGCGCAGGCCCTGTGGCAGCAGATGTCGTGGAAACATATCGACGATGCCCATATGCGCTATAGAATCGACCATGTCTGACCCGTATGTCTGAAGATAGAGCCAAGCTGAACCGCGCGCGCGGTTACCCTTACGCGATACCCGAAGCGTCCTATGTCTGGCGGAGCGGGGAGGTTGCCGCTTTTGATCCCGCCATGCGCAAGGATAGGACGCCGGTGCTGGCCATCGGTTCGAACCAGTCGCCGGATCAGTTGACACGCAAGTTCGGCAACTGGGGCGAAATCCCGGTGCAGCGGGCGCGGCTGCAGGACTTCGACATCTACTATTCGGCGCATATCAGCGGTTACGGGTCGGTCCCCGCCATGCTGCAGCATGCACCGGGCGCCGAGGCAACCCTGTCGGTCAACTGGCTGGATGACCGGCAACTCGACATCATGCACGGCACCGAACTCCACGCGGCGAAATACCGGTATGCGGTGATCGAGGATATCGGGCTGGCGCTCGACTGCGGGACAGACCTGGATTTCGTCCATCTCTATGTCGGGGTGAACGGCCATCTGATGCATGATGGCGACGCCGTAGCCCTGTCCGCTGTGCCGGCGAATGGGCGGCACCCAAAAGCGCTTACCACCGCGGAAGTGCTGGAGATCGTGCGGGAACGGTTTTCACCCGGCGACAGCGCGGATGAGTTCGTGCTCAAGCTGGTCGACGATCCGGAATTCCGGGCCGCCTGCACCGCGGCGATCTCGGCCGATGCTGTTCCCTTCGGGCATCCGCTCCGCCCGGCCGGGGCGACGCCCCGGCCGGGCCGAACGGAACGGAAGGATCACTCGGCGCTGTAGCCCACTGTATTGGTTTCCATAACCGTACCGGCCTCGTCGACAATCTCGACAACCCAGTCGCCGCGCCACTCCGGCGACAGGTTCTTGCTGGAATAGACCCGCCAGCGTGAGGACCGCACGTTGAAGCTGACCTCCGCCATGACCGTGCCGTTGAGGGACCAGCGGTGAACTACGGTCGTGCCGTCCATATTGCGCAACTCGGTGAAGAAGAACACCTTTTCCGTGCCGGGTTCGATTGCCATAAGCTCATCGGTGGGTTCACGGTCAAGAACGGCGGTGGTGAACTGCGCGCGCGAGACCTCGGCCTCGGCGGACATGGCCGGCAAGGGCATCAAAACGACAAGCGCCAGCGCCATTACAATTCGGGTTAGCTGTTTCATTTTAACCTTCCTATATCACGTGGCCAGAAAAACGAGCGTCCTTTGTACAGGATACAACTTTAAGCATGGCTTAACGCGAACAGATTGAATTGGAGGATGAAGTTTGTGCCTCGATGACTATATCTGGGTGACGAAGGGGCCGGCAATTCCGCCGGGGCCATAAACATCGTGGAGAAGGCATATGAGCTACCATTTCAGCAAAACAATCGACCGGCCGTTCGAGCAGGCCATCGCCGACGTCACCGCCGCCCTGCAGGCCGAAGGTTTCGGCGTTTTGACCACGATCGACGTCAGTGCGACGCTGAAAAAGAAGCTGGGTGTTGATTTCCGGCCCTACACGATCCTCGGCGCCTGCAACCCCAATTTCGCCTACCAGGCGCTGCAGGCCGAGGACAAGATCGGCACCATGCTGCCCTGCAACGTTATTCTGCAGCAGACGACGAACGGCAAGGTCGAGGTCTCGGCGGTCGATCCCATCGCCTCCATGGCCGCCATCGAGAATGCTGAACTCGGTAATATCGCCGGCGAGGTCCAGGGCCTCATCAAAGGTGTGATCGACAAATTGTAACGGTCAGATCCTGCCGGCCGCGATTATCCCGGCCAGCAGGACCAGCCCGAACCATTTGTTGGACTTGAATTTGGCCAGGCAGTCCTGCGGCGAGTCGGTGTCGACATCCGCCGCCTGCCAGGCCAATTGCAGCGTCGCCGCCGCCAGGCCCAGTTAGAACGGCCAGGCCATGCCGGCGGCCCAGCCCGACGCGCCCAGCAGCAAAACGGTTACCCCATAGAACAGGAACAGGAAGGGCCGGGTCCGCTCGCCCAGCCGCCTTGCGGTCGATTTGACGCCGATCAGCGCGTCGTCCTCCTTGTCCTGGTGGGCGTAGATCGTATCGTAGCCCAGGGTCCAGAAGAAACCCGCCGCATACATCAACAAGGGGGCCGGCGACAGGCTGCCCGTCACCGCCGCCCAGCCGACCAGCGCGCCCCAGTTGAAGGTCAGCCCCAGCCAGGCCTGCGGCCACCAGGTGATGCGTTTCATGAAGGGGTAGGGGAAGACCAGCAGCAGCGAGGCCGCGCCCACAACGATTGCGAAAACGTTGAAGCTGACCAGGACGCCGAGGCCGGCCAGCAGCAGCAGCGCCAGAAATATGAACGCGCCGCGCACGGTAACCTCGCCGCTCGGAATCGGCCGAGTCGCAGTGCGCGCGACTTGTCCATCGAACTCCCGGTCGGTGATGTCGTTCCAGGTGCAGCCCGCCCCGCGCATCACCGCCGCGCCGACGGCGAACAGCAGTATATACAACGGGCTGGGCCAGGCCGGTTCCGGCCCGGCTGCCGTTGCCAGCGCCAGGCTCCACCAGCAGGGCAGCAGCAGCAGCCATGTCCCGATCGGCCGGTCCAGCCGCGCCAGCCGCATCCAGGGGCGTGACCGGGCAGGGGCGTACCGGTCGACCCAGCTGCCGCGCGGCATATCGGAGGCGCCGGCGCCATTTTGCGTATGATCGCTCATGGGCTAATCTTGACGCCCCTTGTCCCGCGGGACAAGCATCGACAGTGTTTTTCCAGCGCAGGCAGGTAAAATCCGGCATGACCGACAGGCCCCGGGCAAGACTTTTTATCGAAGGCGATCTTGCCGGCGGCGCATCGGCGGTATGCGGCCGCGACCAGGCCCATTACCTGGCCCATGTGTTGCGGCTGGCGCCCGGCGACCCGGTGGCGCTGTTCAATGGCCGCGACGGCGAATGGCTGGCGCATATCGACCGGATTGGCAAGAAGTCGGCGGTTCTGGCGGTCGACCGCCGGCTTCGCCCGCAGAGCCCGGAACCCGACCTCTGGCTGGTCTTCGCGCCGGTGAAGCGTGCGCCCCTGGGTTTCCTGATAAGCAAGGCGACGGAACTGGGCGTATCGGCGCTGATTCCCGCCATAACCCGCCGTACCATCGTCGAGCGCGTGAAGCGGGAACGCATGGCGGCCAATGCCATCGAGGCCGCTGAACAATGCGAACGGCTGACCGTACCGCGCATCGAGGATGCCACGCCCCTGTCACGTGTTCTTGAAAACTGGCCGGTCGACCGCCGCATCCTGCTCTGTGCCGAGGCCGGCGAGGCTGCACCGATCAACGAATTTCTGCGGGAAAGCGGCCCCGGCGGCCCCTGGGCGGTCCTGACCGGCCCCGAGGGCGGATTCGATCAGACGGAGCTTGACCTCTTGAATAAATCGCCCAATGTAAACGCCGTCGGGCTCGGGCCTCGCATTCTTCGGGCCGACACCGCAGCGTTGGCGGCGCTGGCCTGCTGGCAGGCCGTGCTTGGCGACTGGCGGAACCGCCCTTCCGGGCGGACCTGAAAGACCCGGTTTTCACAACAAACAAGGCCCTGCACCATGTCAGCACCTTCCAGCGGCGGCGGCAGCCCCATCACAGACAAGCGGCAACTGGTCGAATATCTCGAGCGTGGAAACAAGCCGCGCGAAGCCTGGCGCATCGGTACGGAGCACGAAAAGTTCGCCTATGACCTGGCCGGCCACAGGCCGCTGGCCTATGAAGGCAAGCCCGGCATCAGGGCGTTGCTGGAGGGGCTGCAGCGCTTCGGCTGGGAGCCGGTCTTCGAGGGAGGGAAAATTATTGCGCTGCGCATGGCCGACGGCTGCTCTATCACGCTGGAGCCTGGCGGCCAGTTCGAGCTTTCCGGCGCCCCGCTGGAAACGATCCACCAGACCTGCAGCGAGGTGAACGAACATCTGCGCGAGGTCAAGGAAGTCTGTGGCGAGATGGGCGCCGGCATGATCGGCCTCGGTTTCCACCCGAGGGCCGGGCGCGAGCAGATTCCGTGGATGCCCAAGGGGCGCTACAAGATCATGCGCCGCTACATGCCGACGCGCGGTAATCTGGGGCTCGACATGATGACCCGCACTTGCACCGTGCAGGTGAACCTGGACTTTTCGTCCGAGGCCGACATGGTCAAGAAATTCCGGGTCGCGCTGGCGCTGCAGCCGGTCGCCACGGCGCTCTTCGCCAACTCACCCTTCACCGAGGGAAAGCCGAACGGATTCCTGAGCTATCGCAGCCAGATCTGGACCGACACCGACCCCGACCGGTCCGGCATGCTGCCCTTCGTGTTCGAGGACGGCTTCGGCTTCGAGCGCTGGGTCGATTACATCCTCGATGTGCCGATGTATTTCGTCTATCGCGACGGCAATTATGTCGACGTTGCCGGCAAATCTTTCCGCGACTTCATGGCCGGCAAGCTGGATGGTTTCGAGGGCGAGAGTCCCAGCATCGGCGACTGGGTTGACCATATGACCACCGCCTTCCCCGAGGTGCGGCTGAAGCATTACTTGGAAATGCGCGGCGCCGATGGGGGGCCGTGGCGGCGGCTCTGCGCGCTGCCGGCGCTGTGGGTCGGGCTGCTCTATGACGATGCGGCGCTGGACGCGGCCTGGAATCTGTGCCGCGACTGGTCGATGGACGAGCGTGAGATGCTGCGCAACGAGGCGCCCAGGACGGCGCTGAAAACACCGTTCCGCAATGGCACGATGCAGGAACTGGCCAAGGACGTGCTGGCCATCGCCAAGGACGGGCTGAAGGCCCGCGCCATGCCGGACAGCTTCGGCGAGGATGAGGCGCATTACCTGAATGCCCTGCATGAAATCGCCGAAAGCGGCGTCACCCCCGCCGAGGAATTGCTGGACGCATACGAAAACCGCTGGAGCGGCAATATCGAGCCGCTGTTCGACGAATACGCTTACTGACCGCCGGGCGGCGCAGGCCCGGCAAGTCAGCTTTGGCAAGCCCTATTTCACGTACAACATCGTGATCACAGCGGCTATTGACAGGACCGTCGACATCACGATTGCGGTGCCAGCCATGCCGATTGCGTTCTTGGAGCGGCTGGCCAGATTGTGCATGTTGAAACCGACCGGCATGACGGCCAGCATCACCGCAACCCAGGTCCAGGAACTCGACAGGCCGAGCAACGGCTTGGCAAGCACCCAGACGATCAGCGGATGCGCCGCCAGCTTAAGCGCAGACACGGCGGCGGCTTCCTGAACCTGGCCGCCGAATTCATAGCGTACCAGCATGCCGCCCAGCGCGAACAGCGAGCAGGGATAAAGCGCCGAGCTGAGGATTCGCAAGATCGAATTCACGATGTCCGGCAGCCGGGGCGCACCGGCCGCATCGCCGATGATATCGTAAGCCAACCCCAGGACCAGCGCGATGAATATGGGATTTTTCGCCTGGCCCAAGGCTGCCTGCCAGATCGCGGAGGGTAGCTGGCCCGCCTTGCCGCCGCGAAGCCGGGTCACCACGGTCAACAGAACCGCCATCAGCATTCCGTGCAGACCGACGATCAGGACCAGCGGGCCGACATAGCTGGTGCCCAGGATCATCAGCACGGCCGGAACGCCCAGCAGGACCATGTTGGAATGCGACGCGCCGACGGCGATGATGTTCTGTTCGGCCTGGCCGCTCTTGAACAGATATTTTCCGACCAGCAGCCCCAGTATCAGAACGGCCAGCGCGCCGGCGAAATAGCTCAGCAAGATCTGCCCTACCGGGCCCAGGCTGTCGAGCAGGTTGCCGTTCGCCAAGTTCCGGAAAATCAGGGCAGGCAGGGCGATCGCGAAGACATAGCGCGAAATTCCGTCGATCGCTGCCGAGGAAATATAGTCGAAACGGGTCGTCAGATAGCCGAGACCGACGATAACCGCCAAGGGCAGGACTGTCAGGATAATGGCTTCCATAATGCGCCTCCGGCTTTGGTTGGCCGGGACCCGCCGGTCCCGATTACAGGACGCCGCACCCACCCCGGGCGCAGTTCGTAACAATCGGGGCGAGAAATTAAAGTAAGGTTAAATTTATGTCCGGAAGTATTTGATTTATGGCCGGAGGATCAGGGAATCCCCGCGAACCTCGAACCCGGAAAGCCTGTCCAGGAAACTCATGCCCAGCAGGGATTCCGACATCGGCGCCTCGTTCACCGACGCCGCAACGCCGCGGAAGCGAATGGCGCCGGCCTCGATCGAGCGAAGCCTGACCGGCGCGCCCCAGCCGATGCCATTGGCGGTCTGGTATTGTCTGTTGAAGAGGAGATCGCCCTGCGCGAAGCCGGCCCGCGCGGCATCGGCCGGACTCAGCACGATCTCGCTGGCCCCGGTATCCACCAGGAAGCGGACCGGCTGCCCGTTCACCGTGGCGTCGATATAGAAATGGCCGTCGGCGCTGCGGCGGTAGAGCATCTCGCCGCCGACCTCGTTGCCCCGGGCAGGTTCCAACTCGCCGGCGATTCGCTGGCCCAATATCTCCAACTCGTAGCGGAATCCGTAAAGGGCGACCAGACCGGCCAGGATCGCGATCCAGATCGCGATATCCCGCACCGCCTTTTTCACATTCAGCGTCCGGCTCGCCAGGATGCCGCTGGCCACCAGCAGCAGGATGGCGCCGTAGCGGGTGATGTCGATCATAGCGTCGCGCGAATCGAGAGCGTTCGGATAGCGGCCGATCAGCCAGACGACCAGGCCGGTCAGCCCCACGGCGACGGCCAGAAACCAGAACCAGCGGTTCGGGCCGGTCCCCCTCGGCGATGACGGTGGCGTTTGCACCATTTTGTTTTGACCCTGCAACCCCGTCCGGCAAGTCAGGCGGCGGTGCCGCCCACGGTCAGCCCATCGATGCGGATGGTCGGCTGTCCGACGCCGACCGGCACGCCTTGGCCTTCCTTGCCGCAGGTGCCGATGCCCGGGTCCATTGCCATATCGTTGCCTATCATCGAAACCCGGGTCAGCACGTCCGGTCCGTTGCCGATCAGCGTTGCGCCCTTGACCGGGGCCGTCACTTTGCCCTTTTCGATCATGTAGGCCTCGGTGCAGGAGAATACGAATTTTCCGCTGGTGATATCCACCTGCCCGCCGCCGAAATTGACGGCATAGATTCCCTTGTCCACCGAGGCGATGATTTCCTCATGCTCGCGGTTGCCGGCCAGCATGCAGGTGTTGGTCATGCGGGGCATGGGCGCATGGGCGTAGGATTGCCGCCGCCCGTTGCCGGTGGGTTTCACCCCCATCAGCCGAGCGTTCTGGCGATCCTGCATATAGCCGACCAGCTTGCCGTCCTCGATCAGCGTGGTGCAGCTGGTTGGCGTTCCCTCGTCGTCGACCGACAGCGAGCCGCGCCGGTCGGCGATGGTGCCGTCATCAACCACCGTAACGCCCTCGGCCGCCACCTTGTATCCCATGAGCCCGGCGAAAGCCGAGGTTTTCTTGCGGTTGAAATCGCCCTCCAGCCCATGGCCGATGGCCTCATGCAGCAGGATACCCGGCCAGCCGGGCCCCAGCACCACGTCCATCTCTCCTGCCGGCGCGGGGACCGATTCCAGATTGACCAGCGCCTGGCGCAACGCCTCGTCGACCTGGTATTGCCAGGCGTCCGGCTCGACGAAGGCGGCGAAGCCGACACGCCCGCCTGCCCCGTAGCTACCGCTTTCCATGCGGTCGCCCTTGCCGACCACCACGGATACGTTCAGCCGCACCAGCGGTCTGATATCGGCGACGCGCTTGCCGTCGCCCCGGATGATCTGCACCGCCTGCCATTCGCCGGCGATCGACGCACTGACCTGCTTGACCAGCGGGTCCTTACTCCGCGCATAGGCGTCGATCTCGCCGAGCAGTTTTACCTTCTCCTCGAAACTGAAGGCGCCCAACGGGTTTTCGTCGGTGTAGAGCGAGCGGTTGGTGCCGGCCGGCGGCTCGGCCATCGTGCCGCCCTTGCCGCTGCGCACGGCCTGTACGGTTTCGGCCGCCCGTTTCATTGCTTCCTCGCTCAGGTCGCTGGCATGGGCGTAGCCAATGGCCTCGCCTGAAATAGCGCGCAGCCCAAAACCCTGCGCCGAATCGAAACTGGCGCTGCGAATATGGCCGTCGTCCAGCGAAATGCCTTCCGACTGGCAATATTCCAGATAGAGTTCGCCGTCGTCGGCTCCCTTCAGCGCATTCGCCACCAGCCTTTCCGTTTTTTCGCGGTCTAGCCCGGTGCGCTTGAAAAAAAGCTCGTCGGTCTTTCTCAGGTTACTCATTATCCCTCTCGTATTCCCCGGTGTATCCGCAATTCTCAACGCCAGCCCATCATTCAGGAAAAACACTGCGCGTCAGGGTTGGCAATTAGATCATATAGTGCGATACGGCGGTTGGTATAACGTATTCGCGCTTCATTTCACAGGCTGGCGAGTCGCCGGCCATGTCCACCCGGCGAGGATCATGCCCGAATTCAAGGAACACGACCTGCGTTACGCGCTGGTTAACGAAGTTCACACGCGCCCCTTCGAACAATTGCTGCCGCCCGTGCGGGTGTCCCATATCGCGATGTTGCACGACGAGGCCGGCGCGATACAGGATCATCGGTATGTGGCGGCGTTATGCCAGAGCCACGGCCTGCCGGCTCCGAGTGAGGGCGCAACCCATTACAGCGCCGATTTCGGCGCCTTTCGCCTGAAGTGGGAACTCCACAGCGAATTCAGCACATATACTTTCTTCCGCGGCGGCAGATACACCGATCCCTTCGCCAAACCGGCGATCAGCCGCGTGCCCGAGGATTGGCTCGCCGGTTTGCCGGGAGAATTGCTGGTTGCCATCAACCTTGCCGTCGAATCCCGCGACGCGCCCGAACGCGGCATAGGCGAGCTTGGCGAATTCCTGGTGGCCGATAGTCTGGCCGGTAGCCGGATGGCCGGCGGCAATGCCGTGGCCTGGACCGATTTTCGCCTGCATGAAGATGGGTTCAGCCGCATCCTGGTGCGCGATGTGGAGCTGCGCTCGCGCCAGGCGGGCCGACTGGTTCAGCGGTTGCTGGAGATCGAAACCTACCGGATCATGGCCCTGCTGGCCATGCCTTTGGCGCGCGAGGCAGGAGCGGAAATTTCCGAAGCGGCCGGTGAATTGAGCGAGGTCACCGAGCGGCTGCCTATGGTCGCCGGACTGGAGGACGAAAAGACGATGCTGGACCGCCTGACGGGGCTTGCCGCGCGGCTGGAGCGCCTGGCGTCGCGCAACACCTACCGGTTCAGCGCCGCAGCCGCCTACTATGCCCTCGTGGAGACGCGTATCGGCGAACTGCGCGAGGAGCGGATCGAGGGGCTGCAGACGATCCGCGAGTTCATGGATCGGCGCATGGCGCCGGCGATGCGGACTTGCCAGACGATGGCCGCGCGACAGGAGCGGCTGGCGGAGCGCATTGCGCGGACGACAAGCTTGCTGCGAACCCGCGTCGATCTCGCCATGGAGGCGCAGAATCGTGACCTGTTGCGGTCCATGGACCGGCGCGCCAAGCTGCAGCTTCGCCTGCAGAAGACGGTCGAGGGCCTGTCGGTCGCGGCGATCAGCTATTATCTGGTCGGGCTGGTCGGCTATGCAGCGAAGGGAATTAAGGCCGCCGGGCTCGCGCTACCCGTGGAACTGGTCACCGGCCTTTCCATTCCCATCGTGATTCTCGTCGTGTGGTCGGCCCTGCAGCGCGTACGTCGAAGACTTGCCCGCGACGACGATGCGGCCACGCCATGACATAGATCAATAATCAGCGGGAAACCGCTTGCGACATAGTGTCGCGCAGGGTAATGGTTAAGAAATCCCGTAAATCCGCGGCCCTGAAACATAAAGGGTTTTTCAGGGGCCGATGCTGAGGGACATGCTGCTTCCGTGGTGCTTGATCGGCGGCTGCGACTGACTAGAATGCCGCGATTATTTTAGCCGGGACCCGTGGCGGCCTGAAACCGCTTGGGGGATAGCCGGTTCAACTGGCTGGTGTCAGAGACGGGAGAGACCACCGTGACTATGCGATTGGCCGCGCTTGCGGCATTCCTGCTGACGATTATGGGCGGCGCGGCGTTCGCCGACGGCGTACCCACCGAATGGCAAATAGGTTTCCAGGAAGCCGCTTCGCCGTCGATGGAGCGGATCACCGATTTCCACAATTTGCTTTTGTGGTTGATCACCGTGATTTCGCTGTTCGTCCTTGCCCTGCTCGTTTGGGTCGTTATCCGGTATAACGAGAAGGCGAACCCCACACCCTCGAAGACCACGCACAATACGCTGATCGAGGTGCTCTGGACAGCAGTGCCGGTGATCATCCTGGTCTGGATTTTCGTCCCGTCCTACAACATGATGGTGACGAACGACCGGGTCGAGGACGCCGATATGACGCTGAAGGTCATTGGCCACCAGTGGTACTGGAGTTACGAATATCCCGACCACGGCAATTTCACCTTTGACGCCAACATGACCTTCGCCGAGGATCTCGAAGATAAGAGCCTGCGGATGATGGAGACGGACAACCATGTGGTTCTTCCCGTCGGCAAGAAGGTGCGCCTGCTGTTTACCGCTGGCGACGTGCTGCATTCCTGGGGCGTGCCTTCGCTGGGCGTCAAGCTGGATGCGGTTCCCGGGCGGCTGAACGAAACCTGGGTCGAGATCGCCGAACCCGGCATGTATTACGGCTTCTGCTCAGAGCTTTGCGGCGTGAATCACTCCTACATGCCGATCGCTATAAAGGCGGTCAGCGAGGAGGAGTTCGATACCTGGGTGGAAACCGCGAAGGAAGAATTCGCCCGCGTCGACGGGCCGGCCGCGGAAAGCACTGTCCGCCTGGCCCAGACCACCCCCGTCGAGTGAACGGCGCGAGAAAGAGAGACATCACAATGGCCACCGAGACATCTGCCGCACACGCGCATGACGACCATCACGCCCCGACCGGGTTCCGGCGCTGGCTCTATTCCACCAACCACAAGGACATCGGCACGATGTACCTGATCCTGGCGTTCGCCGCCGGGCTCATCGGTCTTGCCGCCTCCATCTATATGCGCCTGGAGCTTATGGATCCGGGTGTGCAATGGATGACCATGGACGGCGATCCCGACGGTCACAAGTGGAATACCGTCGTTACCGCCCACGGTCTGATCATGGTGTTCTTCGTGGTCATGCCGTCGCTGATCGGCGGATTCGGCAACTGGTTCGTGCCGCTGATGATTGGCGCACCGGACATGGCCTTCCCGCGCATGAACAATATCAGCTTCTGGCTGCTGCCGCCGGCGCTGACATTGCTGTTGCTATCGGCCTTGATCGGCGGCGGCGTGGGCACCGGCTGGACCGTCTATCCGCCGCTTTCCAGCGTGCTGGGCCATCCGGATGCCGGCGTGGACCTGGCGATCTTCTCGCTGCATCTGGCGGGCGCGTCGTCGATCCTGGGCGCCATCAATTTCATCACCACGATCTTCAACATGCGCGCGCCGGGCATGACCCTGCACAAGATGCCGCTGTTCGTCTGGTCGATGCTGGTGACGGCCTTCCTGCTGGTGCTGTCGCTGCCGGTTCTTGGCGGCGCCATCACCATGCTGCTGACCGACCGTAATTTCGGCACCACCTTTTTCATCCCCGAAGGTGGCGGCGACCCGCTGCTGTTCCAGCATCTGTTCTGGTTCTTTGGCCATCCGGAAGTCTACATCATGATTCTGCCGGGCTTTGGCATCGTCAGCCAGATTGTCTCCACCTTCTCGCGCAAGCCGGTGTTCGGCTATCTGGGCATGGCCTATGCGATGGTGGCGATCGGCTTCGTCGGCTTCATCGTCTGGGCGCATCACATGTATACCGTCGGCATGGATATCGACATGCGGGTCTATTTCACCGCCGCCACGATGGTCATCGCGGTGCCGACCGGCGTGAAGATCTTCAGCTGGATCGCCACCATGTGGGGCGGCTCGCTGCGCTTCGACACACCGATGCTGTGGGCGATCGGCTTCATCTTCCTGTTCACCGTCGGCGGCGTGACCGGCGTGGTGCTGGCCAATGCAGGCATGGACGTAGCGCTGCACGACACCTATTACGTCGTGGCGCATTTCCATTACGTGCTGTCGATCGGCGCCGTATCGGCGATCTTCGCCGGCATGTACTACTGGTTCCCGAAAATGACGGGCAGGATGTACAACGAGACCCTCGGCAAGCTTCAGTTCTGGACCGCCTTCATCGGCGTCAACATGACCTTCTTCCCGATGCATTTCTCGGGCCTGGCGGGCATGCCGCGCCGTTATATCGACTATCCGGACGCCTTCCACGGCTGGAACATGATCTCGTCCTACGGCTCCTATATCACGGGCGCCTCGACGTTGCTGTTCATTTACATCATGTGGAGCGCCTACCGCAGCGGCCCCAAGGCGGAAGCCAACTATTGGGGCGAGGGGGCGACGACGCTGGAATGGACCGTTTCCTCTCCGCCGCCGTTCCTGAAGCCGCGCGTGATGTCGCTCGTGGTGTTCACCGGACTGGTCGGCCTGTGGATCGCGCCGGGCGACCTGCATCCGGTGCTGGCCGCGGTTGCGGTGCTGTGCATCGCGGTCGGGTCCGGCGCCGCCGGGGCGATCAATATGTGGTATGATCGGGATATCGACGCGGTGATGAAGCGCACGAAAAACCGGCCGATTCCTGCGGGGAAGGTGGCGCCGGGCGAGGCGCTGGGCTTTGGCGTCTTCCTTTCGATAGCCTCGGTCAGTATGATGGGACTGATGGTGAATTGGGTGGCCGGCACGCTGCTGGCGCTGGCGATCCTGTTCTATGTCTTCGTCTATACGATCTGGCTGAAGCGCCGAACGCCGCAGAATATCGTGATCGGCGGCGCGGCCGGGGCGTTCCCGCCGATGATCGGATGGGCCGCGGTGACCGGATCGGTGTCGATCGAGTCGGTTGCGCTTTTCGCGCTGATTTTCTTTTGGACCCCGCCGCATTTCTGGGCGCTCTCGCTGTTCCGGTGCGGCGATTACCAGGACGCCGGCGTGCCGATGCTGCCGGTGGTGGCGGGCAAGGACGCGACACGGCGGCAGATGCTGTTCTACACCCTGCTGTTGATCCCGGTGTCGCTGGCGCCGGTCTGGCTGGGTATCGCCGGGTGGGCCTACGGCGGTGCGGCCCTCTTGCTTAGCCTGGGCTTTCTGGGTCATGCGGTCGCGGTGATGCGCGACCATGGCGACCGGACGGCAAAGCGCATGTTCGGATATTCCCTGCTGTATCTTGCGGCGCTGTTTGCGTTGCTGACCGTCGATCGCGCACCGGGTATCCTGGGGTGATCGCGGCGATGTCGGAGTTGTTAATGGACAAGAACGGGAAGCCGGCCGGCGAGTCGGTGAAGGATCGTCAGCCCAGCGAGATGCATCGCCAGCAGCGGGGCAAGAACATCGCCCTGGCCGCGGTGCTGTTCGGGATGGTCGTGCTATTCTATGTCGTCGCCATCGTGAAGATGAGCGGAGGCTGAATCATGAACGCCGACCTCAGCCGCCGCAACAGGCGTACGATGATCGCCATTTTCGGCGTGGTCGCCGGCATGATCGGCATGGCCTATGCGTCGGTGCCGCTTTACGACCTCTTCTGCAGGGTCACCGGGTTCGGCGGGACGCCCGGACTGGCGCAGGCGCCATCGGAAGCGACTGGCGATCGTGAAATCACCGTGCGTTTCGATTCCAGCGTCAATGCCAACCTCGCCTGGGGTTTCGCGCCTGCACAGGGGCCGATGACGATCAAGGTCGGCGACACCGCGTTGGCTTTTTATCGTGCCGAAAGCAGGGCCGACGGCCCGACGATCGGTACGGCGACATTCAATGTGACGCCACTGAAGGCGGCGAAATACTTCGACAAGATCGACTGCTTCTGTTTCACCGAGCAGCGGCTCGAAGCGGGCCAGTCGGTCGATATGGCGGTGTCCTTTTTCGTCGATCCGGCGATCATGGAAGACCGCCTTCTCGACGATGTGAACACCATCACCCTGTCCTATACCTTCTTTCCCAAGCATGGGACGGAAGGCGGGAAGGTTGCCGCAAATGCGGCGCCCGCGCCCGGCGGGACGGTACAGTGAATTTGGTTTGATCCTTTAACGTTACGGATCGGGACAAGCGAGGAAACAGGATATGAGCGGCGCAGTCAAACATGATTACCATCTGGTGGACCCCAGTCCGTGGCCCGCGCTGGGGGCACTGGCGGGTTTTGCCCTGACCTTCGGGCTGGTTCTCTATATGCACCCGGACATGCTGGGCGGCATCGGCGAACTCTTCGGCATTGCAACGATCTTCCCGGGCCTCCTGCTGGTCGCCGCGACCATGGTCTTCTGGTGGCGCGACGTGATCAAGGAAGCCACCTTCGAAGGGCACCACACGCCGGTCGTCCAGCTTGGCCTGCGCTATGGCATGTTCCTGTTCATCGCGTCGGAAGTAATGTTCTTCGCGGCCTTCTTCTGGGCCTTTTTCGACTCCAGCCTGTTTCCGCGGGTCGACCCCGCGGTGTGGCCGCCGGAAGGCATCGAGACCTTCGACCCGTGGGGGCTGCCGCTGATCAACACGGTGATCCTGGTCACCTCCAGCTTCACCGTGACCCTGGCGCATCACGCACTGGTCCGCGGCGACCAGAAGTGGACCGTCAACTGGCTGATCCTTACGGTTCTCCTGGGCGCGACCTTCACCGGGCTGCAGGCCTTCGAATACTACCACGCGCCCTTCGGCTTCACTGATGGCATCTACCCGTCGACCTTCTTCATGGCCACCGGCTTCCATGGCGCTCATGTCATCATCGGCACGACCTTCCTGCTGGTCTGCCTGTTCCGTGCCATGAAGGGCCACTTCAAGCCCGGACATCATTTCGGCTTCGAAGCGGCGGCCTGGTACTGGCATTTCGTTGACGTAGTCTGGCTGTTCTTGTTCTCTGTCGTCTATATCTGGGGCAGCTGAAATTGATCCCGTTCCGTATGGCCGGCGCGCCGGAGTTCCAGTGATGGAGCCCCGCGCGCCGGTTTCGCCTTTCAGGGCCGGCATTCTGTGCCGCTGCCCGCGCTGCGGCGAAGGCAAGCTTTTCCGCAGTCTTCTGAAAGTCACGGACAAATGCGCGGTTTGCGGCCTGGATCTCAGCGCCGAGGACAGCGCAGACGGCCCCGCCTTCTTCGTCATGTCGTTCGTTGGCGCGCTGGTTATCGCGATGGCGCTGTGGGTGGAGGTCACTTTCCGTCCACCCCACTGGCTGCATCTGGCCATCTGGACGCCGGTTATTGTCGGGCTGTCGATCTTGCTGCTGCACCCGATGAAGGCACTGATGATTGCCCTGCAATACCGCCACAAGGCTGGCGAGGGCGGCAGGAATACCTTTACATAAACAGGTCGCCGGTTTATCCGGTGGCGGCAACCGCACAGGCAACCGGTGTTTGACGGACGTGCAATTCCGACCCACATTATGGCCTACCATGATCACCATCCCGGCACTGGTGATCCTCGTTCTGATGGGGTACTGGCAGGTGCAACGCCTGCAGTGGAAGGCGGAACTGATCCGCGAACTGGAAATTAGGGGCGCCGCGCCGGCGATCCCGCTGCCCACCGACCCCCGTATTCCGGCCGACGATTTGGTGTTCCGCGAGGTTGTGGTAACCGGCCGTTACATGCATGAAGCGGAATTGCATCTGCTGAACCGGGTGCGCGACGGAATGCCGGGAATCAATATAGTCACGCCGCTGGTTCGCACCGATGGCGGGGGTATCCTGATGGTGAATCGTGGCTGGGCGCCGATGGACTGGCCCGGCACGCCGATAACGGGGTATGGCGGCGAACCTGTCACGATCGAGGTCACCGGAGTCGTTAGGATACCTGAATCGCCGGGATGGTTGACGCCTGGCAACGAACCCGAAAAGAACGCCTGGTACTATATCGACCTGGTGGATATGGCCGCCGCCGCAGGTGTTTTTCCCTTCACGGATTATTATATCTTCGCCACGGGCGAGAAAAATCTGTCCGATGTGGCCGCGCCATGGCTTGCCCCGGATCCCAACGAGTGGCGAATCGATCTGCCGAACAACCACCTGACCTATGCGATTACCTGGTTCTCGCTCGCCGGCGTCCTGCTCGTGGTCTATGCGGTCTATCATACAAGACGGCGCGGCGCAGATGACGGCTGACGCGGGCGGTGGTCAGGGCGGGGCCTACGGCCAGTTGGAGGAAATATTCCGACGCCATGCCCTGATCTGCGAAGCCGTCGGCGTGCTGGGCTGGGATACGTCCGTGATCATGCCGCCGGGCGGGGCCGTGGCTCGCGCCGAACAGATGGCGACGCTGCGGGTGATGGCCCATGAGCTGGTCGTCGATCCCCGAGTCGGCGACCTTATGACGGAAGCGGCCACGGAAGCGGTGCAACTGGACCGATGGCAGTCGGCCAACCTGCGTGAGATGCGCCGCGCCTGGCTGCACGCGACCGCGGTGCCCGCCGATCTGGTCGCTGCCCGGTCCCATGCCGCCGCGGCTGCTGAAGCCGCGTGGCGTGGCGCGCGCGCGGAGTCCGACTTCGCCGCGTTGCAGCCCTTTCTTGAAGAAGTGCTTGTCCTGACGCGCGAGGCTGGCGCGGCCAAGGCCGAGGCGTTGCACCGCCCGGCCTACGACGCGCTGATGGATGAATATGAACCCGATGCCGACGGCGTGCGGGTGGTTTCGATCCTTGAGGATTACGCCGCCTTCCTGCCCGAATTCCTCGACGAAGTCCTGGCGCACCAGGCGCGGCAACCGGACCCGGTTCCACCCTCCGGCCCGTTCCCCATTCCCGCGCAGCGCCTGCTGTGCCGCCACATGGCCGAGACGGTCGGCATCGACTTCGACACCGCACGGCTGGACGAAAGCCTGCATCCCTTTTCCGGCGGTGTGCCGGAAGACAGTCGCATTACCACCCGCTATCACGATGACGGGTTTGTCGATTCCCTGATGGGTGTGCTGCATGAATCCGGTCACGCGATGTATGAGCGCGGCCTGCCGCCGGCCTGGCGCCACCAGCCCGTCGGCGACGCCCGCGGCATGACCCTGCATGAGAGCCAGTCGCTGCTGGTCGAGATGCAGGTTTGCCGTTCGCGGGAATTCTTCGAATGGGCGGCGCCCGTGATCGCGCAAACCTTTGCCGCGGAGGGCCCGGCCTGGACGCCCGGCAACCTGCACCGCCTGGCAACCCGGGTCGAACCAAGCCTGATCCGGGTCGCGGCCGACGAGGTTACCTATCCCGCCCATGTTATTCTGCGTACCCGGCTGGAACGCGCGATGATCGCCGGCGACCTGCCGGTTGCCGACCTGCCCGGGGCCTGGGGCGACGGCATGGTGGACCTGCTCGGCATCCGCCCGCCGGACGACCGGCAGGGCTGCTTGCAGGATATCCATTGGCCGGACGGCGATTTCGGCTATTTCCCGACCTATAGCCTGGGTGCGATGGCAGCGGCGCAACTGGCTGCCGCAGCGCGCGCCGCTGATCCGCAAATCATGCCGGCGATCGCCAAAGGCGATTTCGGGCCGCTGATGGCATGGCTGCGGCCCAATGTCCATAACAAGGCATCGCTGCTGTCCACCGACGAACTGCTGGTCGAGGCAACTGGCAAGCCGCTCGGCGCGGACGCCTTCAAGGCCCATCTGCGACGGCGTTACCTGGCGGCCTGACTCGCCTTGCTTGCGCGGGCCCCTGTCGTTAGTTTGGGGCGGTTTTCGAATTAGAACGGAACACGGCGTGCGCTATATCAGCACAAGGGGCGAAGCCCCGATCCTGGAATTCGACGAGGTCCTGCTGGCCGGGCTCGCCACGGATGGCGGGCTCTATATTCCAGAGACCTGGCCGCGCTTCGCCGCCGACGAAATCCGCGCCATGCGTGGGCTATCCTATGCCGAACTGGCGGCCCGCATCATGCTGCCCTTCCTGGGCGGGCGCATCGAGGAGGACGACTTTACCGGCCTGGTGCGGGATGCCTATGCCGGATTCGATCATGCCGCCACCGTGCCGTTGAAACAACTGGACGACAATTTCTGGCTCATGGAGCTGTTCCACGGGCCGACCCTGGCCTTCAAAGACGTCGCGCTGCAGCTGCTGGGTCGGCTGTTCGATCATGTGCTGACGCGGCGCGGCGAGCGCGTGACCATCGTCGGCGCCACCTCGGGCGATACCGGCTCGGCGGCCATCGAAGCCTGCCGCGACCGCGAGGCGATCGACATCTTCATCCTGCATCCCCATGGTCGTGTGTCCGACGTGCAGCGCCGCCAGATGACGACGGTGCCATCGGCCAATGTCCACAACATCGCCATCGAGGGCAGCTTCGACGACTGCCAGGACCTTGTGAAGGCGATGTTCGGTGCCATCGATTTCCGCCGGGAAATGCGTCTCGGCGCGGTGAATTCGATCAATTGGGCGCGGATCATGGCGCAGATCGTCTACTATTTCCGCGCCGCCCTGGCATTGGGCGCGCCCGACCGGCCCGTCGGTTTCGCCGTGCCGACGGGCAATTTCGGCAATGTCTATGCCGGCTATGCCGCGCACAAAATGGGCCTGCCCGTCGCCCAGTTCGTGATCGGCTCCAACCGTAACGACATCCTGACCCGTTTCATGGAAACCGGGGTCATGGAGACCCGAGGGATCGAGCCCTCGCTGTCACCCAGCATGGACATCCAGGTCTCGAGCAATTTCGAACGGTTGCTGTTCGATGCCTGCGATCGCGAGGGCGCGGTGGTCATGAAAACGATGATCGATTTCCGCAAGACTGGCCGGCTGACCATTCCGCAGGGCGGCATGAAGATCATCAAGGCATTGTTCGACGGCCATAGGCTGGACGATGCCCAGACCCTGGAGGCGATCAACGCCGAATACCGCGCCAGCAGCGAGCTGTTGGATCCGCACAGCGTGATCGGCGTGGCGGCCGGCCGCGCCAGGGCCCGCTACCCGGCCACGCCGATGGTCTCGATGGCCACGGCGCATCCGGCGAAGTTCCCGGATGCGGTGGAGCGCGCGACCGGCGTTCATCCGGCGTTGCCGGATCGCCTCGCCGATTTGTTCGATCGCGAAGAGCGATACCACCTATTACCCAACGAGCTCGAGGCGGTTATGGCGCATATCCGTGACCGTGTAACGGTGAAGGAGGGGGCGTGACCGTCCGCCAGACAAGCCTGGAAAACGGCCTGCGCGTCGTTTCGCATACGATGGACGCGGTGGAAACGGTCTCGGTCGGCGTCTTCGTCGATGCCGGCACCCGTAACGAGCCGGTCGAGATCAACGGCGTTGCCCATCTTCTGGAACATATGGCCTTCAAGGGCACGAAGCGCCGCTCGGCGCTGGAAATCGTGGCTGAGATCGAGGAAGTTGGCGGCCATCTGAACGCCTATACCTCGCGCGAACATACCGCCTATTACGCCAAGGTGTTGAAGGAGGACGCGCCGCTGGCGGTCGACATCCTGGCGGACATCCTGCAGCATTCCACCTTTGATCCGGGCGAACTGGCCCGCGAGCGCAGCGTCGTGCTGCAGGAAATCGGCCAGGCGCATGACACGCCGGACGACGTGGTGTTCGATCATTTCCAGGCCACCGCCTTCCCCGATCAGCCACTGGGACGGCCCGTGCTGGGCGACGCCGAACGGGTGCGGAATATGTCGCGCGAGGCCATCATGGGCTATATGGACCAGGCCTATGGGGCCGGCAGTATGGTGCTTTCCGCCGCCGGGATGATCGAACATGATCATCTGGTCGCGCTGGCCCGCCACCTGTTCCGCGACCTGCCCGACCGGCGGTCGCTGGGCGACGCGGCGGCGGACTATGGTGGCGGTGCTTATCTGGAAGACCGCGAGCTGGAACAGGTGCATCTGACGGTCGGATTCCCGGGTGTCGGGATGCACGACCCCGACATCTATGCCTTGAACGTGATGTCGGCCCTGTTCGGCGGCGGCATGTCGTCTCGCCTGTTCCAGGAAATCCGCGAACGCCGCGGGCTGGTCTATTCGATCCACAGCTATTGTTCGAGCTATTCCGATTGCGGCTTGTACGGCATCTATGCCGGGACCGGCGAGGAGGAGATCGAAGAATTGATGCCGGTGCTGTCCGACGAGATCCTGCGGCTGGCGGCCAGCCTGGATGACGACGAAGTGCGCCGTGCTCGCAACCAGCTAAAGGCCGGAACCCTGATGTCGCTTGAATCGACGTCATCGCGCGCCGAACAGCTTGGCGAACAGATGCTGATCTTCGGCCGGCCGCTGCCCATCGACGAGATCGTGGCGCGGATCGACGCGGTCGATGCCGAAGCGGTGCGCCGCGTGACGAAGCGGATTTTCACCGGCCGCCCGTCGCTGGCCGCGATTGGGCCTTTGGGGCGCATGATGCCCTATGACCGCTTTGCCGAGCGGCTTTCCGCCTGAGAGCCTGAGCCGGGGACCATGTGGCCGCTGTTCCGCAACGCGATATCCAGTATCGTCCTTAAAGGCCCGGGGGTTCTGTTGCGCCCGCCCGCGACCCGCGACGCCGCCGCCTGGGTGGGATTAAGGAAGGCCAGCGAAGCCTTCCTGCAGCCTTGGGAGCCAACCTGGCCGCCGGATGGCTGCACGGCCGCCGCGTTCCACCGGCGGCGCCTCCAGATCCGGGACGAATGGCGCGCCGAAACCGGCTACGGTTTCCTGATTTTCGGATGCGAGGACGGCGCGTTGCTGGGCGGGATCACCCTGTCGAACGTCCGCCTGGGCGTGGCGCGCACGGGCAGCCTCGGTTACTGGATCGGTGCGCCGTATGCCCACAAGGGCTATATGAGCGAGGCGGTTCGCTGCCTGCTGGACTATTCCTTCGGGCCGCTGCAGCTGCACCGGGTCGAGGCCGCCTGCCTGCCGAACAACGAGGCGAGCCGCGGCCTGCTGCTGAAATGCGGCTTCCGCGAGGAAGGCCTGGCAAGGGAATATCTGAAGATCAACGGCCGCTGGTGCGACCATGTGACCTTCGGGATACTAAAGGGCGACCCTCGGGGCGGATAGCGCTTTCTCCACTTGCGTGGAGTCGGCTCCCGGTGCAGATCGACGTTGAAGCGGTCAGCTGAAATCCCTCTCCAGCGCCTGACGGGTCTCCTCGGCGATGCGGACCATGTGGCCGTAGGCCGGGTGCTTAAAGCCGACAATCACCTCGGCGCCCGGCTTGCGGAATTTTTCCACCTGCGCATCGGTGAAGGGGAAGTGGATGAACTGCACCGAGGACGCCTTGCCGGCGGCGCTGGTGCGGTCCACGTCTTCCTCGGCCTGGCCCATGATTTCCTCGCCGTCGACACGCAAAAACATGGTTTCCTCGATGCCGCCCAGCCCGCCCAGCACCCGTGCGCGGCGGACCGGGTCGTCGATCTCGAACAGGACCGTGCAGACCAGCTCGCGCCCCTTGGGGATCAGCGGATTGTAGGCCGCCAGTTCGTCGACGAGCTGATCCTCGCCACCCTTTTCGATATAGAGCATCTCGTGGACCTGCAGCCACATGCTGTCGTAATCCTCGAAATGCGCGTGCGCATCGGGGCCGATGGCGACGCGGCGCTGCTTTTTTTTGGCGATCATCTCACGACGGCGCTCCTTGCGGATCGCGCCATATTCGGCCATGTCCATGACATCGTCGCGGGTGATCTCGGTCTTCACGGTCATAACGTTCATATCCAATATCCTTGTTCTCTCTTCAGTCCGCCAGCCCGTAGGCGCGGGCGAACAGCATGACGGGATGCGAGGCCAGTTCGATCTCGGGCTTGTCGCCGTCCAGGCGATCGATCCCCTGCATGATGTGGGTTCCGGCGAGCGGGCATTCGGAGGCGACATATTGCTTGCCGCTCTTCGCCACGTTGCGCGCCGTGGTCTTGCCGACCTTCAGCGCGGTCTCAAAATTGTTTTTCATCACGCCCCAGGAACCGCCATGACCGGAGCAGCGCTCGATCACCGCCACGTCGCCTTCAGGCACCAGCCGCATCAACTCGGCGGCCTTGGCGCCCATGTTCTGGGCCCGGGCATGACAGGCAAGATGGACGGCGACTCCACCGTCGAGCGGTTTCAGTCCGTCGGCGAGGCCTTCCTTCTTCGCGACGTCGACGATGTACTCGGTAACATCGGACGTGGCCGCCGACAGTGCCGTCACATTGTCATCGCCGGCTACGATTAGCGGCCATTCGAACTTCAGCATCAGGGCGCAGGACGGTACCAAGGCGATGACGTCGTAGCCCTTGTCTATCCATGGCTTCAGTTCTCCGGCCACGGTTCCGGCATTGCCGGCGACCCGCGCCAGGTCGCCCTGTTCGAGCTGCGGCATGCCGCAGCAGCCGGGATAGACGATTTCGGTCTCGACGCCGTTGTGGGCCAGCACGCGCCGCGCAGCTTCGCCGATTTCGGGGTTATTGTAGTTGACGAAGCAGGTGGCGTAGATCACCGCCTTGCGGCCATAGGCCGGCGCGTCCTTGTTGACCTCCAGCCTGTCGGATTTGGCCCGGGCGGTCAGTGTCTTACCGTGGAATTTAGGCAGCGCCGCGTCGCGATGCACGCCGGTGACCTTTTCCATAACCGGGCGGGTCAGCCGGTTCTTCTCATCCGACGCCCAGTTGGCGATCGCCGGCGCGATCCGGGCAAGCTTGCCGTTGCGGTCGGTTTCGGTGAGCTGGCGCTCCATGAAGCCGGTCATGCCCCTGGCATGCTCGACAGCGCGGTAGCGCAGCATCAGATGTGGAAAATCCAGGTTGAATTCATGCGGCGGCACGTAAGGGCACTTGGTCATGAAGCACATGTCGCACAGCGTGCAAGCATCGACCACGGGCTTGAAGTCCTTGCTGTCGACACTGTCCAGCTCTTCGGTTTCCGACGCATCGATCAGGTCGAACAGTCTGGGGAAGGAATCGCACAGATTGAAGCAGCGGCGGCAACCGTGACAGATGTCGAACACCCGCCGCAGTTCCGCGTCGAGTTTCTCCTCGTCGTAGAAATCGGGGTCCTGCCAGGCAATCGGGTGGCGGACCGGCGCTTCAAGGCTACCTTCGCTCATCTTGTTTTCCTGCTGTCATGCTTGTCGGGGCGGGCCCGGGATTCCGGACAGTGGCGCGAGCCAGCGGGAGACGGAGTCTCCCGCTGGCTCACTGTGGATTCTCGACTCTTTATGCGTCGAGGGTGTCGAGCGCCTTCTGGAAGCGTCCGGCGTGGCTCTTCTCGGCTTTCGCCAAGGTCTCGAACCAGTCGGCGATCTCGTCGAAGCCCTCGTCGCGGGCGGTCTTTGCCATGCCCGGATACATGTCGGTGTATTCGTGGGTTTCGCCCGCGATCGAGGCCTTCAGGTTGGCGTCGGTGGCGCCGATCGGCTCGCCGGTCGCCGGGTCGCCGGTCTCCTCGAGATATTCGAGATGGCCGTGCGCATGGCCGGTCTCGCCCTCGGCGGTCGAGCGGAACACCGCGGCGACATCGTTGTAGCCCTCTACGTCGGCCTTCTGCGCGAAATAGAGATAGCGGCGGTTCGCCTGGCTTTCGCCCGAGAAGGCGTCTTTCAGATTCTGTTCGGTTTTGCTGCCTTTAAGAGACATCAGATCCTCCTGTCATGTGGCTTGTGCGGCCGGCCGTTTGCCGGCAGCGGGGTGGAGGGGGGTAGTACCTCGTGGCCGCAACCCCCGATGGACCCTATAAAGCAAATGACGGAGGGGCTGTCAACAGATTAGAATCATTTTAAAGAAGAAAGTTCATGGACGGTGCCGCGCGCTGTCTGGCAGGCCTTATCCCTTGATCCGCACGATGATGTCGACTCGCTTCACGCGGGTTCCCGCGGGCGGTTCGGGCACCGCGCTGACCGAGATTGCATCGCCTGGAATATCCTGCAGTTCAGCGGTGTCTTCATGGAAGAAGTGATGATGGTCGCTGGTGTTGGTGTCGAAATAGGAACGCCCCGGCTCGACCACGACCTCGCGCATCAGACCCGCGCCGGTAAACTGGTTCAGCGTATTGTAGATGGTCGCCAGCGAGACGCGAAGGTTGGCGTTGGCGGCTTCTGCATGAAGCTGCTCCGCGGTCACATGACGATTGCCGTTATCGAACAGCAGGCGCGCAAGGCCCAGACGCTGCCGCGTCGGCCTGAGGCCCACGTTGCGCAAGGTATCGTACACCTGGCTATAGGGACGAACTGAACTATCCATCTGCTCTCCAACCCGTGAATTGCCGGGCCTCTTGATTGTTTCGGCGCCCGTCAAGCAACGTTCATATAAACCGAAAACAGCCAATAAACAATAGCATGGCCGATTCTTTGGAACAAAAACAATTTGCGGCAATTAAACCCGTATGACCGATAAACCCACATAATATGGTAATTTCCCAGTCCCAAACCCGCCTGAAGCCGCTATATATTGCGGTATGGCAGGCCGAAAAAGCACGAAAAGCAGGAAAACCTCCCCGCCGCCACGCAGCAAGCGTTCCTGGCTCGCGCGCGCGATCGGCTATGGCCTGGCGATGGGAGTTTGGGCGGCGGTGGGCCTCGCGGCTGTCGTCGCCTGGTACGCCTATGACCTGCCGGGCATCGAACATCTCGAGAAAGCGGCCGGCAAGCGCGCGCCGACCGTGACCATCCAGGCGGCCGACGGCACGGTGCTGGCCCATTACGGCGAACTCTACGGCGTCGCGGTGCAGTTGCACGAGCTGCCGCCGCATCTGCCGCGCGCCGTGCTGGCGGTCGAGGATCGCCGATTCTATGACCATGCTGGTGTGGACCCGGTCGGCATCGCCCGCGCGGTCTGGACCAACCTGTGGGCCGGCAAGGTGCGTAGCGGCGGCAGCACGATCAGCCAGCAACTGGCCAAGAACCTGTTCCTGTCGTCCGACCGCACGATCCGGCGCAAGGTCCAGGAACTGCTGCTGGCCTTCTGGCTGGAGCAGCGCTTCGGCAAGGACCAGATCCTGACGATCTATCTGAACCGGGTCTATTTCGGCCAGGGCGCCTACGGCGTGGATGCCGCGGCGCGGCGCTATTTCAACAAACCGGCGAAACAGGTCACGGCCTACGAGGCGGCGATGCTGGCCGGTCTCCTGAAGGCGCCATCGCGCTACAACCCCATGTCCGACCCGGCGCTCGCCGACGGGCGCGCGGCGCAGGTGCTGCAAAGCATGGTCGAGGCGGGCTGGCTGACCGAGGCGCAGGCCGACGCCGCCAAGTCGCGCCGCGCCGTCCTGCACAGCGACAGGATGGGTGGCCAGTCGCGCTATTTCGCCGACTGGGTGCTGGACCGCGCGCAGGACTATATCAGCCATGACGGCGGCGACCTGATCGTCCGCACGACGATCGACCCGCGCCTGCAGCGGCTGGCGGAAAGCGCGGTGCACAACAACCTCGCCGCGGCTGCGGAACGCAAGGCAAGCCAGGCCGCGATGGTGGCGATGCTGCCCGACGGGGCG
>CAMYNJ010000158.1 GCA_947259795.1 uncultured Alphaproteobacteria bacterium | reverse complement strand
CAGCCGATGAAAGCGACTCATAAGGCCGAAAAATGCCTTGCGCAGGCCCTTGTTTTTGGTGTGCAACTCCCGCGAAAAGAGGATGGCGGGGATCGCCGGCGTGGACTGGATCAACCGCAACTGCGTGCCGATGAGCGCGCGAATCCGGTCCGTCGGCGCGGCATCCGGGCTCTGGGCCCTGTTCCAGCGCGCCTTCATCATCGCGCCAACGCGCGCGGCCACCGCCTCCCAGAGATCCTGCTTCTTCGGAAAATGTCTGAAAATCCCCGGCTGGCTAAGACCCACGGCATCCGCTATCGCCCCGGTCGTCAGGCTGTCAGGGCCCAGCTTGTCGGCCAGGCGGAGGGCGGCGTCTATAATTTCCGCCTTGCGGGTTTCGGCAGGTTTTCGGACACGCATGGGACAGCACTTTGTTAGTGTTCAATAACTAACTAATGTCAGCCGCTACCATTGTCAACTCGTCAATTTTCGAGCCCGGGCACCATTGCCGGGCGTGGGGGCGCCGGTCAATCGCCTGTCCGCCGGGCCATCTGTTGCGCGGGACCGCTTTAAGGCCGTGCATTAACGCGGGATTAAATTAAAACCCTTTATATGTCGGCGGTAAGCGGCAGTCTGGCTGCTTATTGGCGCAACATCCCGCTTGACGCATGATGCTACGAAAAACACGGCCGGAGAAAGATCGCAAAGCCGCGCAAGGGCCGCAGGCCGCGGGCTGGCCGAACGGGCGGGCGCTGCTAGGCATTATCGCCGCGTTGAGCCTCGCATCGCTGGTTCCGCTGTTCCTGGTCGATGTGGTGCCGCTGGCGAATATGCCCAACCATATGGCGCGCATCCGCATCCTGGCCGAGATCGGGCAGGATCCCGCGCTGGCGGCGAACTACCGCCTCAACTGGGGGCTTCAGCCGAATCTGGCGCTGGACCTTCTGCTGGCGCCGCTGGCCGGAATCGTCGAGCCGCTGGAGCTGGGCCGGTGGTTCACAGCGCTCACCCTGATCTGCCTGATCGGCGGGACCTGCGCGGCCTACCGCGCCATCAACGGCAGGCTGGATGTCTGGCCGCTGGCGCTGTTTCTGTTCATCTACAATCATGTGCTGATCTGGGGTTTCCTGAACTTTTTGTTCGGCCTGGGATTCGGCCTGCTGGGATTCGCGGCCTGGGTCGCGACCGCCGACCGGGCGGGATGGCGGCGCACGATGCTGTTCGCTGTCGGCGGGCTTGCGATGTTTTTCGTGCATCTCATGGCGTTCGGGATTTACGGGCTCATGGTCGGCGCCTGGGAGGTCGGGCGGTCGCGCGAACGCTGGCCGGATCGCAAGGGGCTGGCTCGCGACTGGGCGCTGGGGGCGGCGCAGTTCCTGCCCGCCTTCATTCTGTTCCTCGCGGCCCTGCCGCCGCGCGTTCGGGACCCGGAATGGGATTGGGGCGATGCGATTTTTCGATTGCGCGGGATCGTCTCGCCGCTGCTCACCAATTTAAGCCCGATGGACGCGGGTGCTATCCTTTTCGTCGCCGCCCTGCTGCTGGTCGGTCTGTCGCGGCGCTGGTTCAGGCCGGCGCGCGGCATGACTCTGCCGCTCCTTGCGCTGCTGGCCATCGCCCTGGTCGCGCCCTTCTGGACCTATGGCCGGTTCGGCGGGGTCTGGGGGATCGATGTCCGGCTGTGGGTCGCCCTTGCCTTCTTCGCATCGGCGGGCCTGACCTATCGGGGCCCCCGGCGCGCGGGCGTGATCATCGCGGTTGCGGCCCTGACCCTATTCGGCGCCCGGCTGTACCAGATCGCCGACCATTGGCGAGTCTACGACGCGCAGATCGCCGAGTACCGCGCGGCGGCGGCGATCTTCGAGCCGGGCGACCGCATCCTCCAGGCGCAGGACAGGTCGCTTCCGGTGGCGGGCGAACCCGGCGCCTTCCGCGATATCTATTTTCACGTCACCAGTTTTTCGGTGCTGGACCGCAGCGTGTTCCTGCCCACCCTGTTTACCGACCCGGTGAAGCAGCCGGTCGTCGCCGCGCCCGACCTGCGGGAAATGGACACCCCGGTAGGCGTGCCGGTAAGCCTGGGCGGTTTGCGGGCCTGGGCGGACCCTTCCGTCTTCGACTGGTTCGACGGCGAGTTCCAGATCGGCGACCAGCGCCATTACGCCTATATGTGGCAGGACCGCTTCGATTATGTCGTGCTGCTTCATGGGACAGATCCGGGCAATCCGGTCCCCGAACTGCTGGCGCCGGTATCCACGCACAGCTATTTCACGATTTACCGGGTATTGCGCGGCGGCTGCACGGGCGACTATCCGAACGCCTGCGAGCGGGCGCGGGCGGAGGGCCGAAATTGGGAAATTCGTTCGAAAAGCGCAGATCCGGAAAACTAAAGGCTGTTGGCAACGAATTTTACACCATTTTGCGGGCATCATAGGAACCCATCGAATTAAGACACGGCCGTCCCGGGATGGAGGCTGAGGCGCCGCCACGGGGCGGATGACGCAAACCGGCTGTTGAGCGTAATTGAAATACCGAGGCTTAGCTTGTCAGATACGGAAGACGATCTTCGACCTAGCGCCATGTCCTTGCAGGCGTTGATCACGCCCATCGTGGCCGTGCTGGTGATCCTTGTCGGCGTGGTGATGTCGGTGCTGCTGACCGGCACGGGCATTCAAAACGACGCCGAGGCAGCCCGTTCGCAGCAGCAGCTCGAGTCTGCTTTCAAAGCCGTTGGCCGCGACCTGGGCCGACTTGCCACCGGGCTGGCGCGTTCCGATGACGCTTACGACAAGCTGGTTGACGGTTTTGACGAGGCCTGGGCACGCGCAAGGCTGTCGGCCGTGCAAAGCGGTTATGGCCCGGCCGCCGTCATGGTCGTCGGCGGAGGCGATTCGCTGTTGTTCCGGTCCGAGACGGCCGGTATTGCGGAAATCAGCCCGACAATCCGTGACATCGTGGCGGATGCCCGCAATTTTCCGGAGGCGCGCGGCGACTGGACATCGGCTTTCGTTTTGCATGGCGGACAACTGCATATTGCGTCGGCCAGCATTGTCGCGGCGCCCGGTTCGAGTTCCGCCGACGGAACGACCCTGATCGTGTTGAAGGCGGTCGACGACGCGTTGCTGATCCGCCTGTCCGAGGACTTCCTCGTACAGGGCATCAGGGTTCAACCGCCTTTCGATATTCAGGGGACAGTCGGCATCGTGATCAAGTCGCCCGAGGGCGAAAGCCTGGCGGCGATTACCTGGGAACCCGCGAGGCCGGGCGACGAACTGTTCGGCTATCTGCTTGTGCCGATCGTGATCGCCAGCCTGATTGCCGCGCTGCTGTTGGCGACCTTCCTGCGGACGGCGGTGCGCGCGGCGCAACAGCTGAAACAGGGCGCGGCGGCGCTGGCCGAGAGCGGCGAAGCCCTGGAATACAGCGAAACCATGTTGTCGGCGATTATCCATGGTGTGGCGGACGGCATCGTTTCGATAGACGAATCGGGGAAAATCACGTCGGCAAACGCGTCAATGGCGCGGATATTCGGTTATGAGACCGAGGAAATGCTGGGCCAGCCCGCGGATATGCTGCTGGCCGGCACGAAACACGACGAGGACGGCGAGGACAAGAGCCTGATCGCCGATCCGAATGTTGATGTCGAGGTGTATCGCGAGTTTGCCGGGCGCCGAAAGGACGGCGGCCGGTTCGTGCTGGATACGGCGATATCCCATATTACCTATCAGTCGCGTGCCGTTGCGATCGCCATCATGCGCGATATTACCGAGCGCAAGCAGGCCGAAGAGACCTTGAACCTTCTTTCGACGGGTATGGCTCTTGTCGACCGTGATTGCCGCCTGCTGTTGGCCAACCGCAGCGCATCCCGACTGCTGGATGGCGGCGACGGGCTGGCGCTGCGGCATGGGCGAATTACCGCGGCCAGGCGGGACCAGGTCGAACAGCTGCGCGATCTGGTGGACGAGACCTGTATGGGCACGGGCAAGGATGACGACGAGGGCACGGGCGTCATGACGGTCGATCGGGGCGACGGGGTCAGGCCGCTTTCTATCAAGGTCGCCCCGGTGCAGCTCAATGCCGGCGCGGATGGTTCCAGGGTCGCCGCCATCTTTATCCGGGATCTGGAGGTTCGCCAGAGCGTGCCGCCGGAGGTGGTCGCCAAACTGTTCGGCCTGACCCTGGCCGAGGCGCGTGTGGTCGTGGAGCTGGTCAAGGGCAAGCGGCCCCAGGAGGTCGCGGAAGAGCTGGGCGTCAGCCTTAATACGGTGCGCAACCAGCTCAAGCAGATCTTCAGCAAAACCAATACGGGTCGCCAGTCCGAGCTTATCTCCCTGGTGCTTTCAAGCGCCGCCTTTGTGTCGGAACACGGACTGGAAATCGAAGACGGCGAGGATTCGGACATCCAGCTTACGGGCAGTTGAGGCATTTCCCGCAGGCGAAAACAGGTTTCGCACCCTCCCGACACTCACCGATATATGCATTGAAAACTGGCCGTCACGGTATGTGCCGGGGAACAGATTCTTGTGCGGCGCCATTGTCGCCCTGCAAATCCTGGGCGGCGCGCTGCAGACCATCTTCAACACGATTTCCAGCTATTTTTCCGCTGCTTCGGCCGGCTGTGCCAGCTGAACGGAACCGCGGGGTTCGATCCCGGCGCGGGCGGGGGAGGGCGGGCCGGAAGCCATAGAACGGGCGGTACAACGGCGTGCCGTCCTTTTTCTTGGCCAAGTTATAAGTTAACAATACCTTAATAAAATACATGCACCTTCGCTGCAATTTGTTTGCTATATTTTTTTGCCTTTGAGAGGCCCCAGGATAAAATTCCAAGAATCCAGAAAATCTGCGGTTTTCGCGTGATAAATATTCAAACAGGTGGAGGGATTCCTAAAAATCAAAGAGAATTGGAAATGATATTTGGGGTCTTTACTCATTCGGGCCATGCGGTCGGTGGGCGCTTCGTGCGATGAAGGCGGTAGAGCGAATTGCTCATTACCGGAGCGGCGGATCGCAAAGTCAGCTCAACCGGCAGTTCCACTGGATTGTATTTAGGAGAATTAGGATGTCGTTTCTTAAAGCCTTTTTGAAAGATGAGTCCGGCGCCACCATGATCGAATATGGTCTGGTCGCCGCGCTGGTTTCTGTTGCCGCTATTATCGCCCTGCAGATCCTGGGCAGCGAGCTGCAGACGATCTTCAATACGGTTTCCAGCTACCTGTCGGCTGCTTCGGGCAGCTAACGCTGATCGGATAAGCGGCTGGTCCCGGTGTGAACCGGAACCGGCGGGTTAGGGCAAGGGCGGTACGGCGACGTACCGCCCTTCGCTCATCAATATTGTGGCATGGCGCGATCGCCGGGGCGGGTTTCCAGTCGCGCACGTCTTGTCACAGCCACGAAGAACAGGCCGTAGACCAAGGGGGCGACCGAAATTCCCCAGTGGGTGGCGGCAAGCGTCCACCACCATGCGGGCTGCAGCCATACCGCCAGCAGTAACGGCTTTTCCCAGTCGCGCCAGCCCGTTTTACAGGCATGGGCGGCAAAGATCGCGAATGCCGGCAGCATGATGGGCAGGTCGTAATCGTAAAGGAAGGGCGTGGTCAGCGGTGCACCGGCCAGCAGGACGGCGGCGCGCATCTCAACCGATGCCCCACGCCACCAGACCCAGGCCGTCACCGCGAGAACGCTCAGCCCAGCGACAGCTTGCGCCAGCCCGGACATGACATCGCCCAATCCCACCAGCCGCGCCGCGGTGTAAACCGTCGGCATGCGAGACCATGGCAATTGTCCCGATGCCAGAAACGCGCGTGCCTGGCCCGGAATCCCGGCGTAGGCGGTCCATGTTTCCATTCCCAGGACGAGGGTCGACAAGGCGATCATGGCGGCCAGCATGCCCGTGGTCGCAAGCAGGACTGTCCATTGCCGCCCGAAGATCAGCGCCGGAAACAGCAACAGTGCGAGCTGCGGTTTCGCGGTGGCCAAGCCCAGCAATATTCCGGCCATGACCGGCCTGCGTTCCTGCAACAACAATCCGCCGGCCAGTAGCGCGGCGAACAACAGGCCATTCTGGCCGGCAAAAAGGGTTTGCGCGACAGCCGGTGCAGTCACCGCCAGGAGCAGGGCGAGCGGCGTGATTTCGATACGGCTCAGCGTGCGAAGCAGAAACAGGAGCGGCACAAGCAGCCACAGGGCCAGAGCCGGAAAATAGGGCACCAGCGATAATGGCGAAACAAGCAGCAGATAGGTCGGCGGATACATGAAAGCCAGGAACCCGACGTCGGTGCTGCCCACCAGTTCGTGCTGGGCCGTCTTCATATAGGTCCCGTCATAGACACGGGCGGCGGCGCCATCGAAGACCGCCCGCGATGCGCTGTAGAAAGCAACGAAATCATGGCCGGCCACGAATCCGTCGCCATCGCCGCTGCCTTCGGTGACCAGCGTCGGTCCGTCATGCGTCCAGGTCTGCCACAGGGCGGGGCCGGCATATATCAGGGTGCCCATTATGGCCACCAGCAGCACGACCACCCAGAGCAGGCCGACAGCGTCCAGCGTGTTCTTGATAGAGACAGTCCTCATTGGGCTCCCGCCGCGTTCCTTCCGCCATCCGCATTTTGCATATCGCGGCGCGCAATGCCACCGTGGGGAAGATCTGATGACCGGGGCCGGCAAACTTGCGTGGCCATGCCGAAAATCGGGAAACGAAGAGGCTAACTCATAACAACCCGCGACCTTTGGGGCAAATGCCGGTCAAGTTGAAGGGTCGATATCGCCCTTCGACATTTCCGACTTGTTTATGAATTGTCACCCCGAACTGTCTCTGTTCGCTATAGTCGTTTGATAATTATATAAAATTGTTGACAGAAGTCTCCCCGGCACCGCCAGAATTCAGGTTTAATACGAGGCCGGGCGGCTCGATGGATGTTTCCCCTGCTGGCCTGCTGGCCGGGAATCGTGCGCTTGGCACGTTTTTTGCTGATTGCCGGGCCGGGGAAAAGCCGGCAGCGCCGATCGGGTCACGCAATATATTTTCGATGCGCGTGAACAAATTCAGCGGGTTAAGACTAATTTAATCAAGCATGTATTTAATATGCGCATGGGTCTGTGTTTGTCCGTCGCGCGGTATGTCGGGCGGTCGGCCCGAGATAAAAATGGATGACGGTTTGTATTGGGAGAGTCGGTCGAAATGTTCGAAAGCGTTTACGCGAGCCAAGTGTCGATCGCCTGCTTTGTGTCATTGGTGCTCGTGGCGGCGGTATCGGATGTAGTCGCCTACCGGATTCCCAATGTCGTGATTGTGATGCTCCTCGTGCTTTACCCGATCTTCGTGATCGTTACGCCGGGAGAAGTCGAGTGGATTTATTCGCTGGTAATATTCGCGGCTGTGATGGGCGTCGGCCTGGGGCTGTATGCGCTCAGGATTTTCGGCGCGGGCGACGTGAAGCTGCTGGCCGCCATCATGTTATGGGCGGGGCCGGCACTCGCATTGCCGGCGTTCTTTATCGGCGCCGTTGTCAGTGGCGTCATCGCGGTGGTGATGTTGAGCAGTATGCGATTTTTAATCGCCAACGCGTTGTCATCCGTCAGCAGGCAGTCGCTGGGCGACAAGTTTTTAGCCCGTTCCATGCCTTGGGGCACGGGATTGGGCGTATCGGGAATTTTCGTGGGCTGGGGTCTCATGGTGGGCTAACGACCTCGTCATTTTTTAGGAGGATGCGCAAATGAATCCGCGCAATATTGCATTAATCGCAGTTGCTCTCGGCATTGCCATCGGCGCCGGCTTTATGGTCAGCGCCTTTTTGGGCCAGAAGGAACGGCAGATTGCCGAAGAGCTCAAGAGTAAGCAGAAAGTCGTGCCGCCAACCATTCCGACGGCGCGTGTGCTTGTCGCCAAGAAGGACCTGATCGTCGGCACCTTCGTCAAGCGCGAGGATTTGCACTGGCAGCTGTGGCCGGAGGAAAGCATCACCCCGGCCTACGTGACGGACAGCAAGATCCTGGATGCGGGCAAGACCGACCAGAAGAAGGTCACCATTGATGATTTTGTCGGCGGCGTGGTTCGCCAGCCGATCGCGGGCGGCCAGCCGATGGTTCTGGGGCTTGTTGCAAAGGCCGGTGAGCGCGGGTTCCTGGCTGCAGTGCTGCAGCCGGGCATGCGCGCCATGTCGGTCCCGGTGAGCGCCACGTCCGGTATTTCGGGCTTTATCCTGCCGGGCGACCATGTCGATATTCTGTGGGACGTCAAGAGCTCCAAGAAGGGCTATCCCTTTACCCAGACGCTGTTCCGCGATATCCGCGTGATCGCGATCGATCAGAAGACCAACGCGACCGGCGCCACGCCGGCCAAGACGCTGACGCTTGAATTGACTCCGTTCCAGACCGAAGCGATGTCGCTGGCCCAGAACATGGGCGGCATCGAATTCACGCTGCGCAGCATCGTGCCCGAGGAGGACAAGGAAAACATCCTCGATGGCGATCTCAGCGGTGGCCTGCTGGCCCAGGTCGGCCTTGGCCGGTCGGACGGCGTGGAGAAGGGCGCCCTGCTGGGGCCGGAACTGCTGGCCGTCGCCACCGAGAAGGAAATCAAGGAAATCGCGCGCGACAGCTGGACCGTGGAAACCGACCTGTTGTTCGGCAGGGGCAAACCGACCGGCCGCCAGAGTTCGCCGGGCTCGGTACCGGCACCCCGGCCGACGCCGGTTTCCAGCAACAAGGGCAAGCCCAGCACAAATAACGTGCGGCCCGCAGGCGGTGGCAGCAGCGCGAAGATCAACATCGTTCGGGGCACCGCGACCCAGACCATCAAGGTCAAAAAATAGTTAACCAGAGGGGAACGGCCATGACGGCTGGAAATTCAGGTGTGGAGATAAATGGCCGCCGTGCCCTGCGGGCCCTCGGGGTCGCAGTGGTGTTGTTGCTGCCGCTTATGGCCGGTCCGGTTTCGGCGCTGGAGATTATCGACAGCAGCGGCGGTCAAATCTACGTCGAGGTCGGCAAGGGCCGCCTGCTGCGCCTCGACGAGACGCCGACAACGGTGTTTCTGGCCGACCCCAACATCGCCGACCTGCAGTTCAAGTCAAGCAAACTGGTGTATCTTGTTGGTAAGACGACCGGCGAAACGTCGTTGTATGTGCTCGACAAGAAGGACAGGGTCCTGCTCAATCGCAAGATTGTCGTGGGATACGATCTCGGGCAGCTTAAGTCCGCAATCAACCAGCTGATACCCGACTCGGCCATCCAGCCGAGCATGGTCGAAAATACTTTAATCCTGGACGGTGTGGTTTCCAGCCCCGCCGAAGCGGAGGCGGTGCGGGAACTGGCCAAGGGCTATATCGGCAAGGGCGGCCGGATGCTCAACCGGATAAAGGTATCGATGCCGAACCAGGTCAATCTGCGCGTGACCATTGCCGAGGTCAACCGCAGTATCATCAAGACTCTGGGCTTTGAGCTTGGCGCCTTCGGCAGCGACGGGTTTTTCGGCACGGCCCTTTTATCGGGCAATTTCAATATCCTGGGATCCGTCAGCAAAACGGTTGGACCGCTCAGTCTGGACTTGCAGTTCGAGGCGTTCGAATCCGAGGGCCTGATCAAGGTTCTCGCGGAGCCGAACCTTACGGCGCTGAGTGGCGAAACGGCGAGTTTCCTCGCGGGTGGCGAGTTCCCCGTGGCCGGCCAGCGCGATCCGGATACGGGGACGATTCCGGTCGAATTCAAGCCCTTCGGCGTGTCGCTTTCGTTCACGCCGACGCTGCTGGACGAATCGCGGATCAGCCTGAAGGTGCGCCCGGAAGTCAGTCAGATTTCGTCGCAGGGCGGTGTCGTCATCGACGGTGTACCGGTTGCCGCAATATCGACGCGCCGGACCGAGACCACGGTCGAACTGGGCAATGGCGAAAGCCTGTCAATTGCCGGACTGCTGCAGCGAAACGACCAGAACGACATTTCCCGGGTCCCGGGGCTGGGAGACATCCCGATCCTCGGGGCGCTGTTCCGCTCCGACAGTTACCGGCGGAGCGAAACCGAGCTGGTCATCGTGGTGACGCCGTACATCGTGAAGCCGACCGCGGAGCGGATCGCTCTGCCGACGGACGGCTATGAGCCGTCGAACGATTACGAGCGCTATATGAACGGGATCACCTATCGCGACACGCACGGGTCCGTATCCGATCGCGTCGCAAAATCCGGTGGGCAAAGGCTTGTCGGCTCAGTTGGATTCCAGGTGGAATAGGAGATGCAGAGCATGTTCAGGTTCAATAATGGCCGGTTCGGCCGCTCCGGTCTTCTGGCCGCCATGCTGGTTGCGCTGGCTGGCTGCGGAACGGCGACGCCGATGTCAGAGGACGAGTTGACGGAACGGCACCGGCTCAAGCCGCAGTACCAGGTTGAGCAAACAGTGCACCGCCATCTGGTTCCCGTCGATCCGGCAAGGGTCGAATTCGTCGAGCAGCAGCGGCGTGACATGTACGATTTCCTGGTCGGTGTCGGGGCGCAGCCCGGTGACAAGGTCATCGTCGCCGCGCGCCGCGCCAGACTGGACCATCGCAGCGAGATTGTCGGTTTTATCAGGCAATTGGGGCTGCATCCGGATCTACGGCTGATCAAGGAGCCCAAGCCCGGCGCCGAGGACGACGGTTACGACAAGGCGATCCTGGTCCAGTTTCACCGTTATGTCACGCGCGATTCCGAATGCGGGCGCTGGAAGCATGATTACGCGACCCGGTTCAACAATGTGAATCCGCGAGATTTCGGTTGCACGAATGTATCGGCAATGCAGCAGCAGGTGGCCTATCCGTCCAGCCTGATCGCCGGCGAGACGCTCGACTTCCCCGAAGGCGATGTGGCCGCCGAGTCGATTAGCCGCTACCGGGGCCGCAGAGTCGAGCAGATCAAGACGGAAGCAGCGTCCTCGAATTAGGGCCGCGACAGGTTCATCGTAGATGTGATGGAAGATTGAAGAGGTATAGAAGTGAAAAAATCCTATATGGGATTCGCCGCGGACAGCGAAACCAGAACGGCGCTGGAGCAATTCGCACGGGATCTCTATCTTCCGGAAGAGGACGTGCTCGACGGCGAGATCGACGAGGCGGTAACCATGCTCGCCGATATGCCGACGCCGGAATGTATTTTCGTCGATCTGGGCATGTCCCTGTCGCCGCTGGGCGAGTTGGACAAACTGGCCGGCGTTTGCGACCCCGGCACCCAGGTCATCGCCATGGGCACGGTAAACGATATTACCGTGTTCCGCGACATGCTGGACGCGGGCGTTGCCGATTACCTGTTGAAGCCGGTCACGCCCGACCGTCTGAAGCATGCCTATGAAAAGGCGATCACGCCGGGCCACCATGGAGGCGAGGGCAGCGCCAAGGCGCTGGCGGACGTTATCGTGGTGGTCGGCGCGCGCGGCGGCGTCGGCGCCAGCATGGTCGCCACCAATATGGCCTGGCTTCTGGCCCACGAGAACAAGAAAAAGGTCGGTCTGGTCGACCTGGACCCCTATTTCGGCAACACCGCGGCGCTACTCAACCTGGAGCCGGGCAGAGGCCTTTCCGAGGCGCTGGACGCGCCCGACCGAATTGACAATGTCTTCGTCGACCGGACCATGATCAAGGAGCATGACAACCTGATGATCCTGGGCGCCGAGGAAGCCATGCAGAACGAAGTGCCGATGGATCCGGCGAGTATCGAAACGCTGATCGAGAAGCTTCGCGAGAATTTTCAGGTCCTGCTTGTCGAGCCGCCGCATGGGAACATGCAGGCGATCAAGGCTTCCATGCGCATGGCGACGCACATCGTTTTCGTGTCCAACTACAGCGTCGTCGGCATGCGCGACATTATCAGGCTGTCCGGCCTGGCCAACGCGCTGGCCGCGGGAACCAAGCAGCTTGTGCTCGCCAATCAGGGAACCGCGGGCAAGTCGGATGTGAACGCCAAGGATTTCGAATCCGTGACCGGGCTGGTCGTGGATGCCGAAATCCCGTCCGACCTCCGGGGCGTCACCGCGGCCCTGAACGCCGGCTCGGCCCTGGCCCTCGGCGCGCCCAAGAGCCCAGTTCTCAAGTCGCTTCGCAAGATTTGCGGTGACCTCTACGGCGCTGCGGGCAAAGGCGCCGCCAAAGGCAAGAAGGGAAAGAAGAAGTCGGAAGAGAAAGGCGGGGGCGGATTTTTGAGTTCCCTGCTGGGCAGCAAGGCCGGTTGATTGTTACAGGAATTTATTTTTCGTCGAATTAATAGTTCGAGAGGCTGATTATGTTTGGTGGTAGAGGAAATTCATCGTCGGGCGCTGCGCAACCCGCAAGCGACAATGTTGTGCCGCTGAGCGATGATGCCGCGCCCGCGCAACCGCCCGCACAGCAGCAGCCGGCGCAACCGCCCGCGCAGGAGCCGGCGGACGCCCCTCAGGCGGCACCGCAACAACCGGCTGCGGAACCGTCGATCGACGACCTGATCGAACAATGTTGCGATCTGGTACGCCCGAAGCTTGGCGACCATATCCGCCCGCAGGACGCGACCAGCAAAAACCGCGTGGCGCTGGCCGGAATTATCGAGAAGCTGGCGACCGATGTGGCGCAAAAAAACGATATTCCGATCGATTCGCTGAATATCCGCAATGTCGTCACGGTTCTGCTGAACGAGGTTCTGACGTCGGTCAAGACGAAGGGAACCGTCGGTGATGGGCCGGCGCCCGCCGCCGAGGCCAGTTCCAGAACTGCCAAAGCAGCCGGCTCCATGCAGGAAGCGCAGCAGACGATTCAGAAGCTGCTGTTGGAGCGGATCGATTCCGCCGCCGCGGTCAAGATGGAGCGTAGCGACCTCGTGCGTCAGGTCGAAGAGGTTGTCGGGGAAATCCTGAATGAAGAGAAAATGCGTCTCAACGGCGCCGAACAGAGGGAGATGGTCGCGGCACTGGTCGATGACATGCTCGGCCTCGGTCCGCTGGAGCCGCTTATCGCTGACGAGACGATCACCGACATCATGGTCAACGGGCCGTACCAGATCTACGTGGAACAAAACGGAAAGCTGCGGCTGACCGACATCAAGTTCCGCGACAACCAGCACGTATTGAACATCTGTACGCGCATCGTCACCAAGGTCGGCCGCCGCGTCGATGAATCCAGCCCGATTTGCGACGCCCGCCTGCTGGACGGATCGCGTGTGAATATCATCATCCCGCCGCTGGCGATCGACGGTGCCTCCATCTCCATTCGTAAGTTCGCCAAGCAGAAGATCACCTTCGACCAGATGGTCGGCAGCAGCATGTCGGAGGAAATGGCGACGGTGCTGCGCATTGCTGGGCGTGTACGCCTCAACACCGTGGTGTCGGGCGGCACGGGCTCGGGCAAGACGACACTGCTGAACGCCCTGTCGAGCATGATCGGCGAGGACGAACGCACGATTACCATCGAGGACGCCGCCGAGCTGCAACTGATGCAGCCCCATGTGGTGCGCCTGGAAACCCGCCCGGCCAACCTCGAAGGCAAGGGCGAGATCAACCAGCAGGATCTCGTCAAGAACTGCCTGCGTATGCGTCCGGAACGCATCATCCTGGGCGAGATTCGCGGTGGCGAGGCGATGGACATGCTGCAGGCTATGAATACGGGTCATGATGGCTCCATGGGAACGCTGCATGCCAACACCCCGCGCGAGGCGATCAGCCGTCTGGAAAACATGTGCGCGATGTCCGGCGTCAAGCTGCCGAACGAGGCGATCCGCAAGCAGATCGCGGCGGCGGTGAACATGATCGTTCAGATCAGCCGTATGCGCGACGGCGGCCGGCGCCTTCAGAAGATCACCGAGGTGACCGGCATGGAAGGCGACGTCGTCACCATGCAGGATCTGTTCAGTTACGAATATGTCGGCGAGGATGAGAACGGCAAACTGATCGGCGAGTGGAAGAAACACGGTGTGCGACCGCACTTCACCCCGCGGGCCCAGTATTTCGGGCTCGACAAGGAACTTCTGGAGGCTTGCCTATGAGAGGACTCGGCCCCGAATTCATTATCCTTCTGGTTCTGGTACTGGGCGCCGTCGGCACCGCGGTCTGGTTCCTGGCTCTGAGTCCTGCGGCGAAGAACCGCCGCAAGATGAAAGAGCGTATGAAGACGCTCAACAAGAAGCAGTTGGCCGTGGAGGGCCAGGAGGGCACGCCGGAAATGCGGTTGCGCCGGGACGAATCCCGGACCGCGATGGACAGGCTGGCCCGTCGCCTGCTGCCCAACCCGGAAATTCTCAAGGCCAAGCTGGAAGCGACCGGCAAGAATCTGACCATCGGCAAGTATCTGGGGATGTGCATTATTTTCGGTGTGCTGGCCGCGGGCGCCTATATCGTGTTCACCGACTTCCCCCAAGTGGCGGCGCCCCTGATCGGCGTCTGCGTCGGCGCCTTCCTCCCGCACTGGCTGGTCAAGCGCTGGGTGTTCAAACGCCAGGAAGCGTTCGTCAACAACCTGCCCGAGGCGCTGGACATGATCGTTCGTGGCGTCAAGTCCGGCCTTCCTGTCGCGGAAACCGTCGTGGTGGTTTCGGAAGAGATGGAAGGCGTGATCGCGGAGGAATTCAAGCGGGTTACCGAGGATGCCCGAATCGGCATGACCCTGGAGGCCGCCCTGTGGGCCTCCGCCGAGCGGTTGAATGCGGCCGAGTTCAAGTTTTTCGTGGTGGTCCTGACGGTGCAGCGTGAAACAGGCGGTAACCTGGCGGAAACCCTGGACAATCTTTCCGAACTGGTCCGCAGCCGCAAACAGATGAAGCTGAAAGTTAGGGCGATGTCGTCGGAGGCCAGGGCCAGCCAATATATTCTGGGCGGCCTTCCCTTTGCCATCGCGGGGCTGCTGCTGCTTGTTTCCCCGGACTATATCCTGACCTTGTTCAGAACCGAAGCGGGCCACATCATTCTGGCGATCGGCGGCGTCATGCTGTTCATGGGCTGGCTGGTCATGGGCAAAATGGTGAATTTCGAGATATGAGGATGGGTGACGGGCGATGAACATCGGTAGTCTCGAAATTCCGATGGAGCAGCTGGTGGTGCTGGCGGCATCCGCGGCGGCGTTCATTATCGTTCTGGTTATCTGGAAGAGCCTTCTGGAGCCCAAGCCGGAATCGAGCCGTCTGAAGGATCTCAAATCACGCCGCGAACAGCTTCGCGAAGGCCTGCTGGCCTCGGGCACCAAGCCGGGCAACAGCGAGGTTTCCGCCGCCAGCATGAGCTTCATGCGCAAGGTGGTGGACCGCGCCAACGTCCTGAAGGGCGATGTCGCCAAGGATGTCGCCGACAAGCTGGCGCGCGCGGGAATGCGCACGAAGGACGCCATGGTCGCCTATACATTCTTCAAGGGCGCCTTGCCGTTCGTCGGGGGCGCGGTCGGCCTGATCCTGATCAACATGTTCGCGCCGGACGATATGCCCTATGTCCAGCGCGTTTTCGCGGCGCTGATCATTGCCGTCATGATGTTCTTTGGGCCTGACCTTTACGTAAGGCAGCTGTCGAAGAAGCGCCAGAAGCTGCTGCAGAAGGGCTTGCCGGATGCGCTGGACCTGCTGGTGGTATGCGCCCAGGCGGGGCTCAGCCTCGATTCGGCGATCGGCCGCGTCGCCAAGGAAATCGCGTTTTCGTCCGCGGTCGTCGGCGAGGAATTTTCGCTGACCGCGCTGGAACTGGGTTTCCTGCCCGAACGCAAGCAGGCGATGGAAAATCTGAAGAACCGAACCGGCCTGAAGGATATTGCGGCGGTCTGCACGACTCTGATCCAGTCGGAAAAATACGGTACCCCGCTGGCCTATGCGTTGAAGGTGCTGTCCGCCGAGTTCCGCCGCGAGCGGTTGATGCGGGCGGAAGAAAAGGCGGCGCAGCTGCCGGCCATCATGACGTTGCCGCTGGCGCTGTTCATCCTGCCGGTGCTGTTCATGGTGGTTATCGGGCCCGCGATCATCAACGCGACCGCCAGTTTCGGCAACGCCAAGCTGCCCGGCAAGTAGGGCCTTACACTGAGGCTCGTCGATAACGACTCATTAGATGACGCGCGGCGGCCCGCCGGAAATGCAGCGGTCAGGCGCCCGATTCTTCCGTGCCGTTGAATGTCAGATAGATCGACTTGAGAACGACGTCGAGAATCGCGGCGCGGCGCCGATCCGGCTCCATCGAGCGAAGATTCTGATAATAGGCGAGGTTATTGACCACATCCGGCTCGGGCAGCAGCTCCCGCAAGATCTTGCCGGCGTCGCCGATCTTGCCGGCCAGGCCGTAGATGAGTGCCAGATTGTGCAAAAGCGGCTTGTCCGCCTCGGTCCCGGTCATCAGGCTCTCGATCTGGGCGATGCCGGCTTCGTACCGTTCCTGCAGCGCCAGGGACAACGCCATATTGTTGCTGAGGGACCGGTTGCCGGGCGCCATTCCCAGACCCGCAAGATACTGGTTCTGCGCTTCCGTGTGGTCGCCGAGGGCGTCGTAGGCAATGCCGAGAACATTGAAAACACGGTGATCGGCCACATCCTCGTCAACCACCGGCGTCAGAAGCGTGATGGCGCCGTCCGGCTGGCCCTGTTCGATTAGCAGGATACCGTAACCCTGCAGCGCCAGCCCGCTATAGGGATGGTTCGACAGGACCTGGTGATACACTTCCTCGGCCTCGCGGTATTTGCCGAGATGGCGCAAGGTATCGCCCAGCGCCGCCGGCGGCAGGGGCGAGTCGCGGTCGGCGCGCATCGCCTCCCGGTAATATTCCGCAGCGGCAATCAGGTCGCCCTTGGCGCGCAATCTGTTGCCTAACTGCATCAGCTTGGTCGCTTTTTCGTTCTGCTGCATGACCGCCTGGTCATCGCTGACCTGTTCGCCCGGGTTAACGTTTTGCCCGCTAACACAGGCGGCCAACAGCAATATGGCGGTGCAACCCAGCAGCGCCCCGAAGCGCGAGGCGCGGCGGCGGGATTCCGGTTTGTTGAGATGATCAGGCATGCGCATGTCGTTTTTTCTGTCAGGTGAAAGAAAGTAAAACTGCGGTTAGTTCAAATTTTAGCAATCTTTAAGTAGTAATTAGTAATTGTCTGAAATTATTACATTTGCATACTGGCCACGCAAGTGTAAAATGTAATAGGCGTCCAGCATTGGGTTGGAGCAGGAGATTAACATGATTCACCAACTCTGCCAGCGCGCTTTGAATGCTGCAAGGAACTTCTTGCGGGATCAAAGCGGCAGTATCGTCATTTATACCGGCGCCTTCATGGCCGTCGGCATCGGCGGGGCTGCCCTGTCGATCGACATCGGGCGCATCGTGCTGCTGAAAACCCAGATGCAGAACCGCGCCGATGCCGCTGCACTCGCCGGGGCCGCGCAGCTCGATGCGCAGAAGGGCGCCGTCGTCCGTGCCGAATATATTATGTTCGACTCCATGAAGGCATTTACGACCGCGGCCGCGGACCAGGGAGAACTGGTCCTGTACGATGCCGAGTTCTATGAAGCTCTAGAAGACGGGATTTCGCGCGGTCCGGTTACGGCGGACGACAATCTGGCGCGCTTCGCCGAAGCGACAATGGAGCGGCGGACACTGTCGTTCTTCTATGCGCCGGCGCTGAACATCATGACCGGGAAGACCGTCAGCAGCTATACGGAGCTGGGCTCCCGCGCCGTCGCCATGTCGGACCCGTTCATCTGCAAGATGCAGCCGCTGATGATCTGCAATCCGTTCGATCTGGGCGGCGGCGTCTCCAGCGACGACCTGAAGGACCCGAAGTGGGCCGGCATAGGAGTCCGCATCAAGCAAACCGGGCAGACTGGCTGGAATCAGCCGGGTAACTTCGGTCTGCTCGACCTGCCGGGGGACGCCGCCTATGGCGTCAGCGGCGCGAACGCGGTGGAAGCGGCGCTTGCGGCGGACGAGCCGAAAGGCTGCTATTCCGTGAGCGCGATGGGCGTGCGGACCGGTAACGTGTCCGGCAAGGTCAAGGACGGCGTCAACACGCGCTTCGGCCATGCCTTCACCGATCCGACCATCGTCCCGGCCCCCAACACCATGAATTACCCCAATGACGACGTGATGATTGCCGATACGACCCTCAGTTTCGGCGACGGTGTATGGGACATCGCCACCTACTGGGCTGATAACCATAAGGACCCGGGCGGCGTCCCCTACCCCCTGCCGCCGGTCCTGAACGGCGCGTCGCGCTACCAGGTGTATCTTTTTGAACAGGGGACAGTGTACTGGAAGGGCAAGGGCAAGAAAACAACCCAGGTCGCGACTGAACCCCTGGATGCCGCCGCCAACTGGGACAAGATAGATCCGACGGTGGACTATCCTCTCGAGGCGGTGATACCGACAAATCCGGCGGCTCCGGACGACAACTTTACCGACGGCGAGCCGCCGCCGGGCCAGACCGTCTCGTCGTACGGCCAGGCGCGCCGGCTGGTGAAGGTAGCGGTGGCCGATTGTGTGTCCAACCCCTTCAAGGGAAACGCGACGATCCCCGGGACGGGCTCTTATGTTGAGTTCTTCATTACGCGGGAAGCCGGAGTGGACGGAGTAGGCGCCACTATCTACGCCGAGCTGGTCCGCGGTATCGAAGCCCGAACCTCAGTGGAGTTCCATGGTAATGTTCGCCTTACTGAATAAATTCAGGCGCAGCGAAGATGGGATTGCCGTAACCGAACTCGCGGTGGTTACGCCGATCTTCCTGCTCATGTTCCTCTCGACGATCGAGCTGGGGCACATGATCTGGTACAGCATCACCGTGGAAAAGGGGCTGCGTTCGGCGGTGACTTATGCCGGACGCGTAGAGTTGCACGACGCCGAGACGATCCAGCAAACCAAGAATATCGTGATGACGGGCGGGCCGACGGGAACTGCCCCCTATCTGGTGAGCGGCTGGAGCGATCCCGCCGCAAGCGTAATCTTCTCGCAAAGAGTCTATACCCAGCCAATGACTGGCGGCAGTGAGGATATCGCCGAGGTCGTGACCAGCGTCACGGCCGATGTGCCCTACGTGCCCGTGGTCGGCGTCCTTGTTCCCGCGCTGGAGTATTTGATGAAAACCAACTTCCATGACGGCCAGCTGTACATAACGCTGACCCATGAACAAGCGATTATCGGCAACTGACATGCGCTGGAAACCGGCCATTTCCATAAGGCGATTTCTGGCGGACGAAGGCGGCGCCTTCATCGTCGAATTTGCCATCTCCTTTCCGGTACTGATCCTGCTGTCCTTCGGGTTGCTGGAATTCTCACTGGTGGTATTCGACTACCAGCGCGCCGCCGAGGCGACGCGCCGGGGGGTCCGCATGACCATTATCGAGCCTCCGATCCCCAATACGGCGCAACTGCTGGTGGGAGACGTGATCACCTGCACCAGTACCGGCGGGACTGTAAGCTGTGAGGGCGGTTCACCAAGCGTTGAGGCCGACTTGCTCTTCCAGAGCCTGTTTGCCGAGATGCGCCAGGCCTATCCCACCCTGATGGAAGAAAACGTGGTCGTTGTGTACGAGGGAACCAAGGTCGGCGATGAGAATATTGACGGCGGCACTCTTCCGCTCGTCACCTTGCATCTCCGAAATGTCCGCCACGACATGATCGTGGGGACCCTGATCGGCGTCCCCTATATCGAATTTCCGGATTTCGCCACCACGGTCCTCGGCCCGGCCAACTACGTGGTGACCGTCCCGCCCGTTAAAGGGAAAAAATAGCGCTACCTGAACGGACGGGCGTTGCTGCAACCGACCTGTCGACGCCTGTACAAGACGCGGCAGGTTTCTTTTTATTGCTTGCCCAAGGTTCTTTCGCCCTTGTCGCAGCGCACGGTTAACCGCCCGTTAAAGGCCGGTCCTTCATTATAGGCGCCCTGCCGCTATTTATGCCAAGGATCGCGAGACCGGCCATCACATGAAACAGCGCTCCTCCAGGGACAATGCCGACCGGATCGGCGCGCGGCGCATGCTGTCGGCGGTCGTCGACGCCGCGCCGGTGGCGCTGTGCGTCATTGGCCGTGACGGCTGCATCGACCTGGTGGAGGGGCAGGCCTTCCCGGATATAGGGCTTGTTCCCGGCGAGGCGGAGGGGGTCGCCGCCGCGACGCTGTGGCAGAGCTTCGATGTGCTGACCGACGCGGCGGCGCGGGCCCTGGCCGGCGAGGCGGTTACGACCACCGCCGTCGCCGGCGAGACCGCCATCGAAATGCGCTTCCAGCCGGTTGCGGACGCCAAGGGCGAAACCAGCCAGGTTTTCGCCGTGGCCGTCGACGTCACGGCCCGCTATGCCGGCATGGTCCAGATTCCCGAGCGCGAGGAATATCTGCAGGGCATCCTGGACACGGTGGTCGACGGCATCGTCACCATCGACGAGCTGGGTCTGATCCGCGATTTCAACCCGGCGGCGGCGGAAATATTCGGCTACCAGCCGCATGAGGTGGTCGGCAAGACCTTGAACATGCTGATGCCCGATCCCTACCGGGAAGGCCATGACGGCTATCTGCGGCGCTACCTGGAGACCGGCGACAGCAAGGTGATCGGCCGGCGCCGCGAGACCGTCGGCCTGCACAAGGACGGAACGGTCTTCCCCATTGAAATCGCGGTCAGCGAGCTCAAGGTGGGCGAACACCGGCATTTCACCGGCATCGTGCGCGACGTCACCGAACAGAAGGAAGCCGAGCGCGCGCTGCGCGAAAGCGAGGAACGCTACGCGCTGGCGGCGAGGGGCGCCAATGACGGCCTGTGGGACTGGAACCTGGAAGACAACAGCCTCTATTATTCGCCGCGCTGGAAGGCCATGCTCGGTTATGGGGAAGGCGAGATCGGTTCGTCGCCCGACGAATGGGTCAACCGCATCCACCGCGACGATGTCGACCGGTTCATGGACGATCTGAAGGCGCATCTCGACGGGCGCACCGCGACTCTGCACTGCGAATACAGGATCCGGCGCAAGAGCGGCGAAATCCTGCGCATGGTGGCGCGTGGCGTGGCGGTGCGCGGCGCGGACGGCACCGCCTACCGCATGGCCGGTTCGCAGTCCGACATTACCGAGCGGCGCCGCGCCGAGGAGCGCCTGATCCATGATGCGCTGCATGACGCGCTGACCGGCCTCGCCAACCGGACGCTGCTGACCGACCGCCTGGGCCAGGCGCTGGCGCGGCTGAAGCGCAACCCGGCGATGGGCTTTGCGCTTGCCTCGCTCAATCTCGACCGCTTCCGCGTCGTCAACGAGAGCCTGGGCCACGCGGCCGGCGACGATTTGCTGCTGGCGGTGTCGCGGCGGCTGGAGAACCAGTTGCAGCCGGGCGACACACTGGCCCGCCTGGACGCCGACAGCTTCGCCCTGCTGATGGAGGACCATGGCGACGAATCGGCCGCGCGCCAACGCGCCGCGCGCATCCAGGAAGCCGTCGGCGAGCCCTACCGGCTCGGCGGGCGCGAGGTCTTCACCTCGGCCAGCGTCGGCATCGTGATGGGAGGGCCGGAATATCAGTCGGCCAGCGATATTCTGCGCAACGCGGAGTTGGCGCTGTCGCGCGCCAAGAAGGGCGGCAAGGGAACCACCGAGACCTATAACGAAACCCTGCATTATGAAGCGGTCGGCATCATGGAAACCGAGACCGACCTGCGCAAGGCGATCGAAAAGAACCGGGTGGTCGCCTTCTACCAGCCGATCATCGCGCTGGACAGCGGACGGATTACCGGATTCGAGGCGCTGGCCAGGATCGACCATCCCGAACGCGGCATCATCCCGCCGTCCGAGTTCATCGGCATCGCCGAGGAAACCGGTCTCATCGTGCCGCTATGCGAGAAAATGCTGCAGCAGGCCTGCGGCCAGACGGCCCTGTGGCAGCGGGAACTGGGGCTCGACGAGCGCCTTACCATCAGCGTGAATCTGTCCGCGCGCAATCTCGCCGATGACAAGCTGGTGGATACGCTGGGCCAAGTCCTGGGCGACAGCGGCCTGGAACCCGGCGGGCTGCGCCTGGAAGTCACCGAAAGCCTGATCATGGCCAATCCGGAATCGATGGTCCGGATCCTGGCCGACCTGAAGGAATTAGGGGTGTGCCTGGCCCTGGACGATTTCGGCACCGGCTATTCCTCGCTGAGCCATCTGCGCCGGTTCCCGCTGGATACGCTGAAGATCGACCGCAGCTTCATCATGCGCATGGTCAGCGAAGCGCGGGATCAGGAACTGGTGCGGATCATCATTACGCTCGCCCATACGCTGGGCATGGACGTGGTGGCCGAGGGCGTGGAGACGAAGGCGCATGCCGACAGCCTGCGCAGCCTGAATTGCGAATATGCCCAGGGGTTCCTGTACGCCGCGCCGTTGCCGGCTAAGGCGGCGGAGGAAATGCTGCGCGACAATCGCACGGCCTGACCGGCGGGAAATTAACGACTTGTTTCCGGGCCCCGGTCAGCGTTAGCATCGTGGCGGGGGAGATTCCACAATGCTTGTCGGTATTCCCAAGGAAATAAAAACCCATGAATACAGGGTCGGGATGGTGCCGTCCCGCCTGCGCGAGATGGTTGAACGCGGTCACGAGGCCGTCGTGCAAAGCGGCGCCGGCGCGGCCATCGGTTTCGACGACGACGCCTATCGTGCCGCGGGCGCCGAGATTGCGGGGCAAGCGGCCGAGGTCTTCGAACGCGCCGGGATGATCGTTAAGGTCAAGGAACCGCAGCCGGACGAATGCGCCATGCTGCGGCCGGGGCAGATCCTGTTCACCTATCTGCATTTGGCGGCCGACAAGCCGCAGACCGAGGCTTTGCTGAAATCCGGCTGCACCGCTATCGCCTATGAGACCGTGACCGACCGGCATGGCGGGCTGCCGCTGCTGGCGCCGATGAGCGAGGTGGCGGGCCGCATGAGCGCCCAGGTCGGCGCCCATTGCCTGGAAAAGGAACAGGGCGGGTCGGGCGTGCTGCTGCCGGGCGTGTCGGGCGTTTCGGCCGGCAAGGTGGTGGTGATCGGCGGCGGCGTGGCCGGCGCCAACGCCGCGCGCATGGCGCTGGGGCTGGAGGCGCGGGTGGTGATCATCGAAAAGTCGCTGGAGCGGCTGGGAGAGCTGGATGCCCTGTTCGGCCCGCGTCTGGACGCGGTCTATTCGACCATGGAAGCGATCGAAAGCCATGTCGTGGAAGCCGACCTGGTGATCGGCTCGGTGCTGCTGCCCGGCGCGGCGGCGCCCAAGCTGGTGACCCGCGATATGGTGCGGCGCATGCGGCCGGGCTCGGTGATCGTCGACATCGCCATCGACCAGGGCGGCTGCTGCGAAACCTCGCGCCCGACGACCCATGCCGACCCGACCTATGTCGAGGAGGGAGTCGTGCATTATTGCGTCACCAACATGCCCGGCGCGGTGGCCCGGACATCCACCTTCGCCTTGAACAACGCGACATTGCCGCGCGCCCTGGCTCTGGCCGACAAGGGCGTCATGCAGGCCCTGGCCGACGACGAACATCTGCGCGCCGGCCTGAACGTCCATGCCGGCAAGCTGACCTGCGGCCCGGTGGCCGAGGCGCTGGGTCTGCCCTACACGTCGCCGGAAGACGCTCTGGGGCTTTAACGGATCACGGAAATTCCGGGGCAGGCAGGCTGCAGGAAAGGCGCCTATACCAAGGACCCTCCATTATGACTTTGGATGCCGTGACATAGATGCTGGACGACCCTTTTCGTAATAACGGGCCTCCTGCGGGCATATTGGCGCGCTACGGCAATGTCCGGTCGATCGGTCTTCTGGCGATATGGACTGTCATGTTGGCGGTCCCGCTGCTGTCTCCACCGTTCCAGGCCGCCGCGGCCCTCGCCAGCTTCGCCATCGCCGGGCTCGGCTGGCGCGTACGCGACCGTCATGTGACGCTGCTGGCGTTGTTCTGGGCCGTTTTCGTCGCGGCCGCGCTGATCACGGGCGCCGGCTCTCAACTGTCGTTTGCCGTGGCGATCGCGGCCTATCTTCTCGCTGAGCGCACCATGTCGTGGCCCCGGGACGGCGGCCGGTGGTTCGCGGTCGGACAATGGAATGCGCCCGTCGCCCTGGCGGTTTTTACGACGGCCGGAATCTTCGGTTTGGCGCTGTTCGGCTGGTTCCGCTATCTGCAGCCGGAGCTGGGCGATCTCGCCGCCATGGTCCCGGATGTTGCGCTGCCGCTGCTGCTGGTCGGTGGCGTGCTGTTCTCGTTCTTCAATGCCGCGGTCGAGGAGTTCGCCTACCGGGGCGTCCTGATGCATCATCTGGGGGCCGGCCTCGCCGCGCCTCGTCTGGCGCTCGTCCTGCAGGCCCTGGCGTTCGGCACATTCCATATCCATGGCTTCCCCCGGGGCGCCCTCGGCGTTGCCCTGGCCGGCATTGCCGGACTGGTCTATGGCCTCATCCGCCTGCAGGCCAAGGGCATGTTCGCGCCGTGGCTGGCACATGCCCTGACAGATATCGTAATCGTCGCCATCGTCTATGGCTTCGTGGCCGAGGTATTCTAGCGGGACGCCCGCAGAATGATTGGCGCAGGGGTCAAGCGCCCGCTTTCACTGTGCGGATTCGGTCGCCGGCATCATCAGGCAGAACGGCGCGCCGGCGGGATCGGCCAGCATGCAGACCCGCCCGACGCCGGGGATATCCTCGGGCGGCGCGATGATTTCCCCGCCGAGTTTCGCCACGCGGGCCACACAGGCATCGATATCGTCGACCGCGATATAGGCGGACCACCACGGACCGCGCGACCGCGAATAGTCCGTTGCCGGATTCATCATCCCGGCGACATCCTTGCCGTCCTGCTGGAACAGCGTGTAGGTGCCAACTGGACCCATATCGACCTCTTTGCGGGTCCAGCCCAACAGCGCGGTGTAGAATGTTCCACCGGCCTTCTGATCAGGCGTGATCAGTTCGTTCCAAATGAAGGTCCCGTTCTCCGGCATCGTTCTTCTCCTGTCATATTGAGTGTTGCGCCACGGATCGTACTGCACTTCTATGTTGAGTGAAATGTTCCACGAGACCGGACAACTGGCGAAGATGTTCCCCCGATTCGATTTCGTTCCGCTGAAAACCGGGGATCTGCCGCTTATCGGATCCTGGCTTCGGCGGCCGCATGTGGAAGCGTGGTTCGGCCCGCCGGAAACCTGGATGAGAGAAATCACGCAGTATTTTGCCGAGCCCTGGTTTGAGGCGTACAAGATTGAACTCAAGGAGCGGCCGATCGCTTACCTCCAATGCATCGATCCGCGGGCCGCACCACCGGAACTGGTTGCTCCATATGAGTTTCTGAGGGATGCGCCTGTCGGCACTCGCGCCTTGGATTTCTGTATCGCAGAGGTCGATTGCCTGGGCCGTGGCTATTGTGCGCGAATTATGATGCAGTTCGTGACCCGGGTTCTTGCCGATCCGGATATCTCGCGACTCATCGTCGATCCCGACCCGGCGAACGACCGCGCAGTTCGCTGCTACGAGCGCGCGGGGTTTCGGCGAACCGGTATTGTCGAGACACCCGAGGGTCCCAGCCTGCTGATGGAAATGACACGGAAATAGGGTGGGCGGGGTCGTCATGGTTTCACGGCCCTTCCGTCGATCGCAAAAAGATCGGTTGACCCAGGTCAATGACATGCGACCGTCAATTCGCGATCTTGTTACGCGGGTGGATGGCGACCGGACAGGAGCCAGTTTCATGCCAAGGATGGTTCATTTCGATGTCAGTGCGGGCGACCCGCAACGGGCGATCCGCTTTTACGAGAATGTCTTCGGCTGGAAAATCGAAAGATGGGAAGGCCCGATGGAGTACTGGAACATCACGACGGGCTCGCCGGACCAGCCCGGGATCGATGGGGGGTTGGCCAGGCGAGACGAGCCCTGGCAGGGCATAACGCCCGTCTTCGACGTCCCTTCGGCGGATGAATTCGCGCGGAAAATAGAAGCCGAAGGCGGCACGCTGGTGCAGCCGAAGACGGCGATACCGGGGGTCGGCTACCTTGTCTCCTTCAAGGACACCGAGGGGAACGTCATGGCCGTTCTGGAAGCCGACGAGTCCGCAGCCTAGCGAATATCGTGCGGCGCTGCGGCAGATCGAGGTTGTGTGGCGTCCCCGCACCGTCGCGTCAAACCCGATATCAGGAGGACCGGATCATGGCACGATTCGAGATTGTCGAGGTGGAAGCCACCCCGATTGTTTTTGTCTCGCGCACGAGTCGGATGGCGCCCGAGGCGATCGGTGCCACGATGGGCGAGGCGTTCGGGGCCCTGGCGGCATTCATATGCGGCAGGAAGATCACGCCCGCCGGGCCGCCGCTCGCCCACTATCACGGATATGATGAAAAGGAGATCAGGTTCGACGTCGGCTTTCCGATCGTGCCCGCCGACAGGGAAAAGGTGGAAGGCGAGGTGAAGGCGGGCGAGACGCCTGCCGGCAGGGCGCTGAAGACCGTTCACACCGGCCCCTACGCTCAGCTTAAGGAAACCTATAACGAAATTATGAAACATATGGAGGCCGAGGGACTTAGCCCCGCGGGTTACTCCTGGGAAGTTTATGTGACCGACCCGGACAAGACGCCCGAAGACCGGCTCGTCACCGAGATCTATTTCCCGCTTCCGTGAACTTGGTATCAGTCACCCCAGCGCATCGCGCATGCGGTACCAGAGCATGGCGAGCGTAAGCATCGGCGTGCGCAGCTTGCCGCCGGGGAAGGGCGGGTGGCGGAAACGCGCCATCAGGTCGAAGCGCTCGGCCTGGCCGGCGATGGCCTCGGCGATCAGCTTGCCGTACATGCCGGCCAGCGCCACCCCATGCCCGGAGAAGCCCTGAGCGTACCAGACCTCGCCGTCCAGCCGGCCGATGTCGGGCATGCGGTCCACGGTGATGCCGATATTGCCCTCCCAGCAGTAATCAAGCCGCGCGCCGGCCAGTTGCGGAAAGACCTTCAGCAGCCGGGGGCGGATGAAGGCGCACAGGTCGCGCGGCCTGATCTGGCTGTAGCTGGCGCGTCCGCCGAACAGCATGCGCCGGTCCTCCGACAGGCGGAAATAATCGACGATGAAGTTGGTGTCGCTGACCGCATCGTCGCCGGGCAGGGTGGTGCGCGCGCCGTCCTCGCCCAGGGGCTCCGTGGCCAGCACATAACTGGCGACCGGCATGATGCGGCGGTAGAGCGGGCGCGACACGGCCCCCAGATAGGCATTGCCCGCCAGCACCAGATGTTTCGCGCGCACCGCGCCCTCGTCCGTATAGGCGGCGGGTTTCGGGCCGGTGGCGACACGCTCCACAGGCGAGCGTTCGAATATCTGGACGCCGGCCGCGGCCGCTGCGTCGGCCAGCCCCAGCGCATAATTCAGTGGGTGGAAATGGCCGGCGCCGCCTTCCCACAGGGCCCCGTGATAGGCCGGCGATTTCAGGCGCTCCATCAGGGCGACGCGGTCCAGCAGCCTGGTGTCTTCACAGCCGTAGCGGGCCAGGCTTTCCTGATACTGCTTCAATCCTTCCATGGCTGACGGCTTGGTGGCGGCATGCAGGTAGCCCCATTTCAGGCCGCAATCGATATTGTGGCGTTCGACGCGCGCCCGGATTTCCGCCTTGGCCTCCTCGGCGACCGCCCAGCAAGCGCGCGCGGCCTCCATGCCGAGCTTTTCCTCGACGGCCTCCATGCCCTTGGAAAAGCCGGTGCAGATCTGCCCGCCATTGCGCCCCGATGCGCCCCAGCCGATGCGCTCGCCTTCCAGCAGCACGACGTCGTAGCCGCGCTCGGCCACGTGCAGCGCCGCCGAGAGGCCGGTGAAGCCGCCGCCGACAACGCAGACGTCGGCCGAAACCTCGCCCTCCAGCCGGGGATGGGCCGGCGCCGGGTTGGCCGATGCGGCATACCAGGAGTCGGGATGACCTTCCATCACACTGTCCTTAGATACCAGTCGAAATCCAGTGGCTGGATGCGGGCGTGATACTCGTCGCATTCGAATCGGCGGCAGGCCTCGTACAGCCCGTGATATTCCTCGCCCAGATAGGCGGGCAGGATCTTGCCGTCGCGGAACCGGTTGAGCGAACTCCACCAGTTCAGGGGCAATTCGGGCAGGCCGTCGGGGTCCTGTTCGCCGATGCTGTGCGGTGGCGGGTCGATCTTGTTGGTCAGCCCGTGATGGATGCCGGCCAGCACTGCCGCGGCAACCAGATAGGGGTTGGCGTCCGCGCCGGCATTGCGGTGTTCGATGCGCAGCGCCGCCTCATCCGATGGCGGAATGCGCAGCCCCGCTGACCGGTTGTTGACGCCCCAGGACGGCGTCACCGGCGCATAGGCGCCGGGCCGGAGGCGCCGGTAGGAATTGGCGTTGGGGGCGAAGATCGCCATGCTTTCGGGCATCGCCGCCACCAGCCCGCCGATCGCATGGCGCAGCGCCGGCCCCGCCGGAATGCCCAGCGCTTCATCCATCGGGCCGGCGAAGGCGTTCCTGCCATCCTTGTCATAGAGGCTGACATGCAGATGGGTGCCGCTTCCCGCCGGCTCCTGGAAAGGCTTGGCCAGGAAGCTGGCCAACAGGCCGTTGCGCCGCGCCACGCCCTTGATGGCGCGCTTCAGGAGCACCGAGTGGTCGCAGGCCGTCAGCGCATCGGCGACATAATGCAGATTGATCTCATATTGCCCGGGCGCGTTTTCCTTCGAGGCGGCCTCGGCCGGGATGCCCTGTGCCTTGCAGGCCTCGTCGACCTCGTTCAGGAACAGCTCGAAATCATACATCTCCTCCATGCCCAGCACCTGGGTCGCGTTCTGGCGATAACCGCTTTCCCGCGAATAGGCGATCCGCGGATGGCCGTCGGGGCCCGGGTCCTGGTCCAGCAGATAAAATTCCAGCTCGATGGCGACCGTCGGGGACAGGCCGAGATCGGCCAGCTTCGCCACCACGTTCGACAGAATGGCGCGGGGGTTATAGAAAAGCGGCTCGCCGTCGTCGCCGGCCAGGCCGGCCAGGACCTGGCCTATTGGACGCTCGGCCCAGGGCACCGGCGCCAGCGTGCCGGGCACCGGATGGCAGAAATAATCGGGGTCGCCGTCGGCGATGCCATAGGGGATCGTCGGCACGCTCTGCCCGGTGGCGTCCAGCAGATAGACCGACCCGGGCGCCCGCACATCGCCGCAAAACAGCTTGGCGAAACTGTCGCGCGTCAGCCGCTTTCCCCGCAGCATGCCGCACATGTCCGGGATCAGCAGCTCGATCAGGTCGACGTCCGGATTGGCCGCGAGGAAGGCATCCAGTTCCGCCGTCTTCGTATCGTCCAGCATAAAAAAATGTACCCTTTTCAGATTCAGAGCATCGTGCCTATCCAGCGTCGCACGTCAAGGGGGCTCGCACGAAACTTTCCAATACGCCTAAAGAAGTTAAAATAGAATGCATCTTCAATAATTTTTTCAGGTTTCCCATGACATCGCCCATACCTGTTCGCGACGCGGAGGAGGGGGATTTGCCGGCGATCCTCGCCATATACAACCAGGTGATCGCGACTTCGACGGCAGTCTACACCAGCATGCCCGCGACGCTTGAAGAGCGCCGGACCTGGCTGCAGGCGCGGCGGGGACAGGACTATCCGGTTCTGGTCGCCGAGCAGGGCGGCGACGTCGTCGGCTTCGCCTCATTCGGCGACTTCCGGGCCTGGCCGGGATACCGGCATACCGTCGAGCATTCCGTGCATGTGCGTGAGGATCAGCGGGGCAAGGGCACCGGCCGCGTGCTTATGCAGGCCCTGTTCCCGCGCGCCGCCACGCTCGGCAAGCACGTCATGATCGGCGGCGTCGACGCGGAGAACGAAGCCTCGATCCGCTTCCATGAGAGACTGGGTTTCGAGCGCGTGGCCCATTTCCGCCAGGTCGGCCGGAAATTCGACCGCTGGCTCGACCTGGTCTGCCTGCAACGTTTCGTGGGCGGGGGGTGAGCAACGCGCCGGCCCCTTGCCGAGGGGCCGCATGTCAGCATCGCGAATGCTCCCGGGCTGAATGGCGGCGGGAATTGCCCCTTGTCGCAGATCGCACGCGTTACCGCGTCTCCGCGATGACGATCTCCGATGGTATCGCTGCACTGACGACGACTTCCCGGTGGAGCACGCGCCATCGGTCTTGTGGAAACAGGTCTGCTAGCAACAGCGGGCGACAGCCCCCGACGAGGGTCGGCTTGATACGGTGAATCAGCGCCCATGCCGTGCTGGTCGTCCTGGAAACGGCACTAGTGCCCTTCGTCAGGCCGGCATGGCAGAACAGCCCTCCCGGGACCAGCGCCGCATGGGCTTCGGCAAAAACTTTCCGGATGTCCGCGAGGCTCAACAGATCCAGCACATAAGTCGTGACAAATCTGTCGAAGGGACCACCGTGGGAAGAAAAGTCGAAGTCGCCGTCGCTGAGACGCACCTGACATCGCTGGCCGAACCGCATCAGTCGATCCCGGGCAAGGCCAACCATTGTCGAACTCAGGTCCGTAGCGACATACCGTGCGGCGGCGGGTAGATGGTCCGACAGCAGGCGGCCTGCCAATCGTCCCGTCCCGCAGCCCAGCTCGAATACCGCCTGAGCGTCTGAAAACCCGCCCAGTTCGATCATCAGCTCGATGGCGACGTCTTCGTAGAACTCCTGGCGATCCTGCTTCGCGCCGAACCTGTCGTAGAACCGGCGGGCATCATCACGGCTGATCGTGCGAACCATGGCACTCCGGTCTCCAATCCGGCATCGCGGGATGGGCGACAATTACCCGATCGCTAATCTGATTGCTTCGTATTCCGTGACGCTCTCGCTATCCGCCTTCGCAAATGTCGCCACCGTAGCCGGAGGGTCGGTATCCGGAAAATGATAAAGGGCGGAAACTGTGTCATGTCCGACCCCGGAATGGCCATAGGTACGGCCTGCCTTCGCCATTTCGCCTATCATGAGGCCAAGCCCGTAGCTGGTCTTTTGCCAAGGTCTTCCCGGTATCGCGCCGCCGAGGGGGTGCGCGGTCAGCATCGAGGAAAAAGCGGCTTCCGACAGGAACGCGGTCGAACGCAGTTTGTGCAGGAACCTCACCGCGTCCGCCGGACCGCCTATC
>CAMYNJ010000157.1 GCA_947259795.1 uncultured Alphaproteobacteria bacterium | reverse complement strand
CGCCATGAAGTTCCTCAGCTTCGGCTGGTTGCCCGTATAGGCCCGCAGCACATAGGGCACGAGTCCCAGCTTGTCCTGGCAAACGTCGAAATATTTGACGATATCCTCGTCCAGCGTCTCCTGGTCCGGCAGGCCGGTACGGACGATATGGTCGGGTTGCGGCATGGCGATGTCTCCCTGTCGGTCGCGCGATATGCCATCCTAACCGCAAATTCCACGGAAACCCCGCGCAAATTGGCGCATTAAGAGTTGCTTATCGGTTGCGGGTGCAGGATGGTCCGGCAAGAAAAAGGGGGCAAGAGACCGATGCAGTTCGGCGATAACGAGTTTCATATCGTGCTTGGCGAATCGATGGGTGGCGTCGTTCGGACCGAATTCGGCGTGCCGCCGTCCCGCATCATGTGCGACCGCGATACCCTGTGCTGCGGGCCACTGGCGCCCTTGGGCGACCGGGAGGATTGGGACAGGTCGCGGCTGGCATATTGGGCCACGGTGGAGCGGGAACAGCCGGAACGCCCGACCCTGCTGCAGCAACTGGCGGCGGCCCGCGAAAAGCTTGCCGGTGCGCAAGCCATCAACTTATGGCTCGGCCCGGCCCTGGCGGAAAGCCTGTTGACGGGATTTGTGCTGGAAGCCTTCGGTCTGCTGGAGCTTGACCGGAGCCGACTGCGGCTGATCGACCTGGAGCCCGTCTTCGAAGCGTTGGGCGGCCGCCATCCGGTGGGAACGTTCCATACGGACCTGCTGAAGCTGGCGGGGACGTGGCGGCCGATGGACAAGCCGATGGAGGCCTGTTACCGGCAGGTCTGGCGCGCCGCGACGGCGCCGACGCCCGAACTGCTGATCGGCTTCTGCCGGTCCGATACGCCCTGGCCGCGTTCTCTGAAGGAGGGGCTGCGGTCCTGGCTGGCCTGGTATCCGGCGGTGAAATCGGGGCTCGGTTTCTGGGACGAAATGCTGTTGAACAACAGTGCCGCCAACCCCGTTACCGCGGCGCAGACCATAGGCGGTTGCCTGCGCCATGCGGCGGGCCTGGCCAATTGTCCGGGCGACGGCTGGCTGTTCCACCGGCTCAAGCGCCTGGCCGATCCGGACCTGGCCTGGCCGCTGCTGGAGATGATCGGCGATGGCGAGACCCTGCGCCATACATTGACGCGGCTTACCGATGCCGGGATCGACGTGCTGAACGGCGACGAAAACGCCATCGTGCTGAACGGCATAGAGGACCGCATCGGCGGCGTCAGCCTGAGCCTGGGCGACGGCGAGCTATGGTTCTACGATGGCGAGACGCTGGCGCAGCGCGCACGCATCGCCTGACCCGCGGCCTTGTTCCGGTCCGTACTCCGGCTATATCCGTCTGTGGGGCGGCGCTACCATTCCAGCACGCCGCTGATGACCAGAAAGACCCCCAGCAGCATAACGAGCGTGCCGGTGGCACTGGTGACGCCGATGAAGTAGTAGGCCAGCCGGCGCATCCACATCATCGTGAAATACCGAACATTACTGCTTACAACCATCTTGACCCTCCACGCGCAAGTTCAGCGTAGTTGAGGCAAGTTTCCCCCGTTAACCTTAGCAAAAGGTTAACGGGGGAGGAAAATTTCACACAAAAGATAAATATTGGGGAAAACTGGACGGGTTGCCGGTAGGATACGAAAATATTCATGGCGAATCCGGCAGGGTTGCGCCGCCGGTACTCTTCGCGTTTTACCTGCCGGTATTTCCACGACCGCGCGTAATTGCGCCAGCCGTATTCTTTCTTTTACCCAGTACCTGTTGTTATTGAAATATCTCCGTCGGACCACATAACGGTTCGGTGGTCAGCCACAGGGTCGTTTTTTCACCCTTGCCCGCCGCGTAGCGCAGCGTTACCGTTCGTAAACAAAATAGCAGCTGCGGTCCGCGCGGCGGCCGGCGAAACCGGCGCATCGACCAGGGAAACGAATCTGAACAGGGAGACTGCCGAAATGATGAAGCAACTTCTGGCGGCTACGGCGATTACCGCGCTGCTGGCCAGCACCACCGCGGCCAGCGCCGCGCAATGCACCAACGATGCCTGGAACAAAGTCATGTCGCGCGGCAAGATCGTGGTCGGCGTGAAGGCCGACTACAAGCCGTGGGGCTTCCGCAACGAAAGCGGCGAACTGGTGGGCATGGAAATCGACATGGCGAAGGACGTGGCGGAAACCATGGGCGTGAAACTGGAGATGGTCCCGGTACAATCGTCGAACCGCATGCAGTTTCTGGAGCAGGGCAAGATCGACCTGATGATCGCCACCATGTCGGACCGCCCGGACCGCCGCAAGATCGTCGGCATCATCCAGCCGAACTACTACACGTCCGGCACCAACGTCATGTCGCCTAAGGCGGTGGGCTTGAAGAAGTGGGAAGATTTGCGCGGCAAGCCGGTTTGCGGCAAGCAGGGTGCCTTCTACAACAAGATCGTGTCCGAGCGTTACGGCGCCGACATCGTCGCCTTCACCGGCAATGCCGAAGCCAAGCAGGCGTTGCGCGACAAGAAATGCATCGCTTGGGTCTATGACGATTCCTCGATCATGTCCGACCTGTCCTCGGGCAACTGGGACGCTTACGAGATGCCGCTGAATTCGGAAGACGACAATCCCTGGGGCCTGGCCGTGCCGCCGGCTGAAAAGGACTGCGTCTTCGGGCAGTTCATGACGGGCATGAGCTATAACTGGCTGCAGTCCGGACGCCTGATCGAGCTCGAGAAGAAGTGGGGCATCCAGCCCACCGCCTTCCTGGCCAACCAGAAAAAGCGCATGAAGGACTGGCTGGACAAGTAAGAGCCTGCGTGCGGCGGGACGCCCTGAACGGGGCGTCCCGCTCGCCTTTGCCTCCACAAGGGCCGGTCGATGCTCGCATCCTTTCAGGATTTTTTCAGGCAGCTCGCCGAGGATTTTCCCCGGTGGAATTTCATATTCTTCCACGACCCAGTGCAGGCCGACCGGATCCTGACGGGTCTGGGCTATACGATCATGCTGTCGATCGCCTGCGTTATTCTCAGCGTGATCATCGGCGTCGCCGGCGCCTGGATGCAGGGTTCGCATCTACGCATACCGCGCATGATCGTGCAGGGCTATATCCAGTTCTTCCGCAACACCCCACCCTTTGTTCAGCTTCTTTTCTTCTATTTTGCGCTGGGCCAGTTCACCCCGACCTATTCGCCGGACGGCTGGCTGGAAATACCGGTCATCTCCAATGTCGGCTGGGCGATCATCTCGCTCAGCTTTTTCGCCGGCGCCTTCAATGTGGAGATCTTCCGCGCCGGCATCGAAGCGGTGCCGCGCTCGACGGTGGAGGCCGCCGAGGCCCTGGGCTACACGCGTTTGGGCATTTTCCGTTACGTAGTGCTGCCGCTCGCCTTCCGGGTCAGCCTGCCGGCCCTGAACAACAATCTGGTCAATCTGGTAAAGACCACGACCCAGGCCTTCGCCATCGCCGTGCCGGAACTGCTGTACCAGGCGGTCAGCATCTGGAACGACTATCCGTCGGCGCTGTACCCGGCCATGTTGCTGCTGTTCGTCGTCTATATCCTGCTGGTCGGCATTCTGGTGTTCGGCATGCACCGCTGGGAACACGCCATGCGCATCCCCGGATATGGAAACTGAGGAGAGCGGCGCGATGAAACATATTCCCGGCGTCACCTCGGCCCCGACCACCGACCTGCCCGTCCTGCTGCCGCTGGACCGAACCCGCGCCCGCCCGCCCGAGGCGATGATGGTCAGCCGCTGGCTTGCCGGCCTGCCCGCCTGGACGCCGCTGCCGCTGCTGGCGCTGATGCTGCTGTGGCCGCTGACGGCCGAGGCCGCCTATACCTACGGCCAGGCGGTGGATGCGCTGTGGCGCTGGCTGCCCTTCCTGGTGAAAAGCGGGTTCCTGTACAATGTCGTGATCTCGTTCCTGGCGATGGCGATCGGCACGGCCGCCGGCGCCGCGCTGGGGCTGGCACAGATATCGCAGATCGCGGCGATCCGCCGGACAGCCTGGTTCGTTACCCAGCTGTTCCGCAACTCGCCCTGGCTGGTGCTGTTGTTCATCGTCATGCTGGCCCTGCCCTTCGAGCTCGTGATCGGCGACACCATCATCTCGATTCCCGACTGGACCAAGGCGGTGTTCGGCCTGTCGCTGCCGATCATGGCCAACATTTCCGAGATCGTGCGCGGCGCCGTGCAGTCGGTGCCGTCTGCCCAGTGGGAGGCGTCGGAGGCGCTGGCCTTCAACCGCCGGCAGATCCTGTGGATGATCATCCTGCCGCAATGCATCAAGCGCATGATTCCGCCCTGGATGAACTGGTATGCGATCCTGACCATGGCGACGCCGCTCTGTTCGCTGCTGGCCGTCGAGGAGATCGTGACCCTGTCGCGCCAGGCCATCGAGGCGGAAGACAACCACCCGGAACTGCTGGTGCCCTTCTACAGCTTCATCATGGTGATCTTTTTCGCCTACTGCTATCCGATCGCGCGCCTGACCGTCCGGCTCGAGCGCAAATTCGCCGTGAAACTTTGAGGTGCCGGCCATGACCGAAACCGCAGTCCAGCCCCCCGCATGGACCCCCGACCAGCCCATCGTCGCCATACGCGAGGTGCGCAAGGCCTTCGGCGAGCTGGAGGTGCTGACGGACGTCTCGTTCGATGTGATGAAGGGCGAGGTGGTCTGCATCATCGGGCCTTCGGGGTCGGGCAAGTCCACGCTGCTGCGCTGCATCAACGCGCTGATCCCGATCAATTCCGGCTCGATTCAAGTCGAGGGCCAGGAGGTGCATTCCCCCCATCTCGACAAGCTGGCCCTGCGCCGGAAGGTCGGCATGGTGTTCCAGCAATATAACCTGTTCCCGCACAAGACCGCGCTGCAGAACGTGATGATGGCGCCGGTCCATGTGCTGAAGGAGGACAAGGCGGAGGTCGAGGCACGCGCCTACAGGCTGATCAGGAAAGTCCGGCTGGAGGGCAAGGAGAACGCCTATCCGGGCGAGCTGTCGGGCGGCCAGCAGCAGCGCGTGGCGATCGCCCGCTCGTTGGCCATGAATCCGGACATCATGCTGTTCGACGAGGTCACCGCCGCGCTGGACCCGGAGACGGTCAAGGAGGTGCTGGTCACCATCAAGGACCTGGCGGCCGAAGGCATGACCTGCATGCTGGTGACCCACGAAATGGGCTTCGCCCGCGAAATCGCCGACCATATCTATTTCACCGACCGCGGCATAATCGTCGAGCACGGCCCGCCCGCAACCTTCTTCACCGATGCCAAGGACCCGCGCACCAGGGAGTTCCTGAGCCAGATTTTGTGACCGGCACGCCGACCCGGCTCCGGGCCGGAAAGATGTAGTTTTGAGTAGTTTCCCCCGCCGCCGCCCAGGGCGATCCGGCCGCGATCCAGGCCCGCCCGCGCGCGATTCCCGCCCCGGTGTATAAAACAGGCAGGAAAGATGCAGGTGCGGGGTATGTGAGAGGTATGAAAGGGGCAGGAAAAGGGTATGGAAAAGGTATCCGGGATGTATGGGAAGGTTATACCAAGGCTCGCCGATAAAGACTCATGTGACCGCTTTCCCCTGCCCGCTGGTCAGGCGCGGTTCGCGCCGTGGTGTTTGCACCACAAGCGGAGCGCAACGCCGCCAGCGGGCAGGGGAAAACGGCCTCCGGTGGGGCTTCGCGGCCCTCCTGGTGCGTTGCGGCCCTTGCCCGATGCGGGTGCATCGCGCTACGGACCGCGCCTGCCCGGCGGGCCGCGAAACCCCATCACATGGGTCTTTATCGGCGAGCCTTGGTATTAGCCGCCGGCTATCGGCCGTCAGCCATCGGCTGTAGCCGGGGAGTATAAAAAGCCCCGCCATTCTATAAATAAATTATATGGATTATCCAGTATCGATAGGCTCCATATATGGCAGCCGAACGCCCCACGGGTGCGGCAAGCGCCCCCGCGCCGCCTACGGCCCCGCCGTCCTCACGCTGGCGACGATAGTCCTGGCGGCGGGGAGGTCCGATTCGGCGTCGAAATAGATTGCGATCTGAACATGGCCGCCGGGGCCGACGGCGAATCCGTACAGCGCGTGCACGGTCCCGTCCGGCCCGGGTCCCTCCAGCCGGTAGGACAGCCGCGCCACCGGGCCGGCGGCGCTTTCCTCCAGCCCGAACGCCGCGCCGGAGATATCGCCCCTGATCCGCGACAGCCGGTCGGCGACGGATTGCCGGTCGTCGTTGCCCCACAGGTTCACCCAGACCGTGAAGCCCGGACGCCACAGCACGAGCGACCCGTCCTCGACCCGCCGGTTATGCGGTTCGGCCAGCGTCAGCGCCCAATCGTCGCCCAGCCGCACCGCGCCTCGGACAACGGGAAAATCCGGATGCAGACCCACCGTTTGCGCCCCCGCCATGGTCGAGAAAAACAGCCCCGCCGCGGTCGGCAGTGGTCTCATCGCCGCGCGGCCCGCCTTGAATGCCATGATGAAACTTCGCCGGAAGCAGCCGGGCTGTCAAACCCGCCGCCTGAAAACGCTTTTCTAGACTTCGGAAAGGCCCGCTCGGGCATTCATATATGCAGCGGCATCGGCTTCGCCTGTCATCATGGTTTCGCGCCACAAGTTCTGCTCCGCATTGATAAGCCCCAATTCCCAGACACAGGCGATGACGGGCCGCGCGGCGGTATTCATGGGGGTATCCGAACCCCGGAGCGTGCGCTTGATATGCTGGCAAAGGACGGACCCTTGAATCCACCAGTGCACCAGAACCGACACACCCAAATCGCCCGGGTGAATGATAACAAAGCCTAAACCGTTGTCCTCTCCCTCGGCCTCCACGAGGGGTGGCACATCGCCAGCTGCGAAGGAATATGCATCCTCGACCACGGCCTTGCCGAGCCGTTGTCCTTCCGCAACGATGCCGTAGACCTTAAGCTGCAATGTACCGATCTCCCACAGGCCCAAATCCGACACTGTCCGTGGGCGATAGACTTCCTGCCTGTTTCTCATGATGGGGCTGCCTGTAATTCCAGCCGACATTGGTCATCCCGGTTCTGAAAGTCAACGGCGGCCATGGGCCCGATCCGGCGTTCCGGGGGCCGGCGTTCCGCACGCGCTGGCAGGCCGTCACCCGAAAGCTGTGGTCACAGAACAGGGGGGGGTGAGGCTATTAAGTATCGTGTCCGTGGAATTCCGGGCGGTAACCGGACATTTCGCGCTTTATCGTCCGCTCTAAACCGCACAGCGGACCAATCTTGAAGTGGCCTCTGACTTCCGGGTCTGACCCGAAGCGGACACCGGCAGAACCATGGCCGCCTAAAGGAACGTTCCGCCTTTGGCTAAACCCGGCCGTGCCATCTCATTGATACGATCCAAGATCTCGGGT
>CAMYNJ010000156.1 GCA_947259795.1 uncultured Alphaproteobacteria bacterium | reverse complement strand
ACCGCCGTCAGCGGAAGGTTCTCCAGCATCTGGAACAGCGCCAGCGAGACATCGCTGATGCCGTTGGCCAGCGCGCCAACATAGTTTTGCGCCTGCTCCAGCGCCGAGCCGCCGAACGCGGACATCCACACCAGCGTCACCAGGGTGGGGATCAGCAGCACGGCGGTGATGAACTCGCGCACCGTGCGGCCCTTGGAGATGCGGGCGATGAACATGCCGACGAACGGCGACCAGGAGATCCACCAGGCCCAGTAGAACACGGTCCAGCCATGGTAGAACTTGTCGTCCTCGCGGCCGATCCAGTTGCTCATGAAGACGATGTTTTCGAGATAGGCGCCGGCGGTGCTGAACAAAGTGCCGACGATGGCGAGCGTCGGCCCGGCGATGATGACGAACAGCATCAGCCCGCCCGCCAGGCCCATGTTGATGTTGCTCAGCACTTTCACGCCGCCATCGAGCCCCCGCACGACGGAGAAGATCGCCACCGCGGTGACGCCGATGATTATGGCGACCTGGGTGGCGATGCCGGCCTCCACGCCGAACAGGAATTTGAGGCCGCTGGCCGCCTGCTGCGCGCCGAAGCCGAGCGACGTCGCCAGCCCGAAGATCGTCGCCATCACCGCAACCACGTCGATGACATGGCCGAACCAGCCCCAGGATCGGTCCTTGATCAACGGGAAGAAGCCGGAGCGAATAGTCAGCGGCAGCCCCTTGTTATAGGTGAAGAAGGCCAACGACAGGCCGACTACCGCATAGATCGCCCAGGGATGCAGGCCCCAGTGGAACATCGTGGCGCCCATCGCCATGCGCGCACCTTCCGGCGTGTTCGCCGCGGCGTTGAGCGGCGTGCCATACCAGTCGGAGTAGTAAGCGGTCGGCTCGGCGACGCTCCAGAACATCAGCCCGATGCCCATGCCGGCCGCGAACAGCATGGCGAACCATGACATTGTCGTAAATTCCGGCTTCGCATCCGCCCCGCCGATCCGGATCTTGCCGACCGGCATGACGATCAGCGCGAGGCAGAAAACAACGAAGATGTTGCCGCCCACCATGAACAGCCAGTCGAAATTGGCAATCGACCAGCCCTTGGCGCCGTCGAAGGCGACCTTGGCCTCGCCGGGCATGATCAGTGTGCCTATAACGAAAACGAGAACCAGAAGACTGGAAATCCAGAAAACGGGATGGTGTATGTCGACCCCGAATTTCTGCAAATTGTCTTGACCCAATTCGTAATTCGTATCGTAACGACCGGGCATGCCGTGCCTCCCTTTGTTCAATGGATGACCGACCCTATCCTTATGCGTTGTATTTTTAATATTTGAAAATTATTTGGCGCAAAGAACAAGCCATAGCGAAATATAGCCCCAGGCGGAACCGCCGGGCCATCTTTTATATGCTGTGGGCAGTTGGAAACGTAAATGCGGTCGGATCGTTGCGACAGCGCGCCGCTTGCGCTCGCGGCGCGACTCACGTAAATGCCTTGCATGACGGACCGCATCCTTATTATCGACTTCGGCAGCCAGGTGACCCAGTTGATCGCGCGCCGGGTGCGCGAGGCCGGGATCTACAGCGAAATCCACCCCTACAACAGTCTCGACCGGGCGAAGATAGAAGCCTTCGGGCCGAAGGGAATCATCCTGTCCGGCGGCCCGGCCAGCGTGACCGAGGTAACCAGCCCGCGCGCCCCCGATTGCGTCTTCGAGATGGGATTGCCGGTGCTGGGCATCTGCTATGGCGAGCAGACCATGTGCGCGCAGCTGGGCGGTGAGGTGCAAATATCCGACCACCAGGAATTCGGCCGCGCCTTCGTCGATGTCGTCGACGATTGCGGCCTGTTCGAGGGCGTGTGGCGCAAGGGCGACCGCGAACAGGTCTGGATGAGCCACGGCGACCGCATCGTGCGTATCCCGGAAGGCTTTCGCGTGGTCGCCACCAGCGACGGCGCGCCCTATGCCGCCATCGCCGACGACGAACGCCGCTTCTATGCCGTGCAGTTCCACCTCGAGGTCGTGCATACCCCGCATGGCGCGAAGCTTTTGAGCAATTTCGCGAAACTGATATGCGGCTGTTCCGGCGACTGGACCATGGCGGCCTTCAAGGACCAGGCGATCGCGCGCATCCGCGAACGGGTGGGCGAGAAGGGCAAGGTCGTTTGCGGCCTGTCGGGCGGCGTCGATTCTTCCGTCGCCGCCGTGCTGATCCATGAGGCGATCGGCGAGCGGCTGACCTGCATCTTCGTCGACCACGGGCTGATGCGCCAGGGCGAGGCGGAAGAGGTCGTGCGGCTGTTCGGCGACCACTACAACATCCCGCTGATTCACCGCGACGCCGAGGATCTTTTTCTCGGCAAACTGGAAGGCGTCGACGACCCGGAAGAGAAACGGAAAATAATCGGCGGCCTGTTCATCGATGTGTTCGACGAGGAGGCCCACAAGGTTGGCGGCGCCGGCTTCCTGGCCCAGGGCACGCTCTATCCGGACGTCATCGAGTCGGTCTCGGCGATCGGCGGGCCCAGCGTCACCATCAAGTCGCACCATAATGTCGGCGGCCTGCCGGAGCGCATGAAGTTGAAGCTGGTCGAACCGTTGCGCGAGCTATTCAAGGACGAGGTCCGCGACTTGGGGCGCGAACTGGGCATGCCGGACTCGCTGGTCGGCCGCCATCCGTTCCCCGGCCCGGGCCTGGCGATCCGCATTCCCGGCGCCATAACCCGCGAAAAGCTCGATATCCTGCGCCGCGCGGATGCCATTTTCCGCGAGGAAATCCACAATGCCGGGCTCTATGACGCGATCTGGCAGGCCTTCGCGGTATTGCTGCCGGTGCGCACCGTCGGCGTGATGGGCGACGCCCGCACCTACGACCATGTCTGCGCGCTCCGCGCCGTCACCTCCACCGACGGCATGACCGCCGATTCCTATCCCTTCGATCACGAATTCCTGGCCCGCACCGGCACCCGCATCATCAACGAGGTGCGCGGCATCAACCGGGTCGTCTACGACGTGACCTCGAAACCCCCCGGCACCATCGAGTGGGAATAGCGGGGAAATACGCCCCCCGTTTCTCGTCCCGTTAACCCCCCGTTTCTCATCCCGCCAAAAGGAGAGATCGAATGAAGCCCGTCAATCCGCGCTTGTTCCTGCTGCTCGCCTTGGCTGGAGTGGTGATCCCCTATGCGGCTTTCGTGCCCTGGTTGATTGAGAACGGCGTCGATCCGGCGGGCTTCGTCCTGGCCGCGTTCGACAACCGCATCGCCTCGTTTTTCGCGCTCGACGTGATCGTCAGCGCCGCCGTGCTGCTGCTGGCGCTTATCGGCCGCTTGCCGCGCCACGCGGCGGGGCTTGTCGTTCTTGGCACCTGTCTCGTTGGAGTTTCCGCGGGTTTCCCGCTGTTCCTGTATTTCCTTTTTTCGGGTGCGGCGGCCGGAAAATCCGCCGCACGCTGACCCCGCCGGCTTTACCCCGCCACGTCAGCATGACCCGTGCCGGGACCGGGCGTCGTTCCCGCAAAAAATCTCATCGAATCCATAGCGGCAGTCACCAAGGATTAACATCTGTGTGCGACATTGGGCTGGCGGGCGGTTGACCCGCGTGCGGTCGGCCGGGATGGGGTCCGTTACAGGCTGCCGGTAACAAGAAAATGGACAGATCCTTGCTCATGAATTTATTGAAAACAGCTTGCGTGGTTGCGATTTTCGGTTTGGTGCTCGTCGCCGCAGGCGGCGTATCCGCGCAAACCCTCAACGGCACCCTGCGGGACGTCAACAATCTCGAGATCGCGATCGAACCGCTGGATTCGGATGCGCGGGATTGCGGCATCGGTGAGTCGAAGCTGATTGAAGCCGTAACAGAGGGTGCGGAAGGGGCGGGTTTCACGCTGGGCGGCTATGACTATGCGCTCTATCTGCGGATCAGTTCCCTGCCGAGGGCATCGGACTGCTTTTCCTCGATCGATATCGAGGTCCGCTATGTCGGAAAATTGGCGCTGCCGGCCTATCCGAAGGGCAACCGGGCGCGTGCCATACTATGGAGCAACGGCATCGTCATTTTTTCGGCGCGCAACCAGCATGGCAAGGAAGTCACTGCGGTGGTGACGCAGCTGGTGCAGAGTTTGGCTGCGGATTGGAGCCAGGATAACGCCCGGCAAAGGGCGGGGTAGCCCCCGCGCTTCAACAACGATATGTTGTGGCGAACCGATGGGCGCGACGCCGATGCGCCGGCCCGAATTTGATGGAGACGAACAAGCAATGAAATCCCGGATTCCCGCCTTTCTGGTCCTGGCGGCCCTGCTGGTGGCGCCCTCGTTGGCGGGCTCACAGACGATCGACAACAAGTTGAGAGACGTTAAAAGGATGGCGCTCACCTTCGAGCCCTTCGACGCCGACAGCGTGAAATGCGGCGTCAGCGAAGGGCAGCTGACCAACGCCATGGGGCGCGAGGCGAAGGCCATTCCGATCCGCTTCGACGGATCCATCTATGTCTTCCAGGTGCGCGTGGCGACGCTGGCACAGCCGGCGATCTGTTTCACTTCGGCGGATATCGCGGTCTATCGCTTTGACAAGGTGCGGCTGACCGGCGACAAGCGCGATCTGCACGCGAAGGTCATTATCTGGGAGAACGGAACGATCCTCGGCTCGGGCCCCCAGACCCACGGCCGCGATGTCGCCCGCACCATGGCGGATTTGATGAAGGATTTCATCGAGGACTGGCGCGAGGATAACGGCTGACCGGGTAAAACATACCGGGAGATAGCGTGATGATCAGAATTGCGGTTTCGATGATCGTGCTGGGCACGGTCCTCGCCGGCTGCCATGTAGGGCAGACCGCGCGAAGCAGCCCGCCGCCCGTGTATCAGCAGCCCGGGCCCGTCTATCCCCCGCCCGCGCAGGCCGGTGTGCCGCCCGGCCATGGCGGGATGCCGCCGGGACTCGCCAAAAAAGGCGGGGTGCCCCCGGGACTCGCCAAGAAGGGTTACCGGCCGGTCGGCTGGAGCTATGGCGCGCCGCCCTGGTATAGCCATGGCCGGTACGGCAAGGGTCGATCCTACCAGCCGCCCTATGGCGTCTACCGCAACAGCTGTTACCGCCAGGATCTCGGTACGGCGCTTGGCGCGGTGGCCGGCGGCGTCGCCGGCTATCAGGTCGGCAGCGGCCACGGCAGGACGGCGGCGGTGATCGGCGGCACCATCATCGGCGCCCTGATCGGCGGCCATATCGGCCGTTCAATGGACGATGTCGACCAGAACTGTGTCGGCCAGATCCTGGAGCATGCGCCGCCGAACCAGCCGATCACCTGGCAGGATCGCAGCGGCGGCGGCCAGTACCAGGTGACGCCTTCGCCGGCCTACCAGGACAGCCAGGGACGTTACTGCCGCGAATACCAGACCATGAGCACGATCGGCGGGCGGTCGCAGCAGACCTACGGCACGGCCTGCCGCCAGCCGGACGGTTCCTGGCAGATCATCAACTGACGCCCACAGGGCTGCGTAAATTTCGGACCAGGCTCCAGGGGGAGGCTGCAATGAGGAAAGCCGGACTACCGCTGTTGTTGGCCGGCAATTTGTTTCTTGCCGCTTGCGGCGCGGGCGAGGACGGATTTGTCGAGCCGACGGGAGACCGCATGGCCGAACTCGGCAGGATCGTCGCGGCCGTGGACTGGTCGAAAGCCGAAGCGCGGACCGTGGTGCTGGACGCGTTCGGTTTTTCGCCGGCCAGTCTAACCTTCAGGGTTGATCAGCCCTACGAACTGACCCTGTCGAACGAGGGCGGCGGCGCCCATAATTTCGTCGCTCCAGCCTTCTTCGACGCGATTGCGGCAAAGAGGTTGGTTTTCGCCGTTGGCGAGGTCGGCATGCCGCTGCTGCGGTCCATTGCGCTGGAAGCCGGCGAGACCAAGACACTGACCTTCGTGCCTCTCGAAGCCGGTGAATTCAGGCTGATTTGCGATCAGCCGCTGCACGAACTCTTCGGCATGGAAGGAACGATCCGTATCGAATAGGGGGCGGCAATGCGGCAACGATACCGCAACAAGAAACGGCGGCACCTTCGCGGGGCCGCCGTCTTCGTTTCCGTGTCGCCGATGTCAGGCCGCGGCGGAGCTTTCGCTGCGCCGGTAGGCGACGTTGCAATGTTTCTCGCAGTAGGGCTTGTCGTCGATCGCGGGCGCGCCGCAGAAGTGGAAACCGGGTTCCCGCGGGTGACCGATCGGCCAGTGGCACTGGCGGTCGCTGACCCGAACCGGGCGCGAAGTCTGGGCCACGGGCCGGCGGGCCGGTTTCGGCGTCGCCACCTTTTCTTTACGGATTGGCGACGGGCGGCCCTTGAGGCCGAGCCGGTGCGCCTTGCCGATGACCGCGTTGCGGGTAACGTCTCCAAGTATCACCGCAATCTGGCTTGCCGTGCGGCCTTCGCCCCACAGCGCTTTCAGCCTGGCAACCCGCTCTTCAGTCCATTCCATAACCGTCCTCTCAATATCTGTTGGTCACATTTTCGCGGGGGCGGTGGTTCGCGGCCCGCAGCCTGTCGTCCATATACATACATATAGTGGCAACGGCTCCTATCCACACAATATACTGTAAATCAGGGAGGTTCAAGGGCCGAATCGGGGTAATATAGTGACATTTTTGCCCGAAACCGGCTCTGCGGGCCCGAATCCGTGCGCTTAAGCGCACGCGGGTCTTCATGGAGGCGTGGAAAATTTCCTTACACCAGCCTGATCTGCTTTTCCAGGACGGCAAGCGCCTCGGCCATGGAGCGACCGCGCTTCAACTGCTGGCGACCGCTGTAGACCGCATAGTCGCATCCCTTGCCCGCCGCGCGCTTGGCTACGGCGAACAGCGGCTGGTCGAAGGAATGGCGGAATATGGAAAAGACGCAAATCGGGCCATATTGGTCGATGGCGTAATCCTTCCATTCGCCCATGGCGACCCGGCGGCTGTAGAGATCCATAAGCTGGCGCAGTTCCCGGCGGTCGAAAAAAATCCGCTGGCGGTATTTCTTCTTGCGGTAATCGGAAAGCCGGAACATCTCGGTCATGCCAAGGTCCTCCGGCAGGCCGGCCGGGCGTTGCCGGGCCGGCGGCCGATATGCGAATCGGCTATGGTCTCCGAGTCGATCTGCGTCACTTGCGCGTTCTCTCCCATAAGTCTTTACGGACAGCGCATTTTGCGGCTGTATTGTGACGCAAGCCGCGCAATGGCGCAAGCCTTCCGGCCAGACTTTTAGGCGGTTGCGGCGGGGCTGCAATCCCTGCACAATCGGCCCCCAGACAGAAATTCGCCGTAACCGACCAGGAGTATTCCCATGTCCGCCCAACCGCCCGTCTGCGATTTCGGCTGGCCCGCCCCGGATTTCGAACTGCCCGGCATCGACGGTCGCAGCCATCGCCTTGCCGACGTCAAGGGGCCGAACGGCACACTGGTAATGTTTATCTGCAACCACTGCCCCTATGTGAAGGCGGTGGTCAACCGCATCGCGCGCGACTGCGCTGAATTGGCGCAGCATGGCGTCTCGGCCATCGCCGTCATGTCGAACGACGTCGCCGCCTATCCGGCCGACGCGCCCGACAAAATGAAGCTGTTCGCCGAACAGCATGGCTTCACCTTCCCCTATGTCTATGACGAGAGCCAGCAAGTCGCGCGCGCCTACGGCGCCATCTGCACTCCGGATTTCTTCGGCTTCGACGGCGATCTGAAGCTGCAATATCGCGGCCGGCTGGACGAATCGCGCAAGGACGCGGCCCCGCCCGGCGTCCGCCGCGACCTCTTCGAGGCCATGCTGCGGGTTGCCCGCACCGGCGCGGGCCCCCGCGACCAGATCCCCAGCATCGGCTGCTCCATCAAGTGGAAGGAGACGGTGTGACGCCGTCGCCGTTTTCCTCTTTGCCACGGGGCTGTCGCGCCGCTATGTTAGCCGCCGTTTATGGCATTGGAGATGGGCGTTGAGCGATATCATTCGCGAGGTCGACGAAGAACTTCGTCGCGAGAACTGGGAAATCCTCTGGAAGAAGTATGGCAAGTTCGCCATCGCCGCGGCCCTGGCCCTGGTGCTGGGGACGGCTGCTGTGGTCGGCTGGCGCGAATTTGACCGCAGCCAGCGCATGGCCGCCGGAGACAGGTTCGGCGCCGTGATCGCCGAGGTCGAGAACACGAAGAATCCTGCGATCGCCGCCGACATGCTGGCCGCCTATGTCGCGAATGCGCCGGGCGGGTACGCCGCGCTGGCCCGCCTGCGCGAGGCCAAGATGCGCGCCGACGCCGGCGAACGCGAGGCGGCGATCGCGCTTTACGATGCGCTGGCCGCCGACGGCTCGGTCGAGCCCCTGTTCCGCGATCTGGCGGCGCTTTACTCCGTGCGCATGCAGGTGGATGGCGGCGATGCGATTACCCTGAACGCGCGGCTGTCGCCGCTGGCCGCCGATGCCCGTCCCTGGCGCTATACGGCGCGCGAATTGCAGGCGGTCGTTGCCTTGAACAGCGGGGACAGTGCCACCGCGCGGGAAATCTTCACCCGCCTGGCCGACGATATGGAAACCCCCGACAGCCTGCGGACGCGCGCCACGGAAATGTTGCGCACCCTGGGCCCGTCCTGAACGGCGCCGCGAACCCATGACCTTCCCACGCCATATCGCACCCGCCGTCCTGGCCGCATCGCTGCTGCTGTCGACCGGTTGCACCTGGTTCGGCGAGGCCGAGCCCCCGCCGCTGCCCGGCGAACGCATTTCCGTTCTGCTCTATGAGGGCGACCTGCAGCCTGATCCGCAAGTCGCGGGCGAGCCGGTATCGCTGGGCGCGGCGGTCCGCAATAGCGCCTGGTCGCAGGCCGGCGGCGGTCCCCTGCATGCGGTCGGCCATGTGGAGGGGCCGTCAACCATCGGCCGCGCTGCCTGGAATGTCGATATTGGCTCCAGCGCCGGCAGCCGCCGGCCGCTGCTCAGCGGGCCGGTTGTCGCCGATGGGCGCGTCTTCACCATGGATTCGAAATTCCGGGTTTCCGCCTACGGCGTGGACAAGGGAAAGCGGCTGTGGCGGGTTGAACGCGAACCAGTCAAGCGCGACTGGGAAGCTTTCGGCGGCGGCCTGGCCTTCGCCGGTGGCAAACTTTACGTCAGCACCGGTTACGGCCGGCTCGCCGCGATGAATCCCGAGGACGGCACGGCGATCTGGCAGCATGATCTGCCCGGCCCGGTGCGTGCCGCGCCCCTGGTGATGGATGGCATGATCTTCGCCGTCACCGTCGACAACCAGCTCTTCGCCCTCGATGCCGAAACCGGCGAGCGCAAATGGCGCCATGCCGGTTTCGCCGAAACCGCAATGCTGCTGGGCGCGGCGGCGCCGGCGGGAATCGACGGCGCCGTGATCGTGCCCTATTCGTCGGGCGAAATCTTCGCGCTGCGCACCAGCGACGGCCGGCCGTCCTGGTCGGACAATTTGGCCGCCGTGCGCCGGGTCGACGCCGCCTCGGCGCTGGCCGACATCCGCGCCCTGCCGGTGACCGATGGCGCCTTGGTCTATGCCATCAGCCATTCCGGCCGCACCGTCGCGATCGACATGCGCACCGGGGCGCGGGCCTGGGAGCGCAATGTCGGCGGCGTGCAGACGCCCTGGATCGCCGGCGCCTGGCTGTTCATGGTCAGCAACGAATCCCAAATCATCGCGCTCAGCCGTCGCGAGGGCAAGGTGCGCTGGATCGCCCAACTGGACCGCTTCGAGGATCCCGAGGACAAGGAGAATCCGATCCATTGGTACGGCCCCGCGGTGATCGGCGGGACCATCCTAGTCTTCGGCAGCCATGGCAAGGCTGTCGCCCTGGATCCGGCGGACGGCTCGATAAAGGAGACGTTCCGCTCGCCGGACGATGTCATGGCCATTGCGGTGGCCGACGGGACGCTCTATCTGCAGACCGAGGACGCAGATCTCTACGCCTACCGGTAACTTATTATCCACTTGCGTGGGCGGCTCCGGCCTCGCCCCCGGCCGCCCACAGTGTACGATACCGAATGGGCGGCCGGGTGGGGGAGCGGGCCGGAGCCGGACTAATGGAAAAAAAATGACGTTCAGCGTTGCCATCATCGGGCGGCCCAATGTGGGCAAGTCCACCTTGTTCAATCGGCTGGTGGGCAAGCGCCTTGCGCTGGTCGACGACACGCCGGGCGTAACCCGCGACTGGCGCGAGGGCGAGGGCCGCATCGCTAGTCTGCGCTTTCGCGTGCTCGACACCGCCGGGCTGGAGGATGCGCCGGAAGGCTCGCTGGCCGGGCGCATGCGCCGCCAGACCGAACAGGCCCTGCGCGCCGCCGACGTGGCCCTGTTCCTGATCGACGCGCGCGCCGGCGTCACCCCGATGGACGAACATTTCGCCGATCTGCTGCGCAAGGAATCCACGCCCGTCGTCCTGGTCGCCAACAAATGCGAGGGCCGGGCCGGCGAGAACGGGCTGATAGAGGCCTTCGCGCTGGGCCTCGGCGACCCGGTGCCGGTCTCGGCCGAGCATGGTGAGGGCATGGGCGACCTGTTTGAGGCCTTGCTGCCCTATGCCGAGGAAGCCGCGGCGCGCGCGGCCGGCGCGATCAGGCACGGTGAAGTGGACGACGAAGAGATTGAGGAAGGGGAGGGGCCGGAAGAAGAGGACCACGGTCCCCTGCAGCTCGCCATCGTCGGGCGGCCGAATGTCGGCAAGTCGACCCTGATCAACCGTCTCCTGGGCGAGGAGCGACTGCTCACAGGGCCCGAGGCCGGTATCACCCGCGATTCCATCGCCGTCGACTGGTCGTTCCGGGGCCGGCCGGTCAAGCTGGTCGATACCGCTGGCCTGCGCCGCCGCGCCCGGGTCGCTGAGAAGATCGAGAAGCTGTCGGGCAGCGACACCATGCGCGCGATCCGCTTCGCCCAGGTGGTCGTGCTGCTGCTGGACGCCGAACAGCTGCTGGAAAAGCAGGACCTGACCATTGCCCGTCAGGTAGTGGATGAGGGCCGCGCCCTGATTATCGCCGCCAACAAGTGGGATCTGGTCAAGGACGGCAAGGCGGCGCTGAAGGCGCTCCACGAAAAGCTTGAGGTCTCGCTGCCCCAGGTGCGCGGCGTGCCGGTGGTCACCATCTCGGCACTGGAAGGGCGCAATCTCGACCGGCTGCTGCGCGCAGTGTTCGATATCTACGATATCTGGCGATCGCGCATATCCACGGCGAAACTGAACGACTGGCTGCTGGCCATGACCGAGGCCCACCCGCCGCCGATGGCCGCCGGCCGGCGCATCCGCCTGCGCTACGCCACCCAGATCAAGACCCGACCCCCGACCTTCGCCATCTGGACCTCGCGCCCGAAGGAATTGCCCGAGTCCTACACGCGTTATCTGGTCAACGGCCTGCGCGAGGATTTCGGCCTGGAAGGCGTGCCGCTACGCATAAACCTGCGCAAAGGCAAGAACCCTTACGAGGGCCGCGCGAAGAAGCGGCGGTAGGAGTGACGCTGCTTTGCGGCGTAGGCCGCATTCGATACAATCATATTGGCGGGTTCGACTCTTCAGCGGGAGACTGCCATGACCATGACCCTTACCAGCACCGCCTTCGCCGACGGCGAACGCATCCCTGAAATTCATAGCTGCGACGGGGCGGATATTTCGCCGCCGCTCGCCTGGTCCGGTGCGCCGGCGGACGTTCGCAGTTTCGCGCTGCTGTGCGCCGACCCCGATGCGCCCGGCGGCACCTGGACCCATTGGGCTGTTTTTGATATCGCCGCGGATGCGTCAGGCCTGAGGCAGGATTATCCCAAGGATGCCCGCGTCGGCGATGTCCGCCAGGCGGTGACCGATTTCAAGCGCCCCGGCTATGGCGGGCCCTGCCCGCCGCGCGGCCACGGCCTGCACCACTACCATTTTCGCGTGCTCGCCCTCGACGTCGACAGGCTGGACCTGCACGAAGGCGCATCCTTCGGGTATGTGTCCGCCGCCGCCGCGCCCCATATCCTGGCCCAGGCGACCCTGACCGGCACCTACACACGCGACTGACAACCGCGCAGGGACGCAGATTCATCACGGAACGGTGAGCCGCGGGAAGGATATCCCGGCGCGGCTGTAGGCATTCCCGTAAACCCACCAACAGGGAGTAAGACGATGCTTGCAAGACGCGCATTCCTCCGCGCCATCGGCCTCGGCCTTCCGGCCGGCCTCCTGCTGGCCGGCTGCAGACACTGGCAGAACGGCGACTATCCCAGACAGCAGGACACAAGAGACAGCGGCGGCGGCAGTGACGGTGGAGGGGGCGGAGGCGGAGGCGGGAGCGGCGGCTACTGAGTGACTCGTGATGATGACCTCAGTGTGGATGGATTTTTTCCGGCTCCGCCGGTCGTCCGCCCTCACGCGTTCGCGCTGTTGAACCATTCCCGGTAGGCCGGGCGCTCGCTCAGGCGCTCGTAATACGCCGCGACGGCGGAGCAGGGGGGCTTGTCGGCGGGCATGTGCATCCAGCGGTTCACACCTGCGCCGATCAGGATGTCGGCCAGCGTGAAATCCTGCCCCACCACGTAAGGGCCGTTGCGGGCCAGATGCGCCTCCAGGGTCGCCACGCGGGCCGCGCAGGCGCGTAACGATTCTTCAATCTTGGCCTGGTCGGCGAAGGCCGGGTTCTTGCGGATCAGCGCGTGGAAGGCATAGCGGAAGCTCTGGCCGAAACCGGTGCCGTACCAGTTCATCCACTGCTCGACGAGGGCGCGTTCCTCCAATCCCGCGGGGTACAGGTCGTCGCGGCCATGCTTCTGCGCCAGGTAACGCACGATGGCGTCCGATTCCCAGAGCACGAAATCGCCGTCGCGGATCACCGGCACCAGCCCGTTGGGATTCAGCGCCAGATAGTCCGGGTCGCTGGTGTCGCGGAACCCCTGCCCCCAATCCTCGCGTTCATACTCCAGCCCTAACTCGCCGCAAAGCCACAACACCTTGCGAACATTAATCGAATTTGCCCGCCCCAGAATGGTCAGCATCTCGGATACCTCCTGCCAGTCATGCCGTCAGGCGGCAGCTTATTCTATTGCTCTGGCACAGGGAAAGCGTTCGTGGCGATAGGCCTCGCTTGCCCGGCTTTTCCGTCTTCGCCAGCGCCTCAGCTATGGCCAGCAGGGTTCGGGCCGGGCCTGGCCAAGAAGAGGCGGGAAGCGCGGGTCGCGCTGCCTAGAGCTGCGATTCGATCGGGAAGATGCTCAGAAAATGGACCCAGAAGCGCCGCCACAGGCTCGCATGCGGCTCGTGGTTGAAGACCTCCTGTTCGCCGTCGACGGCCCCGTGCCATAGAATTTGCTCGGTGCCGTTTTCGTCCTCGGCCAATTCCAGGCGGAAGGCCACCCGGTCGATCTGTTCGTCGAAAACCCTGCCCATAAGGCCGGCCATTTCCGGTGAGTGCGCCACAACGCCGATTTCGGTGTTGAAAAAGACCGCGCGTGGATCGAGGTTGAGCGATCCGATGAAAACGGACTCGCGATCGAGTACGAAGGATTTCGCATGAAGGCTCGCCCCCGACGATCCGGACAGCCCCTTCCTGGCTTTACGCTGCTCGGCGGAAAGCACTTTGTTCAACTCGTAAAGTTCGACGCCGGCGCGCAGCAGGGCCCTGCGATACTTCAGATAGCCGGCATGGACTATGGAAGCGTCATTGGAAGCCAGCGAATTGGTCAGAATCCTAACGCGCACGCCACGATCGCGCATTGCCTTCAGGAATGCCACGCCGTCGGCGCCGGGAACGAAGTAGGGGGAAAAGATGATCAGTTCCTTGTCCACTTCCCGCATGTAGGGACCCAGCTGCCCGGTGAGGTAGCGCTCTGATTCGCCACGCTCCTCGAGGAGCTTTTCGGGCGGGTCGTAGACGACTTCGCCGGTGCCCCAATAATAGCTTGCCGCCCGGTTTCTCAGCGCATTGGCCAGCTCGGAATCGCGGAGGGCGCGCAGATAGTCCGACTCGGCCTGCGCTTCGGCGAATTTCGAAAGCCTTGCCCGCGCCGCCTCGGCCTCCTGGTCGGCCGGCGGCGTCACCAGCACCGCAATCGGGTAGGCCAGTTCGCTGTTCCAGTACCTGTCGAAAGCGGTCGAGACCAGTTGCGCCACGGAGCCCATCGCCACGACGTCGAGATCCGTAAAGGCGAGCTGCGGGTCTGCCTCGAAATACTCGTCCCCTATATTGCGCCCGCCGAGAATCGCATACTGGTTGTCGACACTGAACGACTTGCTGTGCATGCGTCGATCCACCTCGCCCAGGCGGGTGATGAACTGCGAGGTACGGCCCACATTGCGCGCGAACGGATTGAATACCCGGATCTCCAGGTTCGGATGCCTGTCAACCGCGGCCAGTGCGAGGTCCTTGCCGGCGACATCCAGGTCGTCGAGCAGCAGTCGCACGCGAACCCCGCGGTCGGCGGCCTTCAGAAGCTGGTCGACGAACAACCGGCCTGTGAGGTCGTTATGCAGAATGTAGTACTGGGCGTCGATGCTCCGCTCGGCGGCCTGTGCCAGGATGGCGCGCGCGACGAACGCGTCGAGGCCGTTTGCGAGAAGATGAAATCCCGTCTGGCCGGGATGATCCTGCCGCCTCTCGCGGCTCGCCTTGCCGAGGGCCGTGTCGTCGGTATCGGCAAAGGCATATGATTCCGGTTTGTCGAAATCCTTGGGCAGGGACGCGCAACCGCCCACCACCAACAGGATAGACATCGCCATGGTTGCCGCGAGTGTGCGTCGAGTTATCATTTCGCGTTCGGACCGTCCACCGTTGACCCGCTTATCAGAAAGGCCAGAGATACCCTGTCCGAGTCAAGCCTGCATACGCCGAAACCCGCGGAAATCGCCTTTGCGTGGGGTTGTTCTGCGGGTCGGTGCGGGGCGGGCCGCGGCTGCTCCCCGGCGCCATCCCGCGCCGCGGCGTCCAGTGGTGGGATACTACTACTGCGCGTTGACGGTCTCGCCGTGCCTTGTGCAGGCCGGGCTGGCGAGGTCGAGGAAGGCGGGGGCGATGTCTTCGGGGGCGGGCAGGGTCATCGGGTCCTCGCCGGGCATGGCGGCGGCGCGCATGCCGGTGCGCGTGGCGCCGGGATTGACGAGGTTGACGCGGATATTGGTTTTCGCCACCTCCTGCGCCCAGGTGCCGACCAAATAGTCCAGCGCCGCCTTGGATGTCCCATAGGGTCCCCAATAGGCGCGCGGGGCGCGGGCCGCGCCGGAGGTCACGAAGATGGCGCGGCCGGCGTCGGACAGGCGCAGCAGCGGGTCGAGGCTGCGGATCAGGCGGAAATTCACCGTCAAATTCAACAGCATGGTTTCGTCCCAGACCTTCGGCTCGACATGGGCGATCGGCGACAGCACGCCCAGCACGCCGGCATTGGCGACCAGGATATCCAGCTTGCCGAAGCGCTCATGCAGGGCGGCGCCCAGCCGGTCGATGGCGTCGAGGTCGGCGAGATCCTGGGGCACCAGCGTTGCCGTGCCGCCTTGCGCCTTAATGGCATCGTCCAACTCCTCCAGCCCGCCGACGGTGCGCGCCAGCGCGACGATATGGGCGCCCTGGGCCGCAAACAGCGTCGCCACCGCCGCGCCGATGCCGCGGCTGGCCCCGGTGACCAGCGCCACCCGGCCTTCCAGAATGCCGTTGCTCATATCAGCCCAGTTCCGCCAGCAGCGACAGTTGCGGCGGCTCGTCGCCTTCCATCTGGTCCTTCAGCGCGATCGGATAATCGCCGGAAAAACAGGCGTCGCAATATTGCGGCGCGGCGCCGTTGCGGGCCGCCCCGCCGACCGCGCGGTACAGCCCGTCCAGCGAGATATAGGCCAGGCTGTCGACCCCGATCGCGTCCCTGATGCCGGCCTCGTCATGGGTGGCGGCCAGCAGCTTGCCGCGCTCGGGCGTATCGACGCCATAGAAGCAGGAATGGGCGGTTGGTGGGCTGGATATCCGCATATGCACTTTCGCCGCGCCGGCATTGCGCACCATTTCGACGATCTTCTTCGATGTCGTGCCGCGCACGATGGAATCGTCCACCAGGATGACACGCTTGCCGGCGATCTGGCCGGCGTTGGCGTTGTGTTTCAGCTTGACGCCGAGATGGCGGATCTCGTCGGTCGGTTCGATGAAGGTGCGGCCGACATAGTGGTTGCGGATGATTCCCAGCTCGAAGGGAATGCCGGATTGCTGCGCGTAGCCACGCGCCGCCGGCACGCCGGAATCGGGTACCGGGATCACCATGTCCGCCTCGACATGGGATTCGCGGGCCAGCTCCGCACCGATTTCCTTGCGCGCCGCATAGACCGACTTGCCCTCGACCACGCTGTCGGGGCGCGCGAAATAGATATATTCGAAGATGCAGAAGCGCGACTTGGCGGCCAGCGATATACGGTGGCTGCGCACGCCCTCGTCATTGATGACGATCAGTTCGCCCGGCGCTACGTCGCGTACGAATTCGGCCCCGATGATGTCGAAGGCGCAGCTTTCCGAGGCCAGCATCCAGCCGCCGTCCAGGCGGCCAAGCTGCAGCGGCCGCACGCCCAGCGGGTCGCGCACGCCGACCAGCCCCTCCTTGGTCAGCTGGATCAGCGAATAGGCGCCCTCAACCGTGTTCAGCGCCTGGATGACGCGGTCCAGCATGGCGCCGCGGCCGTTGGCGATGAGATGGTTGAAGATTTCGGTATCGGTGGTGGACTGGAAGATGGCGCCGTGTTTGATCAGGTCCTGGCGCAGCAGCCGCGCGTTGGTCAGGTTGCCGTTATGGGCGATCGCCATGCCGCCGAACTCGAACTCCGCGAACAGCGGCTGGACATTGCGCAGCACCAGTTCGCCGGTGGTCGAATAGCGGGTATGGCCGACCGCGGCCGATCCCCGCAGCCGCCCGATCACCTGGCTGTCGGCGAAGATGTCGCTGACCAGGCCCAACCCGCGATGGGCATGGAACTGGCGCCCGTCGAAGGCGACGATGCCGGCGGCCTCCTGGCCGCGATGCTGCAGCGCATGCAGGCCCAGCGCCACATGGGCCGCGGCGTCGACATGGCCGAAAACGCCGAACACCGCGCATTCCTCGCGCAGATGGTCGTCGTCGAAGGGATTGGTGGTGGGTATCACGGCGGGCTCCCCCTTTGCGGTTCACATTGCCCTACATTGGTATTACTGGTTGCTCTCGATCAGCCGCTGCATGTCGCTGCGCTCTTCGTCCTCGTAGCCGGGCGGCGCCGGCAGGTCCTCGGCCTGCGGCGGCGCATCCTCCGCGTCCGTTTCGGCCGGCGGCGGCGCGGTCTCCGGTTCCGGCTCGTTCAGCCGGCGCAGCCGCTCCTCCGCATCGATCTCCTCGATCATCTCCTGCAGCTTTTCCTTGGCCACGCCCTCGACCGCATCTTCGACCCCTTCCCTGATATTGTCCACCGCGTCCTCGATCTGGTCGCCAGCCTCGTCGCGGCCGGGGAAGGTGTCCTCGGGCAGCATACTGGCCAGGATGTCGGCGCCCAGCTTGACCACCGGAAGGCTTTTTGCGTCGGCGATCTGGTCCGGCAGGTCATCTTCATTCCAGGCAAATGTGGCGGCCAGATAGACCGCCGATAACAGTAAGATGCCGCGTACCAGCCCGAACACGAAGCCCAGTGCGCGGTCCAGATGGCCCAACATGCTGCCCTGCACCCGGCTGGCAATCATGTGTGAGACAATGGTGAGGATGACCAGGGAGACCAGGAACAGGGTCGCGGCCACCGCGAGCTTGGCTATCCAGATGTCTCCGATAATGTCGGCCAGCAGCGGCGCCAGAGGCTCGTAGCCATACAGCGTAACGAATATGGCGCCGATCCAGCCGGCGATGGTCAGAGTTTCCTTTACGAATCCCCTGAACAGAGCAATCACGGCCGATATCAGCAGGACAGCCACAACGACGATATCGGCAATCAATTGTCCACGCTCCTCGCCATGGCGGCGCGCACCGCCGGCTCCTCATCTTCAAACATCAGCACAAGTTCGCCGAGATCAGCGATCTCGCGCACTCGCAATTCCCATGCCGCGCCGCCAGCCTGTCTTATGCGCGGCGTGATCGCCTGCGTAAAGCCCAGCTTGCCGGCCTCCTTCAACCGCGCCTCGGCCTGGGCCACCGGCCGCACTTCCCCCGACAGGCCGATTTCGCCGAAGACTGCGCAACCGGCCGGAACCGGCTTGCCGGTCAGCGACGAGACCAGCGCGGCGGCCACTGCCAGGTCCGCGGCGGGTTCCGAAATGCGAAGCCCGCCGGCCACGTTCAGATACACGTCATTGCCTGCCAGGTGAACCCCGGCGCGCGCCTCCAGCACGGCCAGCACCATCGACAGCCGGCCGCTGTCCCAGCCGACCGCCGCGCGGCGCGGCGTACCCAGGGGCGAGGGGGCGACCAGCGCCTGGATTTCCACCAGCATCGGCCGGGATCCTTCCATCCCGGCGAAGACCGCCGCGCCGGACACCGGCTCGTCGCGGTCCGACAGGAACAGCTGCGAGGGATTCGAAACCTCGGCCAGGCCGCCGCCCGTCATTTCGAACACGCCGATCTCGTCGGTCGGGCCGAAGCGGTTCTTGACCGCGCGCAGGATGCGGAACTGGTGCCCCCGCTCGCCCTCGAAATAAAGCACGGTATCGACCATATGTTCCAGCACTCGGGGACCGGCGATGGTGCCTTCCTTGGTGACATGGCCGACCAGTACCAGAGTGAAGCCCCGGCGTTTGGCGGCGCGGATCAGTTCCTGGGCGCAGGCGCGCACCTGGCCGACGGTACCCGGCGCCGAATCCAGCGCGTCCACATACATGGTCTGGATCGAATCGATGACCACGATGTCGGGGACGTCCGGACCGTGCAGCGCGCCGAGGATTTCATTGAGGTCCGTTGCCGCCGCCAGCCCCACCGGCATCTCCGCCACGCCCAGGCGCCGGGCGCGCATGCGCACCTGATCGATCGATTCCTCGCCAGAGATGTAAATAGCCTTCGCCCCGCCGGCCAGCGCCGCCGTGACCTGCAGCAGCAGGGTCGACTTGCCGATGCCCGGATCGCCGCCCACCAGCAGGGCCGAGCCGGGAACCATGCCGCCGCCGACCACCCGGTCGAATTCGGCGATGCCAGTTACCCGGCGCGCAAGGTTCCGGGATTCGCCATCCAGGGCGACCAACTCCAGCTTGTTCCGTGCGCCGGACGCCGCCTTGCGGCCACCTGCCTTGCCGCCCATCGGGATGGATGCCGAGGCCTCCTCGACGATGCTGTTCCATTCGCCGCAGGCCTCGCACTTGCCGCTCCAGCGCGGATGCACCGCGCCGCAAGACTGGCAGACATATTGCGTATTCTTGCGAGCCATTATTGGCGTCGGGTCCTTATAAGTACGAAATGCGCCGGTCAGGGTGCGCGGACCTCCATCCGGATCGGGCCCTCGGCCCGGCCATGGATGAACTGGTCGACGAATTCATTGCCCGACGAATCGATCTGTGACGTCGGGCCTTGCCAAATAATTTTTCCCTTATACAGCATGGCGATGCGGTCGGCGATCTTTCTGGCGCTGGCCATATCGTGGGTGATCGACAGCGCGGTGGCGCCCAACTCGCGCGTGCATTTGACGATCAGGTCGTTGATCACGTCCGCCATGATCGGGTCCAGCCCGGTGGTCGGCTCGTCGAAAAAGATGATTTCCGGCGTTGTGGCGATGGCGCGGGCCAGGGCAACGCGCTTCTTCATGCCGCCTGACAGCTCCGCCGGCCACAGTCCGCCCACATCGGTCCCCAGCCCCACATCGGCCAGCTTGGAATAGGCGATGTCGCGCGCCTCCGTGCGATCCGACCGGCCGCCCTGGATCAGGCCGAAAGCCACGTTTTCCCATACCTTCAGGCTGTCGAACAGGGCCGCGCCCTGGAACAGCATGCCGAACTTCCGGTTGATCTCCTCGCGATCCGCCGTCGGCAGGCCGATAACGGGCTGCCCGTCGATCTCGATGGTTCCTTCCTCGGGCTCCAGCAATCCCAGGATGCATTTCAACAGCACCGATTTGCCGGTGCCGGACCCGCCGATCACCACGACGGATTCGCCGACCCCCACGTCGAGGTCCAGCCCGTCGAGCACGACCTTCGGCCCGAACCTCTTCTGCAGGTCGGCTACCTTGATCTTCGGGGGGATGTTTGCCTCGGCGCTCATTTGGCGAAGAACATCTCCGTAATCAGGTAGTTGGAAATCAGGATCATGATCGAGGCCGAGACCACAGCGTTGGTGGTCGCCGCGCCCACGCCCTGGGCGCCGCCGCGGCTGTGATAGCCGTTGTAGCAGCCCATCAGGGCGACGATAAAGCCGAAGCAGGCGGCCTTCACGACGCCCGAAAAGACGTCGAGGAATTCCAGGTACTGCCAGGTGTTCTTGATGTAGATTGCCGGGTTGAAGCCCAGCTTGTAGACGCTGATCAGATAGCCGCCGAACACGCCGATGATGTCGCCGACCAGCACCAGCAGCGGCAGCATGGTCAGCCCCGCGATCAGCCGCGGCGCGACGAGATATTTGTGCGGGTTGGTCGACAGCGTGGTCAGGGCGTCGACCTGTTCGGTCACGCGCATGGTGCCGATCTCGGCGGCCATCGCCGCGCCGATGCGTCCCGCCACCATCAGGCCGGCCAGCACCGGGCCCAGTTCGCGGGTCATCGACAGGACCACCACGTTGGGCACCGCGCTCTCGGCGGAAAAGCGCGCGAAGCCGGTATAGCTCTGCAGCGCCAGCACCATGCCGGAAAACAGGGTGGTCAGCCCGACCACGGGCAGCGAATAATAGCCGATCTCGATCATCTGGCGGCCGATCAGGCGCGGATAGATCGGCGGGCGCACGCAGTGCGACACCGACACGATAGCAAACAGGGACAGCCGGCCCGTCGCCGCCAGAAAGCCCAGAAAGGCCTTGCCGATAGGCTGAAATATATTCACGCAACCTCTCCGCCGCCGTCGCCGAGGTAATGCCGGCGATAACGCCGTCCCAGGCTGGTCAGTATCTCGTAGCCGACGGTCCCGGCCTCTTTGGCCAACGCGTCGACATCGTGATGCGGTCCGATCAGATCCACCATATCGCCGGGCCTGGCCTCCGGTACCCGCGTAATGTCGACGGTTATCAGGTCCATCGATACGCGCCCCACAACCGGGACGGCCGTCTCGCCGATATGAGCCGTCCCGCGACCGCTCAAACTGCGCAGATATCCGTCCGCGTAACCCGCCGCCAGAGTCGCCAAACGGGCGGGCCCGGCAATGCGGTGGGTCGCACCATATCCAACGGTCTGGGGGGTGTCAACGTCGCGGATTTGCAGGATTTTTGCCTGAAGCCGGACGACCGGGCGCAGCGGATTCGGCTGTCCTGGCCGTGGATTAACGCCGTGCAGGCAGACGCCCGGACGGACCATGTCGAACAGGTAATCGGGGCCGAGGAATATACCCGACGAAGCTGCCAGGCTCGCCGGCGCGCCGGGCAGGCGGGCGAGTGCCGCGGCGAAGTCGTCGCGCTGGCGGCGGCTCATGGTTTCGTCCGGTTCATCGGCGCAGGCCAGATGGCTCATGATCAGGGCCATATCGATGCCGTCGAGGCGAGAAGGATCCTGTGTCAGCGCGTCCCGCTCCGCCGGCGGCAGGCCGAGGCGGGACATGCCGGTGTCGAGATGCAGGACCGCCGGGGCGGCGCCGTTTTCCCGGCAATCCGCGCGCCAGTCGTCGACCTGGCCGAGATCGTTGAGCGCCGGCATCAGGCTGTGTTTGCGGAACAGGGCGGGCTCGCCGGCGATCAGGCCGTTCAGCACGGCAATGCGCGATTCCGGCAGCAGGCCTCGCAGTTCGATACCTTCGTCCAGGGTGGCGACGAAGAAATCGCGGCAGCCTTCCGCCCACAGGGTCTGCGAAACCGGTCCCACGCCCAGCCCATAAGCATCCGCCTTGATCGCGGCCGCCGCCACCGCGGGGCGCGTCCGTTCGGCCAGAAAACGGTAATTTGAAGCGATTGCGTCGAGGTCGATGGTTAGCAGCGAACTGCCGTGATCCGCGCCGGCCTCGTAAATACCGCCCCTCAAAACCCGTCGTCGCTATGCTGCCGGTCGAGGTCGCCGAACCGGGTCAGCGCGCCTTCGAAGAACAGGTCTATCGTGCCGACCGGGCCGTGGCGCTGCTTAGCGATGATGACGCTGGCGGTGTTGGTGACCTCGGCCATGCGGCTCTGCCAGCGGGTGTGGCGATCCTCGAACTTTTCGCCCTTTTCATCGATGCCCAGTACGGGCTCGCCTTTTTCCAGGTAATATTGCTCACGGTAGATGAACATGACGACGTCGGCGTCCTGTTCGATCGAGCCGGATTCGCGCAAGTCGGCCAGTTGCGGGCGCTTGTCTTCGCGGTTTTCGACCTGGCGGCTGAGCTGCGACAATGCGAGGACCGGCACCTCCAGTTCCTTGGCCAGCTGCTTCAGCCCGCGGGTGATTTCCGAGACTTCCTGCACCCGGTTTTCCGCACGGCGCCCGGGCGTTCCCTGCAGAAGCTGCAGATAGTCGACCACGATCATGTCCAGCCCGCCCTGGCGTTTCAGCCGCCGCGCGCGGGTGCGCATGGTCGACACCGTGATCGCCGGCGTGTCGTCGATGAACAGCGAAACCCGGCTCATCTGCTGGCTGGCAACGGCGAAGGCCTGGAACTCGTCGGCGTTGATCTCGCCGCGGCGCACGCGGTCGGACGGGATGCCCGAGACCTGCGACAGGATACGCGCGGCCAACTGTTCGGACGACATTTCCAGCGAGAAGAACAGCACCTTGTGGGTGCCGGCGGGTTCGTCCCCGTCATTCGGCTTCCGGGCCTGCGCGGCGTTGAAGGCGATATTGGTGGCCAGCGCCGTCTTGCCCATCGAGGGCCGGCCGGCAAGGATGAGCAGGTCCGATCCATGCAGCCCGCCCAGCCGGCGGTCCAGATCCTTCAGCCCCGTGGTCACGCCAACCACATGGCCCTCGCGCTTGAAGGCCTGCTCGGCCTCTTCCAGCGCGACGACGGAGGCATGTTTCAGGGTGACGATGCCGCGATCGGTCTCGCCGATCGTGGCCAGGTCGTAGAGCCGCTGTTCCGCCTTCTCGATCTGCGCCGGGGCGGAATCGTCGATGTCATGCGCGTAGGCCTCGTTGACCACCTCTTCGCCCAGCCCGATCAGTTGGCGGCGCAGATAGAGGTCGTGGATCATGCGGCCGTAATCGGCGACATTGACCACGCTGATCACGCTGGCGGCCAGTTCGTACAGGTAACGCCCGCCGCCGGCCTCGGCCAGCGCCTCGTCGGCCTCGAAAAAATGGGCCAGGGTCTGCGGGCTGGCCTTCTGGCCGCGCTCCACCAGCCGTCGCGCAGCGTCGTAGATGCGGCCATGAACCGGCTCGTAGAAATGCTCGGCCTGCAGGAATTCCGAAACCTTTTCCAGGGCCCGGTCGTTGGTCAGGATGGCGCCCAGCAGCGCCGCCTCCACCTCGGCGTTATGGGGTGGGATTCGGTAAGATGGAGTGTCGCCCCCGTCGTTGCGAAGCGGGGTGACCGTATTTTCGGTGGCGGGTGACGTCATGGTCAAAATAGTACACCCGCCTCGCGGCGGGTGTAAGGGTTCAATCCAGAGGATATCGGGGATAACTTCCCGATTTGGCCGATTTCAAGAGATTCAGCCCTTGTCTTTCTCCTCGCCGGACTCATCTGCGGCTTCCTCGGCCGGGGCTTCCTCCTCGGCCGGGGCAGCCGACTCGGGGGCCGCTTCCGCTTCGCCGGTCACCTCGGCGACCACCGATTCCACGAGGTCTTCCTCCGGGGCATGTTCCAGCATTTCCTCGGCCTTTGCGGCCATGGCCGCTGCCGCCGCCGCCTCGGCAGCCATGGCCGCCCGCTCGGCGCGCTCTTCTTCCTGCGCGGTGATGGCGTGTCCCAGTTTAGCCTGGCGCTCGGCTTCCTCTTGCGAACGCGCCACATTGACCACCACCGTGACCGACACTTCCGGATGCAGGCTGACACGCATCTCATGCAGGCCCAGCATCTTGATCGGATGATCCATCACTATTTGGTTGCGGGTGATGGTGACGCCGCCGGCGGTGACGCCCTCGGCGATATCGCGCGAGGTGACGGAGCCGTATAGCTGGCCGCTCTCGCCGGCGCTGCGGATCATGCTGATGCGCATGCCGTCCAGCTTTTCGCCAACCTTTTCCGCCTCGCCCTTTCGGGCCAGGTTATCGGCTTCCAACTGCTGGCGCTGCTGTTCGAAAAGCCCCCTGTTTTCCTTTGTGGCCCGCAACGCCTTGTTGCGCGGCAGCAGGAAATTGCGGGCGAAACCGGGCTTGACGTTGACCACGTCGCCCATCTGGCCCAGCTTCTCCACACGCTCGAGCAAAATCACTTCCATCTTTCTATCCTCCTGCGCCCCGCACCGGCGGAGCCAAATTCGGTCGTTCGTTTAAACCTAAAAGCCGAACAACGCAATCCCGCGCTATTCTTCCTTTTTCTCAATCCAACTGCGCCGCAGTCCCGCGAACTGTTCCACCGCGCCCAGCAGCACCACCAGCATCGCCGGCCACATCTGCCCGAATACCAGCAGGTAGATGATCACCAGCAGGATCGTGCCACCCCTGATCTTTCGGTTGAAGGCGTGGATCACGGCCAGGCCCTGCAACAGGAAGGCAAAGCATGCCGCAAATGACATCGCGACGGCATAAGTCCCGGCGGGATCCGGCAGCAGCATCGCGGCGGCGATTGTTACAGCGGCGACGACCGCCATCCAGTTCGGCAGCTCCATGCCCGCGAAATCCGGCCAGGGCCGCAGATTCCGTTTCAGTTTCTGCAGCGCCGCCTGGGCCAGCGCTGCGCCGGCCAACAGAACCAGCATCAGGAAGCTGGTCGTCAGTCCCGGTAACAGCCGTTTGGTCCACTCCATCCGTGCCAGCAGATCCTCGGCGGTGATTCCACCGCCGCTGGCGGCGAAGCTCTCGGCGAAGGCACGCAGGCGCTCGTCGAACAGTTCCTGAACTTCAAGCGACGATATCACCGCGGTAACCGCCACCGCCAGTCCCAGTCCGACGATCGTCAGCGTGGCGGCCAGCAGTCCCGCCGGATACCATTCGGTCACGCCGTCGTCGGTTCGCGCCAGCATGGCCTGGCGGACCAGTATCGCCACCGGAACCGCGAACCCGACCGCAAAAACCGCGCCGGCCATAGGCCCCTGGAATACCAGCACGCCTGCGATGGCGACCGCCGAGGCCACCGCGCCGGCCAGCGTCCCAAACCCCAGTCCCGCCATGAACAGAGGCACGGAGACCAGGACAGGAAGTATCATGACGCCCAGCGGGCTTGCCGGAGCAAGCCCGTAGAGCAGTGCGCTGGCAAGGCCGGCGCCGGCGCTCAGCAACCACCATGGGCTGGTCATACTCTTAACCAGGGATCACCCCGGGGGGCGGGCCCTGCCTTACTTCAGGATATAGGGAATCAGCGCCAGGAACCGGGCGCGCTTGATGGCGCGGGCCAACTCACGCTGTTTCTTGTTGGAAACGGCAGTGATGCGGCTCGGTACGATCTTGCCCCGTTCCGAAGTGAAGCGCTGCAGCAGCTTGACGTCCTTGTAGTCGATAACCGGCGCGTTCGGCCCGGTGAACGGGCAGGTCTTGCGACGGCGGAAGAATGGACGGCGTCCCGCCGCGGGGCGCTCGGTAGTGGCTTCGGCGCTCATTCCTCGCCTCCTTTCTCGGTGGGGGTCTCATCGGTGGCGGGTGCGGCGGCGGCTTTCGGCGCCTCGCTTTCGCGGCGCGGCCGGTCGTCGTCGCGTCGCGGCCGGTCGCCGTCGCGTCGCGGACGGTCGTCATCGCGGCCGCCGCGGCCCTGCATCACGACGGACGGGCCCTCGGGGATTTCCTCGGTGCGAATCGTCATGTGGCGCAGCACGTCCTCGTTGAGGCGCATCTGGCGCTCCATTTCCTGCATCGCCTCCGAGGGGGCCTCGATGTTCATCAGAACATAGTGACCCTTGCGGTTTTTCTTGATGCGGTACTGCAGGCTCTTCAGTCCCCAGTATTCGCGGCGGTGAATCTGTCCGCCCGCGCCGGTGACAAACTCCGAAAAGGTGTCGGCAAGCGTATCCACCTGGGCGGCGGAGATATCCTGCCGCGCGATAAAGACATTCTCGTAGTAAGGCATAAGTCGTCAGACTCCCTCTGGCTGTTAGCGGTCCGGCGTCGCCGCGGCCCATCCGCGGTTCGATCGGTTCGGACCTAGCCGAACCCCGATACGGGCCCGGCAAGGAGTTATGAAGCGGCGCAATATACACATCCGTCGGGCCGGGGAAAGGAAAAAATCGGCCCTGGTCCGTCGCTGTGACAGTCATATGGTCGCGGGGCAGGGCGATAGCAATGATCGCCGGTGGCCGCCGGTCGGCGAAAATCTTTGACTTGCCGCCATTCATGCGTATATAAGCCCCTCGCTTTCCGGGAATGTGGGCCGGCGATTGGCCGAATCCCCGCCCTCCATGGCCTCAGCCTTCTATGGCACAGGGCCGCGGATGTGGACTACCGGACAAACACAACACCGACCATGATCGGGAATGAAGGACCATGAGCAAGAGACATTCCGCCAAGTACAAGATCGATCGCCGTCTCGGCGTCAATCTCTGGGGCCGGCCCAAGAGCCCCTTCAACCGCCGCGAATCCCGCCCGGGCCAGCATGGCCAGCGCCGCCGCAAGCTTTCCGACTACGGCACCCAGCTTGCCGCCAAGCAGCAGCTCAAGGGCTACTACGGCAACATCAACGAAAAGCAGTTCCGCAAGCTTTACCAGGAAGCCGACAGCCGCCGCGGCGACACCGGTGAGAACCTGATCGAACTGCTGGAGCGCCGGCTGGACGCCGCGATCTACCGCGCGCGTTTCGTGCCGACCGTCTTCGCCGCACGCCAGTTCATCAACCACGGCCATGTGAAGGTGAACGGCAAACGCGTCAATATCGGCTCCTACCGGATGCGCGACGGCGACCTCATCGAGGTGCGCGAGAAGAGCCGCGAGATCCCGATGGTGCTGGAAGCCATCCAGTCGCCGGAGCGCGACACGCCGGAATATATCTCGGTCGACTACAAGAAGATGCAGGCGACCTACGTACGCGCGCCCAAGCTGGCCGACGTACCCTATCCGGTGGTGATGCACCCCAACCTCGTCGTCGAGTTCTATTCACGCTGATCCTCGACCAGGCGCGAGATCGCAAGACACGGAAAGGCGCCCTTCGGGGCGCCTTTACCAATTCAGATAGAAGCGCTGCACCCCGCCAAAAATCCAGATGTGGACATATCCCTGTTCGACGCCGCGCTGGTCGAAGAGGATGATGACGCGGTAGTGGTTGAGGTCGAAGAAGCGGCGGTTCCAAGGCTCCGAGCCCGCGCCCGGGCCATGGAGTTTCATGAAGCCGCCCGTGGATACCGTTTCGAAGGTAGTTCAATTCTATTGCCTCGGTGTTGACCCACATCAACGACACCAGCCTTGAGATGCTTAAGCTCTATTGCACGAGCTTCTTGCTCCCGATTCTTCTTCAGTTCCCGCAGACAATTGCGCACAGGTCCCAAGGGCCCCTGGAGGCGAAATGAAAGACGTAGAAAGTCTTTTTGGCAAAGCGATCGAAGAAATCGAACGCATGCTCAATACCAAGACGGTGGTGGGCGAGCCGATCGTTATTGAAGGCAACACGCTGATCCCCCTGGTGAGTGTCGGCTTCGGTTTTGGTGTCGGTGCAGGCGAAGGCACCGACCCGAAGAAGGGTGCCGGAACCGGTGGCGGCACAGGCGGCGGCGGGGGCGTAAAACCCGTGGCGATGATCGTCGTCAACAAAGACGGCGTTCGGATCGAGTCGATCAAGGGCGGCACGGCCTCGGTGCTGGAAAAAGTGGTGGAAACCGTCGGCAAGGCGGCATCAGCCAAACCCGGAAGCAGTAAAGCCGAATAAGCAGTGGCTTCCATTGCGCTAACGCTTGGGCTGCTGGTGGCGCTCATAATCGCCCTCTCGGCGGTACCCCTGACGGTCGTGTTTTCGATCCATCGGATCAAGGTGACGGAGGGCCATGTCCGTTTCCGCTGGCTCTTTGGGCTCGTGCGTTTTCAGCTTCGCATCCCTCAGGCGGACAGGCCTGGACCGCTGCCTCAGCCCACGCCAGGGAAGAAAGCAAAGCCGCCCAGGCAGACCAGGAAGAAGGTCAACGCACGCGGCATCGTCTCGCTGTTGAAACAGCCGGCATTTCGCCGACGCCTGTATAGATTCATTCGCGACATATTGCGCGCAACCCATGCACGGAATCTGTTTCTTCGATTGCGCATCGGTCTGGGTGACCCTGCCGACACCGGTCGCCTGTGGGCCGTCATCGGGCCCGTCGCCGGCATGGCGCAGAACCTTCGGAGCGCGGCGGTATGCATCGAGCCGGAATTTATCGACCCGGTATTCGAAGTCGAGAGCCATGGCCAGTTCCGCCTGGTGCCGATTCACTTCATCGCCTTGATGGTGGCATTCATGCTGTCACCGACCATGCTACCAGCGTGGCGGCGTTTGTTCCGGGGGAATGCCTGAATGGAGGCGCTGCGGGCAGGCAATCCCTTGAGCGTTGGCGATGTCACGCTCGTGCCGATCGAGCGCGCCTGGGTTCGATCCGATATGGGCGATGCGGGATACTGGACAAGCGCCTTCAAGGAGTTCTTTGCCGTCGTCGTGTGTGACGCAAGCGGGGTTCGCGCGCTTGACGCGAATTCGTCGGAAATCGCGCTCGATGCCCTGATACGGAAGACGCCGAATCTCGGTGCTATCCTTTCCGGGCTTTAAGCGTCGGACTCCGCGACGGCCTTCCGGATGCTGGTTTTCGTTGCGGATCAAGCCTCCTCCTCCCGGAATTCGAGAAGGTCGCCGGGTTGGCAGTCGAGCGCCTGGCATATCTTTTCCAGTGTTTCGAAGCGCACGCCCTTCACCTTGCCGGATTTCAGCAGGGAAACGTTCTGTTCCGCGATCCCGATCTTCTCCGCAAGCTCTCGCGACCGCATTTTCCGGCGCGCAAGCATCACATCCAGGTTGACGATGATGGGCATCGGCGGCCTCAGACGAATTGCCGGTTTTCTTCCGACAGCCGGGCCGCTTCATGCATGACCCAGCCGATCACGATCAACAGGCCACCCGTCAGCAGAAGCGAATAGCTATCGCTGGACAACGAAACGGCGATGGCGCGGCTGCCTGCCATGTTGTCATAGGTCAGGAGAATGCTGCCGAGCGTATGGACCAACGGCGACAGGATGGCGTTGATCAGCATGGCCAGCCCCACCAAGCGGATATGGCCGGCTGCCCTGCTGGTGAAAATCTCACCCTTTTCGTAGGACGCGAACAGCAGGCGCGCGTGCCAGAGGCCGTACAGTGTCACCGCCAGCGGAAAAGCCATCAGGACGAGCAGCCCGGTCCGTTTGAAGGGCGTAATTCCGGTGGCAATCGTCAACTCCGGAAACGCATTGATTATCAATTGATCGAACCAGACCGGGAAGGCAGCGAAGGCAACGCCGAATCCGAGAATGATCACAGCACCCAATGTCGTCAGGTTTTTGAGAAACCGGCTTGCCGCGCGGATGCGGCCGAACCCCTCGGGGCCGTCTTTCGCGGTTGCCGTCATATCCGTAACCTTTCATTTGACGTTATCAAAAATTAATGTAATACATTATAAATTATATGTCAAACATGGAGATTGCGAATGCGGGAAATACTCGTTGGGCTGGCCTTTCTTGCGCTGGCAGGATGCGGCTATATGCCGATTTCGTCCATGCTGAAGCTCCGGCAGCTCGATCTTATGACGGCGGACGCGCGGCAAATCAGGGTTGCCGTGCAGATGCCGGACGCATTAGAGGTCCGCGAAGACGGCGCCGTGCTGGAAATCGGCGCTGAACGCCCGAACCCGGATGAAAATCTGCAGGAGCGGTTTATCCTTGAAAAGATAGCCGGTGCAGCGGCCGCCGACATACCCGGTGTGGAGGTGAAGCCTGGTTTTCACCTGTCGGTGTTCCGCGTGGCGGAAGCGGACATGGCGCGGCTAACGGACCTGCGCGGCAAGATCAAGGCCTGGAAGGAACAGGACCCCGACGGCACGAAAGGCTCTTTGTCGATCGGCGCTGCCGGCTGCCGGCGCGAACGGCTGCCCGAGGGCGCGTTGCTGGTCTCCACCTATCTGAGAACCGACAACGAGGATGAGTTTATCACCATGGCCCGCAACTTCGATCTGCGATCCGCCGTCCCGGACTCCGGCGCAGGCCTGGATCTTCCGCCATGCGGGTCCGGGTCCGGACCGTCATCGCCGGAATGAAAAAGGCGCCCCGGTTGGGGCGCCTTTCCATTCGATGCGATTAGTCCGGTCGTCACGCCGCCTGGGTCTGGACGCCCTTTTCGCTCATCAGCTGCTTCAGCTCACCGTTCTCGTACATTTCGCGCACGATGTCGCAGCCGCCGACGAATTCGCCCTTCACATAGAGCTGCGGGATGGTCGGCCAGTTGCTGAAACTCTTGATTCCCTCACGGATACCCGGGTCCTCCAGCACGTTGATGCCCTTGAATTTCACGCCCAGGGCAGTCATCACCTGCGCCACCACCGAGGAAAAGCCGCACTGCGGGAAGACGGGCGTGCCCTTCATGAAGACCACCACGTCGTTTTCCGAAATTTCCTCGCGGATACGGTCGAAAACTACATTATCCATGTCTCTCTGATCCTTGTTTGCCGGGCCGCGCCGCGGCCTGTCTCTAACCTATAGCGGAAATTCAATCCGACGCCGCGGTCTGCAGCGCCAGCGCGTGCAGTTCGCCGCCCATCCGGCCCTGCAATGCCGAATAGACCATCTGATGCTGCTGAACGCGATTCTTGCCCTTGAAGGAAGCGGAACGGACATAGGCCGAATAATGGTCGCCATCACCGCGCAGATCCTCGATCCGGACTTCCGCGTCCGGCAGGGCCTCCTTGATCAGCCGTTCGATCTCGCTCGCTTCCATAGCCATGTCTGAAATTCCTTACCTCTAAGGCACGCACCCGGTTTTACGGCTGCGCCATGAATGACGGCAGCCATTCCTCATGGCTCCGCCGCAACTCGTCGATCGATATGGTATGGCGGCCGCCAACTGTCAACGCATCGCCGCCGGTTTCTCCCACCAAACTGGCCGGCACGCCGGCCGCCTGCGCGTCCGCCACGATCGCCGCGATCCTCCAGATTCGCGCCGATCCCGCCGGCCATAGCCATCTCGGTAACCGCGACGGCCAGGCCGCCATCCGACAAATCGTGACAGGCCGCCACGCGGCCCGCCTGGATCAGCCCGCGCACGAAATCGCCGTTGCGCCTCTCGGCCGCCAGGTCGACCGGCGGCGGCGCGCCTTCCGCGCGGCCCTCGATCTCGCGCAGGTAAAGCGAGGCGCCGAGCCATCCCTTCGTCTCGCCGATCAGCACCAGGTCCAGACCGTCGCGTGGGATTGGCACGCGAGCGGTCCGGTCCAGATCCTCGATCAGGCCCAGCCCGCCGATCACGGGCGTCGGCAGGATCGCCTCGCCGCTGGTCTCGTTGTAGAGCGACACATTGCCCGACACTACGGGGAAATCCAGTGCCCGGCAGGCCGTGCCCATGCCGGTCACTGCACCGGCGATCTGGCCCATGATGCGGGGCTTTTCCGGATTGCCGAAATTCAGGTTGTTGGTCACCGCCAGCGGCGTCGCGCCGACGGCGGTCAGGTTCCGCCAGGCTTCGGCGACCGCCTGCTTGCCGCCTTCCTCCGGGTCGGCCAGGCAGTAGCGCGGCGTTGAATCGGTGGTGATGGCAAGTCCGCGGTCGGTGCCGTGGATGCGCACCACTGCCGAATCGCCGCCGGGACGCTGGTTGGTGTCGGCCATGACCATATGGTCGTACTGTTCCCAGATCCAGCGCCGCGAGGCCATATTGGGGCTGCCGATGATCCGCCTCAGCGCATCCATCGGGTCGTTCAGCGCGGCGATATCGTCCGGGTCAATGATCGCTGCTTTCGGCGTCGGCTCCCACGGGCGCTCATATTCCGGCGCGTTGGCGACCAGCGGTGCGACCTCGATATCGCCGACGGTCTCGCCATGGAATTTCAGCACCAGCCGGCCGGTGTCCGTGACCCGCCCGATCACCGCGAAATCCAGCTCCCATTTCTCGAAGATAGCGCGCGCTTCCTCCTCGCGGCCGGGCTCGAGCACCATCAGCATGCGCTCCTGGCTTTCCGACAGCATCAGCTCATAGGGCGTCATGCCTTTTTCGCGCATCGGCACCTTGTC
>CAMYNJ010000155.1 GCA_947259795.1 uncultured Alphaproteobacteria bacterium | reverse complement strand
TGCGCCGCGCGCTTGCCGCCGCGCGCCGTCCGGAAAGCTCCCCTTGGATCACCCCGGCCAGGGCATCGAGTAGGTCTTGACGTTGGTGTAGCTCTTCATCGCCTCGATGACGCCTTCCTTGTAGCCGAGGCCGGAATCCTTGATGCCGCCGAAGGGGGACATTTCGATGCGGTAGCCGGGCACTTCCCAGATGTTCACCGTGCCGACATTCAGCCCCTCGATATAGGCGGTCATGCGGTCGAAGCGGTTGGTGCAGACGCCGGACGACAGGCCGAAGGCGGTGGAGTTGGAGATTTTCATGGTCTCGGCGTCATCGTTGGGCACGCGCACGATGGGCATGATCGGGCCGAAGGTTTCCTCCATCACCAGCTCGCTCTCATGCGGCACATGGTCGACCACGATGGGCGGCAGCACCGCACCCTGACGGCCCGGATCGTAGAGCACCTTGGCGCCCTGGTCCGCCGCGTCATAGACGCGCTTCTCGAACAGTCTGGCGGCTTCTTCATGCACCACGGTGCCGAGGTCGGTGTCCGGGTTCATCGGGTCGCCGAATTTCAGCTTCTTCGCCTTTTCCAGGATCAGCTCGACGAAGCGGTCGGCGACGGCTTCCTGCGTCAGGATGCGCTTGACCGCGGTGCAGCGCTGGCCCGAGTTCTTGGTGGCGCCGGCCAGGGCGATTTCCGCGGCTTTCTCAAGATCCAAGTCGGAAAGGTCGTCGCAGATGATCAGCGGGTCGTTGCCGCCCAGTTCCAGCACCGTGCGCCTGTAACCCGCCTTGTGGGCGATCATCTTGCCGACCGGCACGCCGCCGGTGAAGGTGATCAGGTCGATATGCTCGTTGCGGATCATCTCGTCGCCGATGTCCTGCGGCAGGCCGGTGACCACGGAATACATCTCCGGCGGCAGGCCGGCCTCGTACAGCACGTCGGCGAGATAGAGCGCGGTCATCGGCGTCAGCTCGGTCGGCTTGCAGACCATGCAGTTGTTGGTGGCGACCGACGGCGCGATCTTGTGCGCCACCATATTGAGCGGATGGTTGAAAGGTGTGATCGCCGAAATCGCGGTCAGCGGCTCGCGCTTGGTGTAGATCTTGCGCGACTTGCCGTGCGGCGTCAGATCACAGGAGAAAATCTCGCCGTCGTCGAGAATGCAGAGCTGGCCCGCCAGTGTGAACACGTCGAAGGCGCGACCAACCTCGTAGAGCGAATCCTTCTTCGAGATGCCCAACTCCAGCGTAATCAGGTCCGACAGCTCGTCCCGGCGTTGGACCAGCAGTTCGGCGGTCTTCTGCAAAATCTGCTGGCGCTCGTAGCGGGTCAGTTTCGCTCTGTAATTCGCCGCGATCTCGAAGGCCTCTTTGGCATGACGGGCGTCGCCCGCAGGCACCTGGCCGATGACCTCGTTGGTGTAGGGATAGCGGACCTCGATCACGCCATCGGCCTCGACCTTGCGGCCGGCGATGCGCATCGGCTCGAAACGCGGGGATGCGGTGTAGGCTTCGGCTATGGACATGATTTTTCCCTCATTCGGCGGCCGCCGCGGCCGCCTGTGCATGATTGAGCGCCAGATCGAAGGCGTCGAAATTGCGCAGGCGCCGCGCCGGGTCCAGCCCGTCGATGGCGCGGTTGAAGATCAGCGGCACGGTCTGTTCGGATATGCCGCCATGGGATCGCAACGGCACTTCGAGGCCCGAGAGATCATGTTCGGACTCGGCCGTACCAAGAACGACGCCACTGGACGAGACCACGACCAGATCGCCCATGCGGTCCTCCGGCAATTCGAACTCGGCGCAGGCTTTGGATTTGGACTCGACGTAGTCGATTCCCTCCAGCGCGCGCAGCCGGTCGGCCATGTCCGCCCCGTTCGGCAGATAGACCGTGGCGAAGGAGCCCAGCGCCCCGTGATGCACCACATAGGGGTCGGTGATCGGCAGGATGACCCGGGCCGCGCCCGCGCCCAGCCATTCGTCCAGATAGTCCTGCAGATAGATCACGTTGGGTTTGCCGTCGGCGCCATGCTTGGCGTTCATGCCATGGTCGGCGGTCAGCGCGATCACCGCGCCCATCGCATCCAGCCTGGCCAGATGGCCGTCCATCATGGCGTAGAAGGCGTTGGCGCCCTCGGTGCCCGGCGCGTGCTTGTGCTGGATGTAATCGGTCGTCGACAGATAGGTGATGTCCGGCCGACGGCTTTCCATCAGCTTGACGCCGGCAGCGAAGACGAATTCCGAAAGCGCCGCCGAATAGACGTCGGGCACCGGCATGCCGACCATATCGACCACACCCTCGATGCCGTTGGCGGTCAGCGTCGCCTGGTCGGACTTCTCCGAGGAAAAGCAGATCGCGCCGTCCGCGCCATAGGTCAGGCCATGGCCCAGCAGGCCGCGCAGCTTGTCCTTGGCGGTGACGATGGCGATTTTCGCGCCCTCCTTCTGGAAGGCCTGGAAGATCGTCGGCGCGCGCAGGAATTTCGCATCGTTCATCATCACTTCCTCGCCCGTGTCCGGGTCGAGGAAGTAGTTGCCGGAAATCCCGTGCACCGAGGGCGGGCGGCCGGTGACGATCGACAGATTGTTCGGGTTGGTAAAGCTGGGCACCACGCAGTCGGCGCGCAGGTCGCTGCATTGCGCGGTGATGCGGGCCAGATACGGGGCCACGCCCGCCTTCACCGCCTGCTCTATATAGTCCGGTTCCGAACCGTCGATGCAGACCACGACGGTCGGGGATTCGGGCCAGCCATAGCGGCGGCCATTGACTTCGATGCTTTTCATTTGGTCTCCCCTACTCGGCGGCGCTGGCGGCCGGGCCGCATTGCGTCACGCCTATCTCGCCCAGCACCTCGCGAATGACCGACAGCGCGGCCTCCAAATCTTCGCGGGCCAACTGGCCGATGCAGCCGATGCGGAAGGTCGGCGCCACCGTCAGCTTGCCCGGATAGATCACATAGCCGCGCGCCGCCAGCCGGTCGTAAAAGGCGGTGAAATCGAATTTCGGGTCCGCCGGCATGTGGAAGGTGACGATGATCGGCGCCTGCAACGCGTCCGGCAACAGCGTCTCGAAACCGAGATCGCGCATGCCCTCGACCAGCGTGCGGCAGTTCTCCGAATAGCGGGCGTTGCGCGCAGCCACCCCGCCCTCTTCCTCGAACTCGGCGACCGCCTGGTCGAAGGCGGCCAGCACATGGGTCGGCGGGGTGAAGCGCCACTGGCCGTTGCCCTCCAGCCCGCGCCACTGGTCGTAGAGATCCAGCGCCAGCGAATGGGCGTTGCCCTCGCAAGCCTCAAGCACACCACGGCGGATGATGGCGTAGCCCATGCCCGGCACGCCCTCCAGGCATTTGTTGGACGAGGCCACGATGGCGTCGCAAGGCACCTCGCGCACATCCAGCGGGATTGCCCCGAAGGCGCTCATCGCATCGATAATCAGGCTGCGGCCGTGCCTGGCGACGATATCGGCGATTTCACGGATCGGGTTCAGGATGCCGCTGGTGGTCTCGCAATGGACGGCGGCGATATGGGTGATCGTCTTGTCCTCCGCCAACAGGGTTTCCAGTGAGGTCAGGTCCGGCGTACGGTCCTCGGCGCAACTCAGCGCAACGGCCGGCCGGCCGAGATACTTCGCGATCTTCATCATGCGCTCGCCATAGGCGCCGTTGACCAGTACCAGAAGCTTGCCGGCGCGCGGCAGCAGCGTGCCCAGCGTCGCCTCGACCGCGAAGGTGCCGGAGCCCTGGACGGGCACGCAGACGTAATCGCCTTCCCCGCCGGCGATCCCGACCAGCTTGTCGCGGATGCGGGCGTTCAGCGCGATGAACTGCTTGTCGCGGCTGCCCCAGTCGCGCAGCATCGCCTGCTTGACCCCCAGCGAGGTGGTCAGCGGGCCGGGGGTGAGCAGAAATTCGTTATTGCCGGTGCGGGCGGCGCGGTCGGATGCGTGCGGTGCAGCGCTCAAGGTTCGGTCCTCCGGACGGAATCGAATGAAGGCGCATGATGCCTCTCGGCGCTTTATTTGAAAAATTCATTCGATTAATATGATCCATAGATACAGTCTATGGATCAACGCCATGAACCACGCGCAGCTAAAAGCCTTCCACGCCGTCGCCAGGGAAGGTGGATTCACCGCCGCCGCCCGTGCCGAGGGGATCAGCCAGCCGACCCTGACCGTCCAGGTCCGGGCGCTGGAACAAGCCTATAACGTCCCCCTGTTCCACCGGCGCGGCCGGCAGGTATCGCTGACCCGCGCGGGCGAAGAGCTGTTCACGCTCACCCAGCGCTATTTCAGCCTCGAGCGCGAAACCCGCGAATTCCTGCTGGCCGAGGGCGGGCTGTCGCGGGGGCGGATGACCATCGCCGCCGACGGCCCGTTCCACCTGATGCCCCTGATCCGCGGCATCCGCGAGGAACTCCCCGGTCTGGAGATCGTGGTGTCGGTCGGCAATTCCGCCGCGGTGGTGCAGTCTCTACTGGATTATCAAGCCGAATTCGGCCTGTTGAGCGAATACCGTATGGACGACCGCTTCGCCGTGCTGGCCGCCATGCACCACCCGATCGTGCTGATGATGCCCGCCGCCCACGAATGGGCCGGCCGGCCAACCGTCTCCATCACCGAATTGCAGGATCACCCCATGGTCCTGCGCGAGACGGGCTCATCCACCCGGCGCACCTTCGAGGCCGCGCTGGCCGAGGCCGGCGTGCGCCCGGACGTGGTGCTGGAAATCGGCAGCCGCGAGGCCGTGCGCGAGGCGGTCGCCGCCGGCCTGGGCCTCGGCGTGGTCCAGGAACCCGAACTGGGCGAGGACACCCGCATCGCCTGGACCCGCATCGAAGACGCCGACCTGCAGGCCACCGAACTGATCGTCTGCCTGGAAGAACGCCGCGAGAGCCCGGTGATGCGCAGGCTGGCGAAACTGATCGGGGACGCGGGGCGGTGAGGATGACCCAGGAGTCGACGCCAACATTAAAGCCCTCCCCTGCGAAAGCGGTAGAGGGACTTTTGTGCATGCACCGCCTTGGTTGACGCAGGTCAATGCACTGCAAGGGTCTTTTCGTTCACACTTACGATCCCGGACTTCCCTTTGGTCGCGCGACGGAGATGCCCCCATGTTCAAAACGATTCTGGTGCCCACCGACGGCTCCGACCATGCCAACAAGGCGGTCCGCATCGCCGCCAACCTGGCGGGCCGGTACGACGCCGACCTCGTCCTGCTGCATGTGCTGCTGCGCGGCCATCTTAACGAAGGGCTGCAGCACTATGCCGAGGTCGAGGGTCTGGCCAAAGGCCGGCCGCTGTCGGAGGCCGTTGCCAATATTCCGTCGGCGCGGTTCCCGGTCTCGGTAATTCCTCCGAATGCTGAAAACACCAAGGAGGCGGTGCTGAATGCCACTGCCGAACTTGTCCTGCGCACCGCCCAGCAAGCCGCGCGAGAGCATGGGGCGACGAAGCTGCGTACGCTGATCGAGGATGGCGACCCCGCGCAGCGCATCCTGCAGAGGGCGGCGGCCGAGAGCGCGGATCTCATCGTCATGGGTAGCCGCGGGTTCTCCGACCTCAAGGGCCTCATCGTCGGTAGCGTCTCCCACAAGGTGAACCATGTCGCGCCCTGCCCGGTGATGACCGTGCGCTAGATGTGGAGTCTCATAAGGTTGTTTACGTCCAAGCCTGTTCGAGCGACGGCTGGGCGGTCCAACGCGACCGGAAGGCCAGGCAAGGCAGTCTAGCGCAGATGGCCCGTCGGTACGGTTTGCTGGCGCTTGACGGCTTCCAGGACGAGGCTGGTGCGGACGTCGCGCACGCCCTCGATCTTCAGCAGCACGTCCATCAGGAAGCGGTTGAGGCTGTCGATGTCGGGGACCATGACATGCAGCAGGTAGTCGGTATCGCCGGTCATGGCGAAGCAGGCGACGACCTGCTCGCGGTCGAGGACGCGGCGGCGGAAATCCTCGGGGATCGCGTTGGCGTGGCGCTCCAGCTTGACCTCGATCATCACCTCGACCGAGAGGCCCACCGCCCGGGGGCTGACCCGGGCGCCGAAGCCTTCCACGATGCCGGCCTCCACGAGCTGCGCCAGGCGCCGCGCGCAGGGCGTCGGCGACAGCGAGACGCGCCTGGCGAGGTCGAGAATGGAGATCCGCCCATCCACCTGCAGCTCGCGCAGGATACGAAGGCTGAATTCATCTATTTTTAAAGAAAAATCATCCTTATTCACCAATGTTTCCATCCAATCTCCGTATTTTCTCTATTTATGCATGATTATAAGGCGATTTGAAGCGAAAAACGCTCCACCACACGTGATAAAATGCCGGCTGGCCTGTGCAAGAGAGGATCGTCTTCTATGGAAGCGGTGGAATGGAAATTCGGCCAGGGGCTGCGCGGCGATTACGACAAGATGGGTGCCGACTGGACGGTGCCGCAAATTCCGGATGATTACAGCGATGCGGACCACGCGATGTGGCGCCGGCTTTACGTACGCCAAACCGAGCTGGTGAAGCGTTATGGCGCGCGGGACTATCTCGACAGTCTGGCGACGCTGGATTTCGGACCGGACATCCCCCGTTTCGAGGACATCAATGCGGTGCTGCGCAAACGCAGCGGTTGGGAAATCGTCGGCGTGCCGGGCTTCCTGCCGGACAGCGTCTTCTTCCGCCATCTGGCCGAGCGCCGCTTCCCGGTCACTGTCTGGATCCGCAAACCCGCGGAGTTCGACTACATCGTCGAGCCGGATGTCTTCCACGATCTGTTCGGCCATGTGCCGCTGCTCGCCAACCCGGTTTTCGCGGATTTCATGCAGCTCTACGGCCGGCACGCCCGCGAGGCGGAACCCCACGGCGGCACGGCAATGCTGGGGCGGCTCTACTGGTATAGCGTCGAGTTCGGCCTGATCCGCGGCGCGGATGGGCTCAAGGCCTACGGCGCGGGGCTGTTATCCTCGCCGGGCGAGATCGCTTACGCGCTGGAGGACCCCCGGCCGCGCCGGATACCCTTCGACCCACCGCGCTGCCTGCGAACCGGATTCAAAATCGACGAATATCAAAAAACATATTTCGTCATAGATAATTACGAACAATTATTCGACTCGTTCGAGAATACCGACCTGATCGCCTGTTTCCGGAACTGGAAGGACGAGGAACCATTCGATCCGGCGATCGAGTACGTGGGCCACTGAAGCACGGCCTGCGCGTCCCTACCCCCGCATGCGCTCCGCCCTCGGGTCGAACAGCGGTTCGGTGAAGAGAGTCGCCTTGCGCAGCTCGCCGAGGATTTCTATTTCGAATTCGGCGCCGTCGGCGATCATGTCCGTCGGCACGAAACCCAGCGCGACCGATTTTTCCGCGAAATGCGCGTAGCCGCCCGAGGTGACGTAGCCGACCACCGCGCCATCCTTCCAGATCGGCTCCCAGGCCACCACGTCGGCGTCGGCGGCGTCGACGATGAAGCTGCATAGGCGTCGCTTCGGCGGGTTTTTCTTCTCCGCCAGCGCCGCCATTCGACCGATGAAATCCGGCTTGTCATACTTCACGAAGCGGTCCATGCCGGTTTCCGCCGGGGTGTAGTCCGGCTTGTATTCCCGCATCCAGGAGCCGAAATTCTTCTCCAGCCGCAGGCTCATCATGGCGCGCATGCCGAAGGGGCGCAGGCCGAGATTCGCGCCCGCCGGGGCCAGCGCGTCATAGAGCGCTACCTGTTTTTCCGCTGGCACGTAAATTTCGTAACCCAGATCGCCGGTATAGGAGACCCTGGCGACGATGGCGTCGATGCCGCCCACCGCCATCTCGCGCACCGACAGGAAGGGGAAAGCCTCGTTCGATACGTCCGCATCCGCCACTTGGGCCAGCAGGTCGCGGGCTTTCGGTCCGGCAATCTGGAAACCGATGCGCTCCAGCGAGATATTGCGCAGGCTGACGCCTTCGTCCGGCAGGTGGTTTTCGAACCAGCGCATGTGATAGCCCTGCGCGCCGAACGACGCGGTGAGCTGGAAATGCTCCGCCCCCAGCCTCATGACCGTAAAGTCGCCGACAAGACGGCCGCTTTCCGCCAACATCGGGGTCAGCGAAATCCGCCCATCGCGCGGCAGGCGCCCGGCCATGACATGGTCAAGCCAGGCCTCAGCGCCGGGGCCGCTGACCTCGTACTTGCCGAAATTATGGATTTCGTTGATGCCGACGGCGGTGCGCACCGCGCGGCATTCCTCACCTATTATGTCAAAAGCATTGGAACGTCGAAACGACGGTATTTCAATGCGTTCTTCGCCTTCGCGGGCAAAGTAGTTCACATGCTCCATGCCGTAGGCGGAACCGAACACCGCGCGCTGCTTGTCCCATATACCGTAGGCCGGCGTCTTGTTCAGCGGCCGGCCGGCCGGCAGTTCCTCGTTGGGATAGGTGATGGCGAAACGGCGTTGGTAGTTCTCGCGCACCTTGGCGACCGTGTAGGGCTTCGTGCACCAGTCGCCGAAACGGGCGACATCCATCGCGAAGACGTCGCGCGAGGGCTCGCCCTCGACCATCCATTCGGCCAGCGTCAGCCCGACGCCCCCACCCTGACTGAAGCCGGCCATCACGGCGCAGGCCGACCAGTAGTTTTTCAGGCCCGGCACCGGCCCGACCAGCGGGTTGCCGTCGGGCGCGAAGGTGAAGGGGCCGTTGATGACCTTCTTGATGCCGGCGGTCTCGAGGCAGGGATAGCGCCGATAGGCCGCTTCCAGCGAGTCCGAAATACGGTCGAGATTGTCTGGCAGCAGTTCAAGCCCGAAATCCCAGGGCGTGCCCTCGACCTTCCAGGGGTCGCAGTCCTGCTCGTAGATGCCGATGACGAGGCCCCTGCCCTCCTGGCGGAAATATGTCCCGCCGCCGGGGTCCATGATGTGGGGCAGTTCCTCATCCCGCTCATAGACCTCTGGGATATCGTCGCTGACCAGATATTGATGCTCCATCGCCTGCAGCGGCAGCCAGACGCCGGCCATCGCGCCGACCTCGCGGGCCCACAGGCCGCCGGCATTGACCACATGCTCGGCGCGGATCGTGCCCTGTTCGGTGACCACTTCCCAGCTTCCATCGGCCTGCGGGACCAGTTCCTCAACCTTGTTGTGCTGATAGATCACGGCGCCGTTCATGCGCGCCGCCTTGGCGTAGGCATGGGTCGTGCCGGCCGGGTCGAGATGACCGTCCAGCGGATCGTAGAGGGCGCCGATGACGCCGTCGGTGTCGATGACCGGGCAGAGTTTCTTGATCTCCTCAAGGCCGACAATCTCGGTATCCAGCCCCATATGGCGATGCATGGCCCGCGCGGCCTTGAGGAAATCCATGCGTTCCGGCGTACCTGCGATGGTCAGCCCGCCGACATGGTGCAGCCCGCAGGACTGGCCGGAAATCTCCTCCAGCTCCTTGTAGAGGCGGATCGTATAGCCCTGCAGCGCGGCCATGTTGGTGTCGGCGTTCAGTGTGTGGAAACCGCCGGCCGCATGCCAGGTGGAGCCCGCCGTCAGTTCCGAGCGTTCGATCAGCACCACGTCGCGCCAGCCGAACTTGGTAAGATGGTAAAGCACACTGCACCCGACCACGCCGCCGCCGATGACGGCCACCTGAACATGGGTTTTCATCGGCTTGCTCCCTGGCTATCCGAGTACCGAAAAACTGCTGTCAGGGTTGACCTCGCGCCGGCGCGAATAGAACCCGATGCTGACCTCGCGGCCGGTATGCTTGAGGCGGAAGGTCACCGGGTCGCGGTCGTGGTCGCGGCCGGCCTCGCAGGCCTCGATCAAGTCCGCCATCATCTCGCCGGCGATGGGCGCGTTCTTGAACTGGTTGCCGCTGGTGCCGACCCCCATGTAGAAGCCCGGCAAATCGGACTTGTCATAGATCGGAATCCAGTCGTCCGATACATCGTAAAGTTCGACCACACCTTTGGTCTGATTGGGAATTCCAAGACCGGGATAGCGCTGCGCCAGGCGCATTACCATGACCCGCCACTGCTCGCTGAAATTGCGGTCGAAATCGTCCGGGTCGACCCATTCGCGCTCGTCGCATTCCGGGTCCTCGCTGCCGATCAGAACGTAATTACCCATCTCGGGCCGGCAGTAGGTGCCAACATCGTTGTCGGAACAAACCATCCCGTCATGTTCGAAATCGAATCCCTTGGGCGAGGGCACATGGGCGACCTCGTGGCGTAGCGCCCTGGTCTTGATGCGCATGCCCTCCTCCACCCCGGCCAGCCGGTTGACCTTCGCCGAATGCGGGCCGGCGATGTTGACCACGACGTCGGCGTCGATGGCCGTGCCGTCGGCCAGGGTCACGCCCGCCACGCGACCGTCGGCACGGCGGATTTCCGTAACCTCGCAATTGAAGCGGAATTCCGCGCCCAGCGCCTCGGCGGCGCGCTGCAGGTTATGGGTCGCGAGTTGCGGGTCGGTGACGTAGCCGCCGGTCGGGAAGAAGACGGCACCCTGAATTTCGCCACCCGTGGGCTCCCCGAAAGCTTCATCTTCCGGGCGTTTGGCCGGGCCGAAGCATTTGGTCTCGATGATTGGCAGTTTTGCCAGCACGGCTTTGCGGTCAAGGTCGTCAAACGGCGCGCCGATTTCCGTCATCAGCTCCATGGCATGGCGCAGCATGCCGTTCCCCTCGGTCTTCATCACCAGGCAGCCGCAATCGACATAGCGGGCCAGCCCGCGCTCGTCCGGGAATCCAAGGAAGTCCTTCCAATCCTTCCAGTAGAAATGGCTCTCATAGGCGATTGCCGACCCGTCCACCGTGGAATAGTAAGGCCGGATAATGGCGCAGGAGCCGCCCGTGGAGCCGTAGCCGGAGGCCGGCAGCTTGTCGATGACCAGCGGCCTGCGACCCTTGCGCGCCAGCCCCAGTGCGGTTGCGGCGCCGATGATGCCGGCGCCGATGATGATGGAATCGTAAGAGTCGGACATTCGCCCCCCGGGGTTTCTTATTCTCGCGATAGCATCCATCACGATTGTCGCGTAAGCCGCCGCGCCGCATACGACTCTTTGTCCACCATAAACGACAGCGGCGAAACTTAGCGATCCTCGGGTGTCCAGGCCCCCAGCAGGCGCGGCAAATCGCCGAAACGTGCCAGCAGCCCGAAGACCGCCATGGCGAGCATTACGAACAGCACCGCGACCACCGCCATCACCGGCGTATAGCCATAGCGCAGGCTGTTGAATATCTTGATCGGCAGCGTCTCCACCGTGAAGCCTGCGACCATGTAGGCGATGATATATTCGTTGAGGCTCAGCACGAAGGCGAAGGCGTAGCCCGAGAAGATATAGGGCCGCACCAGCGGCAGCACGATGGTGCGGAACATCGCCATCTCCCTGGCCCCCATGGTCTCGGCGGCCTCCACCACTTCCGCCTCGATCGACTCCAGGCCCAGCGAAATGGTCACCAGCGGCAGGGTCACGAAGAAGATACCGTGGGAGATCACCACCGCCGTGAACTGGCCGTACATGCCCACGGTCGCCCAGAAGGACAGGAAGCCCAGTGCCGTGATGACCGGTGGCAGGATGAAGGGCGCGACACCCAGCCCGAACAGGACCCGGGCGTAACGCACCCGATAGCGCCACAGAAACCAGGCCAGCGGCAACGCCACCGACAGCGCCGCCAGTCCGGACAGGCTCGCGATCGCCAGGCTGTTCTTCACCGCGTTCAGCCAACCCGCATCGGAAAAAAGCTCGCCATACCAGCGCAGCGACAGCCCGTCCGGCGGAAACAACAGCCGCTTCCTGGCGTTCAGTGAAACGCCGGCCAGAACCAGCAGGGGCATCGCCATGACGAGCCCGACCAGCCCCATGAAGAAGGGACGGAACAGCCGGGCGCTCATGGCTCACGCCTTTCGCCGCCAATTGCGTATGTCAGGCCGACCAGCGCCAGGCTGACCAGCATCAGGAACATCGCCATCGCCGCCGAAAAGGGCAGGTTGGACTGCAGGATCGCCTGGTCCGTGATCATCACCGACAACGTCCAGTGCTGCGGCCGGCCCAGTAGCTGGGGCAACAGGTAGGCGCCGAGCGTGAACACGAAAACCATGATCAGGGTCGCGACGATCGCCCCGCGCTGCGCCGGCACGACGACGGTAAAGAAAGTGCGCAACGGCGATGCGCCGAGCATGCGCGCGGCTTCAGGCAATTGCGGGTCGAGGCGCGACAGGGGCGGATAGAGGATCAGGACCGTATAGGGAAAGGCGAGATAGCACAGCCCCATCATCAATGCCGCAAAACCCGGCGACCAGCTGGCCGGCTGGTCCATCAGCCCCGCCACCACGAACAGGTTGGACAGGCCGGCGGTGCGTGACAGCAGCATCGACCAGGAAAAACCGATGATGACTTCGGACAGCGACAGGACCGAAAGCAGGAAGACCAGCCAGAGCACCTGCCGCCTGCGCCCGAGCCGCGTCAGCATAAAAGTGAAAGGGAATCCCAGGATAACGCAAACCACTGCCGCGAGGCCCGATACGAACAGCGAAAAGCCCAGTATCCTGGCGAAGAAGGTGGTAAAAAACCTGGCGTAATTGGCGAATTCGAACCCCGGTTCGTAGAAGCCGCCTTCGACGCGATGGAAGAAACTGATCGCCGCCATGATCGCAAACGGGATCACGAAAAAAACGCATAGCATCAAGGCCGGCCAGATCGCCGGGATATAGCCCGCCGGGCCTGCGGGGCGGCCGCGCCTCATCGCGGCAACACCACGCAGGAAGCCGGCGGCAACTCGACCGTGACCTCGTCGTCGCACGCAACATCGGGCCGGTCTTTCGGCGCGGCCACCGAAATCGCCTCGACGCTGTCGCAACGGATATGCGTCTCCACGCTTGCACCGAAATCACGAACGAAGGTCACCCTGCCGGCTATGCGATTTTCGCCCTCGGCGCCCGGCGGCAGCACATGAACGTCCTCGGGCCGGATCGATAGCGTCGCCGGTCCGCCGTCCACAATGTCCATGCTGATCGCGGGCGTTGTCAGCAATTGCCCCGCAAGGTCGACGCTGGTGCGCCCGGCCACGGTCACCGGCAGCAGGTTGCTGGAGCCTATGAAATCGGCAACGAAGGTGTTCAGCGGGTTGCGGTATATCTCCAGCGGCGTTCCGACCTGCTGCACCTTCGCGTCATCCATCACGACAACCAGGTCGGACATGGTCATCGCCTCGCGCTGGTCGTGGGTGACGATGATGGTGGTGATGCCCAGGCGTTGCTGTAGCAGGCGTAGCTCCACCTGCATTGCTTCCCGCAATTTGGCATCCAGCGCCGACAGCGGTTCGTCGAGCAGGAACAGCCGCGGCGCCAGCCCCAATGCGCGGGCGATCGCCACGCGCTGGCGCTGACCGCCCGAAAGCTGTGCGATATGGCGGCCCGCCAGCCCGGGCAGCTGTACCATATCCAGAAGCTCGTCCACGCGAGTCTTCTGGACGGATCGGTTCGCGCCCCGGATGCGCAGGCCGTAGGCGATATTCTCGCCGACCGTCAAATGAGGAAACAGCGCCAGCGACTGGAAGACCATACCGAAATTCCGGCGATGGGCCGGCAGACGGGTAATGTCCTCACCGTCGAGCAGAAGGCGCCCGGTAGTGGGCTCCTCCAGTCCCGCGATGATGCGGATAAGCGTCGTCTTGCCGCAGCCCGATGGGCCCAGCAGGCAGACGAGCTTGCCGTCGGGGATGGTCAGATCGACGTTTTCGACGGCAGTGACGGCGCCGAACCGCTTGCCGATCCCTTCTAGTTTGAGTTCCGCCATGACCGGGAATCAAAGGTTCCTGATGGAAAGGGGCCAGGGGTGTTGGCGCCCCTGGCCCGGTATATCGGCGTCAGCCGCCAACGACCATCTCGGTCCATTTCTGGTCCAGCCAGTCGCCCTTCGTCTGATAGATGTCGTAACGCGGAATGATCGGCGGAATGTCACTCGATACCGCGCCGAACTCTTCGTCCGACAGATCCAGAATTTTGCGGTCGACCGTCGGCGCGGTGCCGATTTTTCGTGACATCGTCGCCTGGATCGCCGGCTGGCACATATAGTCGATGAAGCGGTGCGCGTTCTCGGCCTCCTTCGAGGCGCGCGACAGTGCCCAGCAGCCGGAATCGCTCAATCCGCCTTCCTTCGGGAAGGTGGTGCGGACCGGAAATCCGTCCGCCGCGGCGAGGCCGGCGACATCATGGTAATACTGCCCCATCGGGATTTCGCCCGCCTGCAGCGCCTGCTGGAACTGGCCCTCATCGCGATACCAGAGCTTCACATTCGGCTTCAGTTCCGCGATCTTCCCCAGCACCTTGACGATGCCCTCCTCCGTATCCAGAACTTTGGTGCCGCCAAAGAAGGTCGTTGCGGTGATTTCCAGCAGGAAGGAATTGCTCGCCAGCGCCAGGAGGCCGATCCGGTCCTTGTGCTCCGGCTTCCACATCTCCGCCCAGCTCTCGGGCGCCTTGGGATAGACGTCGGTGTTGGTCACCAGCGTGATGAACCAGGCGACCGCGCCGATGCCGTCCACCGTACCATCCGGATATTTGTGGACGAACTGCGGCAGTAGATTCTTCGAGTTCGGGATCTTCGCCATGTCGAGCCCAGCCCACAGTTTGGAGCTTTGCCCCTTGAGCATCGCCACCTGTGAGATCATGGACACGTCCGCCGGCGCCACGCCCGCCTTGGCCGACTGTTCAAGTTGGACCAGCCAAGCCTCGCCGGTGGGTTCGGCCACCGATTCGATGGCGATACCGGATTTCTTGGTGAAATCCGGAAAGATATGCTCGTCGAAGGAATCCTTGAAGTAACCGCCATAGACGCCGACTTTCAGCGGCGCCGCCGCCCGGCCGGTGATCGACGGGAAGCCCAGCGCGGCAACACCGGCCGCCGCGGCGGATCCGGCGATGAAACCGCGACGGCCGACGCCGGCCTTGCGGAAGGTCTCGTTTTTTTTCGTCATCGGTATGACTCCCTGTGTTGTCTGCACGTACTAACGCACCGTCCTGCGGGGACGGCATGGAAAAACGAATAGCCCGGGGCGTTTCAGGCCGCGCCGGCACCGCTTGCGGATAACCGCGAAACCACTTCCCCCATTCTGTCGGCTTCCAGATTTGCGAAGGCAAGCCGCAGATATTTTTCCTGGTCCGGCCCGAACATGCCGCCGGGCAGACAGAGCAAATTATGATCTGTCGCCAGCATACGGGCGACGGCCGCAGAGTCCATATCCGAAAAAGGATGCCGCACCCATGCGAAATAGGCGCCGCTGGAAACCAGGCCGTACTCGCAGTTCGACGCCCGGAAGGCTTCGCGAAGCGCCTCGGTGCGGGTTTGCATCAGATCGCGCTTTTCAGCCCGCCAGCCGGCCAGATGGCCAAGCCCGTAGAGCGCAGCCTCCTGCCCGATGCGCGGGGCGCAGATGGCGATGCAGTCCATGATCTTTTCGATCGCCCCCATGATCGCCGGCCCGCCGGCCACCGACCCCACGCGGTAGCCGGTCAGGCTGTAGGCCTTGGAGAAGCTGTAGAGCTGGACGAAGACGTCGCGCCAATCGGCGCGGGTGAACAGATCATGCGGTGGCGCTTCGCCGGGCATGAAATCCTTGTAGGTTTCGTCCAGCACCAACGCGATCTTGCGCTCGCGCGCCAGTTCATAGAACGAGGCGAGCAGTGCCGGCGGATAAATCGCGCCGGTCGGATTGTTCGGCGTGACCAGCACGATGGCGCGCGTGCGCTCGCCGATCAAGGCCGCCGCATCACCCGGGTCGGGCATGGCGGCCCTCGCTTCGTCGCACTGTAAAGGAACCGGCGTAACGCCCTGCATTTGCAGCCACATCTGGTGATTGAAGTACCAGGGCGCCGGCAGGATCACCTCGTCCCCCGGCCCGGCAAGCGCGCTCATCGCCACGCAGAAGGCCTGGTTGCAGCCCGCGGTGATGCCGAAATCGCGGGCGTCGAGGTCGGCGCCATAGGTCTCCCCCATATGGGCCGCCAGGGCGGCGCGCAGGGCGGGAAGGCCGAGAATTTCGGTGTAGAGGGACGCATCGGTCCGATGCACGGCGGCCGCCAGATGGTCCTGTAACTCTGTCGCCGGAGGATAACTCGGCACCGCCTGGGCCATGTTCAGCAGGGGGCGGTCCGGCGGGAATGTCCGGCCCTCGATCCAGCTCTGCGCCTCGGCGACTGGCGGCTCGGCGACTCCCAGCACCATCGAATTAGCGCGATACGACATTCTGTCCTTCCCCCCCGCTTGACGACGCTTGCACATTACACCAGCGATTGCGATTAATGCAGCCATGGTGGCGCAAAAGATGGATAGCCTGGGACTGGAGATCGCGGGACTGACCTATGATTTCGGCAAGGGCCCGGTGCTGAAGGATGTCGGGTTTTCGGTCGGGCCGGGACGCTTCGCCGTGCTGCTGGGGCCCAACGGCGCGGGCAAGACCACCCTGATTTCGCTGATCACCCGGCTCTATGACAGCCGCACCGGCCATATCCGCGTCGCCGGCCATGATGTCAAGCGCCAGTCGGGCCGGGCGCTGGCGCGCATCGGCGTGGTGTTCCAGCAATCGACGCTGGATCTGGACCTGACGGTGCGCCAGAACCTCAATTACCACGCCGCCCTGCACGGGCTGGGCCGAGCCGAGGCCGGCGAACGCATCGAGCAGGAGCTGGGCCGCTTCGAGATGCTGGAACGCGCCGGCGAAAAGGTGCGCAGCCTGAATGGCGGCCACCGTCGGCGGGTCGAGATCGCCCGCGCCCTGCTGCACCGGCCCGACTTCCTGCTGCTGGACGAGCCGACGGTGGGGCTGGACGTGCCCAGCCGCCGCGCCATCGTCGCCCATGTCCACCAACTGGCTCGCGAGGGCGGCATCGCCGTTTTGTGGGCGACCCACCTGATCGATGAGATCTTCGACGGCGACGACGTCATCGTCCTGCACAAGGGCGAGATCGTCGCCCAGGGTTCCGTCGACGAGGTCAACCGGGCCGCCGGGACCGCCGGAATCGCGGACTCCTTCGACAAGCTGACCGGGGGAGCGCGCGAATGAGTCCCACCCACTACCGCCGCTGTTTCATCGGCATATTGGAGCGCGAGGCGCTACGCTTTCTGCAACAGCGCGAACGCTTCGTCGCCGCCCTGGTGCGCCCGCTGGTCTGGCTTCTGATCTTCGCCGCCGGCTTCCGCCAGGTGCTGGGCGTATCCATCTTGCCGCCGTACGAGACCTACATTCTCTACGAAGTCTATATCACACCGGGCCTGATCGGCATGGTGCAGCTATTCAACGGCATGCAAAGCTCGCTGTCGATGGTCTATGACCGCGAGATGGGCAGCATGAAGACGCTGCTGATCAGCCCCCTGCCCCGCTGGTTCCTGCTGGTCTCCAAGCTATTGGCGGGCACGGCCGTGTCGATCCTGCAGGTCTATACCTTCCTGTTCGTCGCCTTCTTCTTCGATATCGACGCGCCCTGGACCGGCTACCTGCTGCTGCTGCCGGTGCTGGTCGTTACCGGCATGATGATGGGGGCGCTGGGGCTGCTGTTGTCCTCGGCGATCCGCCAACTGGAGAATTTCGCCGGCATCATGAATTTCGTGATCTTTCCGATGTTCTTCCTGTCCACGGCGCTCTATCCGCTATGGCGGCTGCAGGAAACCAGCCCCTTCCTGGCCCGCCTGGCGGACTGGAACCCTTTTACCCACGCGGTGGAGAGCATCCGCTTCGCGATGGCCGGCAAGATCAATCCGGAATCGCTGGGAATTGTGTTGTCGGCCCTGCTGGTCTTCGGCGCCTTGGCGGTCGTTGGTTACAATCCCGCCCGCGGCACCATGGCACGCAAGGCGGGGGGGCCGGCTTAGCCCTTACCCATGCCGCCCCAGCGGCTCACGATCCCCGCATCGATATCGAAAAGGTCGAAGGCCCGGCCGATCGTCTGGTTGACGATATCGTCGATGCTCGTCGGCCGGTGATAGAAGGCGGGCACCGGGGGCATGATGATCGCCCCGTTTCCGGTGGCGCGCATCGCCAGGTCCAGATGGCCGCGATGCAGCGGCGTTTCGCGCAGCAGCAGCACGACACGGCGGCGCTCCTTCAGGCAGACGTCGGCCGTACGCACGATCAGATTGTCGTTATAGCTGTTGGCAATGCCGCTCAGCGTCTTGATCGAACAGGGCGCGACCAGCAAGCCGGCGGTGCGGAAGGACCCGCTGGACAGCGACGCGCCGATATCCTTGTAGGGATGCACGACGTCAGCCATCGCCTTGACCGCGTCGGTCGTCATCTCCAGCTCCTCGGAAATCGTCAGCGCAGCCGAGGGCGACAGGATCAGATGGGTTTCGATCTCCGGCACCTCGCGCAGGGCCTCCAGGGCTCGCACCCCGTATACGGCGCCGGACGCACCGGTGATGGCGATAATCAGTCGCTGCAAGTGACGTCTCCGTGCCCGCTACATGTTGCAGTCACATATATAGCCGATCCCGCTCAACCAGCCAGGGAAATGACCGGCTCCATCGCCTCGAGGTCCGCGTCGGCCAGGTGGCATTTGATGATATGGCCGTCGCCCACGCGGCGCATCGGCGGCATTTCGGTCTCGCATTTGCCGCCCGGCACCTGGGATTTGCGCGGGCAGCGCGTCTGGAACGGACAACCGCTGGGCGGGTTCATCGCCGAAGGGATATCGCCGTCCAGCACGATGCGCTTCTTGGAAACCGAGGTATCGGCGATCGGCACCGCCGACAACAGCGCCTCGGTATAGGGATGGTAGGGCGGCGCGAAAACCTGATCGGTGGTCCCCTGTTCCACCACATGGCCGAGATACATCACGACGACGCGGTCGGCCAGATAGCGCACGACGGAAAGGTCGTGGCTGATGAACAGCAATGTGGTGCGCGAGACCCGCTGCACATCGACCAGCAGTTCGGTGACCGCCGCCTGCACCGACACGTCGAGCGCCGAGACCGGCTCGTCGGCGACCACCACCTTGGGGCTGCCGGCGAAGGCGCGGGCGATGCCGATGCGCTGCTTCTGGCCGCCGGAAAGCTGGCGCGGCATGCGGCGTTCGAACTCGCGCGGCAACTTGACCAGGTCCAGCAGTTCCAGCATGCGGCCGCGCCGCTCTTCCTGCGACCTGCCGACGCCGAATTTTTCCAAGGATCGGACGATCTGCGCGCCCACCGTGTGGCTGGGGTTCAGCGTGTCGAACGGGTTCTGGAAAACCATCTGGATGGAACTGACGGTCTCGGTATCGCGGTCGGCGATCTCGGTGGCGCCGATTTCCTTGTTGCCGAGCAGAACCTCGCCCTCGGTCCGCGTCTCCAGTCCCAAGAGCACGCGCGCCAGCGTGGACTTGCCGCAGCCGGATTCGCCGACGATGGCGACCGTCTCGGCCTCCCGCGCTTCCAGCGAGACGTCTTCGTTGGCCTTGACGCTGCGGGCCTCGGTGCCGCCGAAGATTTCGTTGGCGGCCACCCGATAATATTTCTTCAGCCCCTCGACCTTCAGCACCGTCTCGCCCGGCTCGATCGGCTCGTTGGTGTGGTCGCCGGCGATCGGCGCGTCCCAGTCGATCTCGTCGGTGCGTATGCAGCGCGTCTCGTGACCTGCCAGGCCTTGCGGTTCATGCATGGCGAGCTTGCGTTGATCGCATTTTCCGGCTTCGAAATGGGCGCAGCGCGGGCCGAAATTGCAGCCCGGCGGGCGCTCATGCGGCAGCGGCAACTGGCCCGGGATGGCGATCAGCGGATGCGCCGTCTTGTCAGCGCTGGGCAGCGGGATCGAGCGGAACAGCCCCTGGGTATAGGGGTGGCGCATATCGTCGAAGATCGCCTCGATGGTGCCGGTTTCCACTGCCTCGCCCGAATACATCACCGTGATGCGGTTGCAGGTCTCCAGGATCAGGCCGAGATTGTGCGAAATGAACAGCATCGAGGCGCCGTATTTCACGCCCAGATTCTTGACCAGATCGACGATGCCGGCCTCCACCGTCACGTCCAGCGCGGTGGTCGGCTCGTCCATCAGCAAGAGGGCCGGGTTGGATAGCAGTGCCATGGCGATGACGATGCGCTGCTGCTGGCCACCCGACAGCTGATGCGGATAGGCGTCCATGATGCGCGCCGGGTCGGGCAGGCGCACGTCGCCCAGCATCTCCAGCGCGCGGGCATGGGCGGCCGCCTCGTCGACGCCGTCATGGATAATCGGCACTTCCATCAACTGCCTGCCGACCCTCATCGCGGGGTTCAGGCTGGCCATCGGCTCCTGATAGACCATCGAGATGGCGGAGCCGCGGATCTTGCGCAGTTCGGCTTCCGGCATGTTGGTCAGGTCTTCGCCGCGGAACTTTATCGTGCCGCCGACGATGCGGCCGTTCCGGCCCAGATCGCGCATGATGCCCAGCGCCACCGTGGATTTGCCGCAGCCGGACTCGCCGACCAGTCCCATGGCCTCGCCCGGCATCACCTTGCAGGAAAAATCCATCACGGCAGGGATTTCGCCGGCGCGGGTGAAGAACGAGATCGACAGGTTTTCGATTTCCAGGATCGGTTCGGTCATGGCCTCAATCCTTCAATGACTGCTCGCGCAGCCCGTCGGCCAGCAGGTTGAGCCCCAGCACCAGCATGGCCAGCGCGATGGTCTGCGGCAGCACTATGGTCGGCGCGATGCGGATGAAGCCGCGCGTTTGGTTGATCATCGAGCCCCAGTCCGGCGATTCCGGTGCCAGCCCCAGCCCGAAGAAACCCAGGGTGCCAAGCAGGATGGTGGTGTAGCCGATGCGCAGGCAGGCATCGACGATCAGCGGCCCGCGCGCATTGGGCAGGATTTCCCACAGCATGATGTACCAGGGGTTCTCGCCGCGGGTCTGGGCGGCAGCCACGTAGTCGCGCGTCTTGATGTCCATGGTCAGGCCGCGCACGATGCGGAACACGCCCGGCGAGCTGGCGAACACGACGGCGGCGAAGATGTTCAGCTCGTTGGGCTCCAGGCGGACGATGCCCAACGGATCGGCGTCGAACACCAGCCCGGCATAGAGCCAGGCGCCGAGGATAGCGGTCACCGCCATCTGGATCGCCAGCAAACGCGGCCGCGCGTAATAGCGGCTGTAGAACAACATGCCGAAGAAGATGATCGGGAAGGCGAAAAACACGCCCGACATGACATTGGGGATCGCGGTCTCGCGCACGCCCGGCGTCACCAGCAGGTAGAACAGCAGGATGACCGGGAAGGCCAGCACCAGATTGGCGATGAAGGTGAGGACGGCATCCATCTTGCGGCCGAAATAACCGGCGGGCAGGCCCAGCGCGATGCCCACCATATAGGCCACCAGCGTCGCCGCCGGTGCCACGGTCAGCACGAAGGTCGAGCCGTGAACCATACGGCTGAACAGGTCGCGGCCCAGATTGTCGCCGCCGAAATAGGCCGCAATGCCGGTTTCGGTCTCGATGGTACCCGGCGGCTTGCGTTTGATCGAGAAGAACTGTTCCAGCGGGTCGAAGGTGGCAATGAGTTCCGGGAAAATGGCGGTCAGCACCCAGAACAGCACAATGCCCAGCCCGACCATCCCGACACCACTGTCATAAAGCCGGCCATAGAGCCCGAGCCGGCGCTTGAAGGCGAAGCTGCCGCCCATGATGATTGCCATACCCAGCCAGACCGGCCAGAAGCGGCCGATCACGCCGGCCCAGATTTCGAAGGCTCCGAGAGGTTCCATGGCGCGCCTACCTGACTCTGATCCGGGGGTTGAGATAGGCATAGCCGACATCGGAAATCAGCTGGGTCACGATGACCACCGCCACCGAGACGATCGAACAGGCGAGCAGCAGGTCGATATCGTTGTTATCCGCCGCTTCCACCAAAACCCATCCGAAACCTTTGTAATTGAACAGCTTCTCGACGATCACCACGCCGGTCAGCAGCCAGGGAAACTGCAGCATGATGACCGTGAAGGGGGCGATCAGCGCGTTGCGCAGCGCATGCTTCACGACGATGGCGCCGAAGGACAGGCCCTTCAGGCGCGCCGTGCGGATATATTGCGAGGTCATGACCTCAGCCATCGAGGCACGGGTCATGCGGGCGATATAGCCCATGCCGTACAGCGACATGGTCATCACCGGCAGGGTGAAATTTTCGAAGCTGATGTCGCCGGCCTTGGCGACGCCCTTGAGGAGTCCCAGCCAGGAGGCGAAGATGACGGTGAAGATGATGCCGCTGACATATTCCGGCGTCGCGGTCGTGGCGATGGACAGAATAGACAGCGACCGGTCGGTCTTCGACCCCTCCCGCATGCCCGCAAGGACGCCGATGATCAGCGCGCCGGGCACCATGGTAATCATCACCCAGAAGGCCAGGATGCCCGTATAGCCCAGCCGTTCGGGCAGGATGTCGACGACCGGTTTCCTGAAACGGGTAGACCGGCCCATCTCGCCCGTCAGCGTGTTGCCCAGCCACTCGCCATAGCGGACGATCAGGGGCCGGCGGTAGCCGTTGGCGTCCAGCCAGATGTCCACCGCCTCGCTGGACATGCGGTTGTTGTTCTGCTCAAGCGCCAGCTTGCGCAAATTGGGCTCAAGATTGACCAGCGTGAAGACCACGAAAGTCAACGCCAGCATGGTCGCCACCATCACGCCCAGGCGCCGTGCGATAAAGGCGAGCATCGAATCTCCCCGCTATTTCGACAATTCTGGAAATGCGCAGAGGGAACAGTAATGCCCGTTCCCTCTGCCAGAAAAAGTCATGCCGATTCGAGCCAGACCCTGTCGAAATGCATCTCGAAGGTCTGATGCTTTTCGTAACCTTTAACGTTGGCCGTCGTATGCGAGTACAGCGCGCGCCAGTATGGCTGGATGATGATGCCGGCATCCTGGAGTATCTTCTCAAGATCCTCCATCAGGACGCGGCGTTTGTCGGCGTCGGCAACGCCCGTCGCCACTTCCAGCTTCTTGTCGAAATCCGGATTGCTGTACGCGCACTCGTTCCAGGCCTCGCCGCTGCGATAGGCCAGCGTCAGAACTTGTATGCCCAGGGGACGCATGTTCCAGTTAGTGGTCGAGAACGGATATTTGGTCCAATCGTTCCAGAAGGACGAGCCCGGAATGATGGTGCGCTTGACCTTGATGCCGGCGTCGCGAAGCTGCGCGGCGATGGCGTCGGTGGTGTTGCGCCGCCAGTCGTCGTCGATCGAGATCAGCTCATGCTCGTAATCCGCCATGCCGGCTTCCTTGAGCATGGCCATGGCCTTCTTCGGATCGCGCTTGACAGCCGGAAGTTTGAAATATTCCGGATGCATCGGGCCGACATGATGGTTTTCAGCCGGCTTGCCGAGGCCGCCATAGCCGATTTCCAGCACCTTGGAATTATCGACGGCAAGCAGCATCGCCTGGCGCACGCGCTGATCGTCATAGGGTTTGTTGTCGACGTTCATGCGCGCGACGATCGTCGCGGCGGTCACGACCTCGTGCTTTACCAGGTCCAGACCATCCATGATATCGACGAAATCGGACGTGGTCTGGTAGTTGACATGAACTTCCTCGGCCTCGTAGGCTGCGACTTCCGCTGCCGGATCGGTGCCGTAATCCGTCCATTCGATGCCGTCCAGCCAGACATCGCCCTTCCACCAGTCGGGATTGCGCTTCACCTTGGCCGTGATCCCGATTTCCAGGTTTTCCAGCAGGAACGGGCCGGTACCGATCGGCCTGGTCTTCAGGTCGCCGCCATTCTTCTCGAAATCGCGGTGTACGATCAGGGCCGGATAGTCGGCCATGCCGGGGATGATGGAGATATCGGGCTTCAACAGCTTCAACTTGATCGTGTGAGAGTCGACCTTGGTGATGCCGCCGTCGCGGGCGCCGAAGATCTCGATGACTTTCTCGACCTTCTTGGTCGTGCCGTCCTCCTGCTTCTCCTCAACCATCTCCTTCGTTTCGCTCTTCTTTTCGAGCAAGTCGCCGACGCGGGTGGCCATGGAATTACCGGGAACGTGTTTCTCGCACCAGCGGTTGAGATTGAAGATCACGTCGTCGGCATTAAATTCGTCGCCATTGTTCCACTTCACGCCCTTGCGCACATGAAGGGTGTATTCGGTGGCGTCGTCGCTGATGTCCCAGCCTTCCAGCAGCCAGGGTTCGAAGGTGAAATCCGCGTTCCAGCGCACCAGCGCTTCGCACATCTGGCGCCCGACATTGCCCATCTCGCTCCAGTCATAGATGCGCGGGTCCTTGATGTCCCTGACGGACATCGAAACCTTCAGGATGCCGCCCTTCTTGCCCTGCGCCGCGGCCACCTTCGGCGCGGCCATGCCCAGCAGCCCGTAAGCCGTCGCGGCGGTCGCGCCGAAGGCGCTTGCCAGCGCCAGAAATTCGCGCCGGTCCAGCTTGTCCTCGCGCACGTCTTGCGCCCATGGTTTGATGAAGCGATGCAAGGGGCCGCCCTTGCGGTCGGTGAAATTTCTGGCCATGCCTGTTCTCCCTGTTTCAATATTCTACGTTCTTGCCGCGCTGAATAGCAGCATTACGGTCCTGTTATCCTGAGGCTGCATTCAATGGTCCCGTCATGTCAATGGGCGAGCTGTAAAAATCACGACACCGCAGGGCGCAATTGCGTCATTCGCCGCGGTGCAACTTACCGTTATGCAGCAGGTCGTTTTATTGCAGGAGAGATGCGCTTTCAGTCTTGGCCCGGACAGTGAACTGGCCCAGAGTGCGGCGTCGCGGTAATAAACATCGCTGTCTGGAGGCCGGGTCATGCAGCCGTTCGAAGGAATAAGGGTTCTCGATTTCACCCATGTGCTGGCGGGGCCGTTCTGCACCTATCAGCTTGGCGTGTTGGGCGCCGACGTCATCAAGATCGAGGCACCGCACAAGCCCGACATGATGCGCATCGAGGGCGACAGCCCGCCGCTGGAGGAACAGGGCCGGGGATCGGATTTCATCAGTCAGAACGGCAACAAGCGCTCATTGTGTCTCGATCTCGGCACGTCCGAGGGCTTGGCGATCGCCCGCAAGCTGACCGAAACGGCGGACGTCATTGTCGAAAACTACCGCTGCGGCGTAATCGACGGTTACGGGCTGGGCTACGAGGCGGCGGCCGAGATCAAGCCCGATATCGTCTATTGCTCGCTGACCGGCTTCGGCCATACCGGGCCGAAGGCCGCCCATCCCGCCTTCGACCCTGTGATCCAGGCTTTTTCCGGCCTGATGGCGGCAAATGGCGCGCCCGAAGCACATCCGGTCCGCGTTGGACCGGCTCTGATCGACTACGGCACCGGGGCGCAGGCCGCCTTCGCTATCGCCTCGGCCCTGTTCCAGCGCTCTCGCACCGGGCGCGGCCAACGCATCGACGTGGCCATGCTGGACGCCGCCCTGATGCTGATGTCCACCCATGTGGTGAATAGCCAGCTGACGGACCGCACGCCGCCGCCCATGGGCAATACCAATCCGCAGCGCGCCGCCTATTCCTGCTACGAGACGGCGGATGGGCTGGTTTTTCTCGGCGCCTTCACTCTGAAGCAGGCGCAGACCCTGTGGCGCACGCTGGGACGCGCCGATATCGCCGACGAGCTGGAGGGCCGGGACCACGCCTTCATGTTCGGCCGGGCCGCGGCTCATGCCGCCATCCTGCGCGACATCATGAAGACCAGGCCGGCGCAGGAATGGGAGGACCTGATCAACGAGGCCGGCGTCCCCGCCGCCCGCGTGCGCCGCGTCGACGAGGCGCTGCGCGAGGCCCAGGTGGCGTCGCGCGGGGTACTGCGCGACAACGAGGACGTGCCCGGCAACGGCACGCGGATCAAGGCCCCGGCCGCCGCCTTCGGCTATATGCATAACGGCCCGAAGCTGCATGCCCCCGCGCCGAGGCTGGGGGAACATACGGCGACCATCCTGGAAGAGATCGGCTACGGCACAGACAGGATTGCCGCGCTGAACAGGGATGGGATTATCTTCGCGTCATAGCCGCGACAGGATCCGGTCGATCAGTTCGCTCGCCGAACCCAGATAATTGGCCGGATCCGACACAGCGTCCCAATCCACCGGCGCGTCGGTCTTGCCGGCCAGAACTTCCGTCAGGCTGCGACCGGAATGCACGACCTCGCCACACGCCTCCTTGACCAGTGTCTGGGCTTGCGGGCGCGGTATATGAATCGCCAGGGCGAAAGCCGCGGCCTCGGCGAGAATCAGGCCGTTGGATTCATCCAGATTTGCGCGCATGCGGGCGGCATCGACTTCCAGCGTCTCGATGACCTCGATGGCGCGGTTCAGGGCCGCGCCGGTCGCCACGGCCATTTGCGGCAGGGTGAGCCATTCAAGCTGCCAGCCGGGGCTGCCGCGTTCATGCTCCTGGATCATTGCCTGATGCATGGCCGACAGCAACGAGGCGTTCGAACGCGCCAGGGTCACCATGGCCTCGCAAGCCACCGGGTTGGATTTCTGCGGCATGGTGCTGGACCCGCCGCCCGCGCCGGGGCGAACCTCCGCGACCTCCGACTGCGCCAGCAGGATCAAATCCTGCGCCATCTTGCCCAGGCTGCCGGTGACCATGGAGAGCCAGCCCGCGAACTCAACGAGATTATCCCGCTGCACGTGCCAGGGCCCGGCCGGGACGGACAGATCCAGTTCCCCGCCCAGCACCTCCATCACTTCAACGCCGCGATCGCCCAGCGCCGCCAGCGTGCCCACTGCGCCACCAAATTGCACGGCCATCAGGCGCGGCCGAATTTCGTCCAGCCGGGCTGCGTGATCGATCAGCGGTGACAGCCAACCCGCCACCTTCAGTCCGAAGCTGGTCGGCAATGCCTGTTGCGAACGGGTGCGCGCAGCCATCACCGTGGAACGGTGTTTGTCGGCCAATCCGGCCAGCAGGCCCGAAAGTCGCTCGATCTTTTCCGCAAGCAGGCCGACCACGCCGCGTAGGCGCAGCACCAGCCCGGTATCGACGATATCCTGGCTGGTCGCGCCCCAATGGACATAGGCCGCCGCCTCGCCCCCAACGGCGGCGCGAAGCTGTTCGACCAGCGGGATGATCGGCACGCCGGATTTCTCGGTCCCTGCGGCGATCCCGGCAGTGTCGGGCTCGAAGGACTCCGCCACGGCAGCAATCCGCCCCGCGGCGTCCTCCGGGATGATTCCCAGCCGCGCCTGGACCCGCGCCAGCGCCGCCTCGACATCCAGCATGGCGCGGACGGTGGCGGCGTCGGAAAACGCCTCGGCTATTTCCGGGTCGGAAAACAGGGCGCCATAAAGGGCGGAGTCGGCGGGCGAGATGCTCATGCCGGCAGCATAGTCCCGACCGCGCGCCGCGTCACGCCACTGCGGTCGCGGGCGCCATCGAGAGAGTTTTGCGCGCTTCCGCGACCGAGGCGGGATGGCGCCCGTATTCGCCGCAGAGTTCGGCGACACGGGCCACCAGTTCGGCATTGCTGGCCGCCAGGCGCGACTTGTCGAAGCGGATATTGTCTTCCAGCCCGGTGCGACAATGGCCGCCCAGTTCCAGCGCCCAGCGGTTCAACTCCAACTGGCTGCGGCCGATGCCGGCGGCGGTCCAGGTGGCGTCCGGAATCAGTTCTTTGAGCTCCGCCAGCTCGAATTCCAGGATTTCGCGGCGCGGCGGCAGGGCGTTCTTCAGCCCGAAGACGAACTGCACATGCATTGGCGCCTTCAACAGCCCCTCGCCGGCCATGCGGGCCGCCGCATAGAGCATCGCCAGGTCGAATATCTCGATTTCCGGTTTGATGCCGTATTCCAGCATTCGCTCGGCCAGTTCGCGCACCAGCTCCGGGTGGTTCTCGTAAATCATGTTGGGGAAGTTCACCGAGCCGGTGGCCAGCGACGCCATGTCGGGCCGGTGGTGCAGCATGCTGCCGCGTTCCTCCGCCGCGCGGCCGCGTCCGCCGGTCGAAAACTGCACGATCATCCCCGGGCAATGCTTGCGCACGCCGTCCTGGAAGGCGGCGAACTTGTCCGCGTCGGAAGACGGGCGCTGCTGCTCGTCGCGCACATGGACATGGACGATAGTGGCCCCGGCCTCGAAGGCCTCATGGGTGGATTCGATCTGCTCGGAAACGGTTACCGGCACCGCCGGCGTGTCTTCCTTGCGCGGCACGGAGCCGGTGATCGCCACGGTGATGATGCAGGGTTCGGTCATTGGTTCTCTTTCCCGGATTTTCTTACAGGTCGAAAAATACCGTTTCCTCGGCCCCCTGCAAGTGCACATCGAAGCGATAGATGACTCCCGCCACCGTTTCCTCGCGTTCGGCGATCAGGGTGCCGCGCCGATCCTCCGGCACGGTGGCCAGCACCGCATCGTTCCCGTTGGCTTGCCGCTCGTCCGAGAAATAGACCCGGGTGAAGGCGTGGGACAGCATGCCGCGGCACATGACGCACATGGTGATATGCGGCGCCTGGCCCTCGACAGAACCCGGTTTGATCGTATCGAACATGTAACGACACTCGGGGTCGGTTCCCGTGCCGTAGCGGCCGAAGCCCTTGAAGGCCAGGTTCGATCCGCGCGGGTCGGCGGGGTGCGCGTAACGGCCCTGGGCGTCGGCCTGCCAGATTTCGACCATGGCGTCGTCGACCGCCTTACCCTCGCCGTCGAGCACGCGGCCGACGATATGGATGCGCTCGCCCTCGGTCTCGTCGTCGATCAGCCGGCCGCCGGCCAGTTCCTTGAAATCGTAGCCATATTGCTCGGGCGTCAGGCCATAGGCGAAAAAGGGGCCGACAGTCTGCGACGGCGTCTGTTTCAGGCTCATCTCTCTACTCCTGCGCCGGAGTGGCGTTGCGGCCGCGCAGCACGATATCGAATGTGTAACCCAGCGCGAATTCAGGCTCGGTGACGTCGAGGTCGAAATTCGAGACCATCAGTTCGCGCCTACCTTCCGGCGATGCATTGTAGATCGGGTCCAGGTCCAGCAGCGGGTCGCCCGGGAAATACATCTGCGTCACCAGCCGGGTGATGAAGCTGGGCCCGAACAGCGAAAAATGAATGTGGTTGGGCCGCCAGGCGTTGGGATGGTTACCCCAGGGATAGGCACCCGGCTTGATGGAGTAGAACTTGTAGCGGCCTTGCGCATCGGTGACGCAGCGTCCGCTGCCGCGGAAATTAGGGTCCAGCGGCGCATCATGCTGGTCATTCTTGTGGATGTAACGGCCGGCGGCGTTGGCCTGCCAGACTTCGATCAGCGTGTTGGGCAGCGTCCGCCCGTCCTCGTCCAGCACCCGCCCGGCGACAATGATGCGCTCGCCCAGCGGCTCGCCATTGACCCGCGCATTCCTGGTCATGTCATGGTCCAGCGGGCCGACGCTTGTCTGGCCGTAAACCGGCCCGGTCAACTCCGACAGCGTCGGTTTCAGCGGGATCAGCGGTCTGGTCGGCCCGCGCAGGACCGTCGATTTATAGTCAGGATGGACGTAGGACGGGTGGCTGCCCCAGTCGCGCGGACTGAAGGGTCCGTGGGCGGTCATGGCTTGCCTCCTTCGGCATCTTGCTCTTCCATTTCCTGGTAGGTCTGTTTGGCGATGGCGTAGCCGCGGTTGGCGGCCGGCACGCCGGCATAGACAGCGACGTGGAACAGCATCTCCTTGATGTGATCCGGAGTCGCGCCGGTGTTTCGCGTCGCGCGGATATGCATGGCGAATTCCTCCCAATGGCCCTGGGCGGCCAGCAGCGCCAGCGTCAGCAGGCTGCGCACCGGCTTGTCGAGGCCGGGGCGGGTCCAGACCCAGCCCCAGGCGTTCTCGGTGATGTAGCGCTGGAAATCCTCATCGAACGGCGTCTTGCTCGATTCCGCGCGGTCGACATGGGCATCGCCCAGCACCGACCGCCGCGCCTTCATGCCCGCGGTGAAGCGATCGTCAGCCAATGCCGTTCTCCCCCAGGAATGCGACGATCAGGCCGGCGACCCTGTCCGGGTCCTCGACGCAGGGCAGGTGCCCCGCGCCCTCTATCAGTTCGAATCGCCCCCCCTCTATCAGATCGATCGTGCCGCGCACCAGATCAGGCGGGGTGGCGCCGTCCTCCGAGCCGGCAATCCCCAGCACCGGCATGGCGATCCTGGCCGTGTTTTCGGTCAGGTCCGTATCCCTGATCGCGGCGCTGGTGCCCACATAGCCATCCACCGGGGTGCGGGTCAGCATGTTGCGCCAGGCCAGCGCTTCCTCAGGCTTTTCCGCACGGAATTTGGCGGACAGCCAGCGCTCCATGATCGGGTCGGCCAACGCCTCGATGCCGCCCTTCCCGATCACTGCAATGCGCTCGTTCCACATTTCGGCCGTGCCGATCTTCGCGGCGGTATCCATCAGGATCATCGCCCGCATGCGTTCGGGCTGGCGCGCGGCAAGGCCCTGGGCGATCAAGCCGCCTACCGACAGGCCGCAGACCACTACCCTGTCGAGCTTCAGGTGATCCAGGAGCCCGATCAGGTCGCCCACATGGTCGTCCATCGCATAGGGCGCAGGCGTCGCCTCGGACAGGCCATGCCCGCGCTTGTCGTAACGCAGCATGCGGTAGCGGCCGTCGAATCGGTCGACCAGCCGATCCCAGACGCGGAAGTCCGTCCCCAGCGAATTCGAGAAGACGATGACGGGCGCATCCTCTGGCCCCTCGACCGCATAGTGCAACTGGATCCCGTTGGCGCGGGTAACATTCATGGCGTCCTCCCTTGTCTTACGCGGCTAAAAATGCACCGGTTGCCCGGCCAGGTAAACCGGTCTTTCCCCCAATATCCTTGCCGGTTGTTTTTTCTTGTCGGCCAGTCAGGGCCAGCGCGGCCAGCAATATCTCCCGCCGCAGCATGGGATGGCAACCCCTGTACAGAAGCGCCAGACGCCTGCATACTCCCTGCTCGATTCCTGACGGCGCAATGGACGTAAATTTCATGGAACTCTGGTCACTATTGGCGTTCGGCGCCCTTGTCGGCATGCAGCATGCGCTGGAGGCCGACCACCTGGCCGCCGTGGCCGCGTTGAGCGCGCGGCCATCGACGCGGCGCAGCCTGGTCTTGCGCGGGGCGTGGTGGGGCCTTGGCCATACTATCGCCCTGTTCGCGATCTGCGGGACCGTTCTGTTGCTTGGCCTTTCCCTGGGCGAGGGACTGGAGGCAGCGCTGGAATTCCTTGTCGGCATCATGGTTGCGGGGCTGGGCCTCAATGTGCTGTGGACCCTCTATCGTCGGCGCATCCATTTTCATGCCCATGAGCATGACGATGGCGCGCGCCATCTGCACGCCCATTCACACGAAACCGAGAAGAAGCGGGACCATGCCGGCAGCCCCCATGAGCACCGCCATCCCCGGCACGGGCTGGCCAAGGCGCTGACGGTCGGGCTGTTGCATGGGGCGGCGGGTTCGGGCGCGCTGCTGGTGCTGCTGGTTGCGGTCGCCCAGTCGGCCGGCATGGCGCTGGCCTATATCGCCTGTTTCGGGCTGGGTTCGATCGCGGGCATGGCAGCGCTGTCCTTCGTCGCTTCATTCCCGCTAAATGCCGCGGC
>CAMYNJ010000154.1:9524-15607 GCA_947259795.1 uncultured Alphaproteobacteria bacterium | reverse complement strand
CTGCACGTTCCAGCACCTTCAGATGCTTCGAGACTGCGGGCTGGCTTATTTCAAATGGCGCGGCGATCTCATTTACCGAAGCCTGACCGTCGGCGAGCCGTGACAGTATTGCCCGCCGCGTAGGGTCAGCCAACGCCGCAAAAACAGCGTCGAGATTCGTTTGCGAATGTATATAACCTGATTGTTCCATAACATATTAGTTATATTATTATGCGATCCTGTCAATAGGTTTTTTGCGGACTTTCAGGTCAATGGCTGTTCGGACGCTCGCGCGGCGGGCGCACGACAAAATCCGTGCGCTGACGGATCAACTTTGTCGCCCAATCGCTTTCATCCTGTCGGGCGGCCATGTTGCTGGTTGCTATGGGTCTGGAGCCTAGGATTTCAGCCTAATCATTAGGCAATTGAACTAAATGCCTATTAAAGGCGCACCCATCTTCCGTTCCAGGTGCGGCAGGCAAGCCCCGGGACCAGCCTGTCGCCTGCCGCTTCGCTGATCACTTGGCGGAAGGTCCGGCAGAACTGGCCCGCTTCCGTTTTCATGGTCTTGGTCACCACCATCGTCACGGCGATATTGCCCTCACTGGACCGCCAGTTCGCCGCCTTGCCCGAAGGCATGCGCTCCAGCGTCTGCTGCTCGAGATCGTAGAGGGCACGCTTGGCGTCGCGGCTCAACCCATCGAGCCCCTGCTGAATCGAAACCAGTTCGGTATCCCGCGTGTCGCGGCCGAGAAACCGGTCGACCCGCCTCACGTAATGGCCGATTTCCGGTACATAGTACCAGGTTCTGTTCTCGCGCCATTTCCCCCGACTGTAACGGTCGCAGGCAATCTCGACCGAGTCGAACCGGCCGAACTGCACCTCGACCACGGACTTGCCGACCACGGTGCAGATCCACTCGCGGTAAAACAGCCGCTCGCCGTTTTGCCCGTCGAGTTTGACCCGCACTTCGCTCTTGAACTGCCGCCTCGTTCCGGGGATCAGCGGCCACAGCACATCGGGCGGCACATCAAAGCTGCGCCCTACTTCGCCCCGGTCGGTCTTCGTGCGGACCGACGGGAAAACGAAATTGGGATAACGCTCGAAACTGGATTCCAGATCGTTACGCCAGATGACCCGGTCGTCGAGAATTTCCTGGATGGTTTCGGTCCGCCCGCTGGAATAGGTATAGGCGTCACCCTGCCGGTATGAAGGCAATTCGCCCAGCGGCGATCCCTTGTAGTCCGGCGGGTCATAATCCGCCGAGAATTTGCCGCGCAGGCTTTCCAGAAAGCCGCCGCCCTCTTCATCCGCCTGCAGACATCCGGCAAGAATCAGCAGCGCGACAAGAGATGCGCACTGAATCAACCTCCGGAATAACAGGCCAAACAATATCTCCGCCTCGCGCAGCCTAAACCACCCAATATCTCGGGGGCCCCGTTTCGGGAGCCCCCTTCTCTGATCCTTTTAACCCAGCCAGTGCCGACTGCGGGACGCCATGTCCCGTGACGACATCAGAATTGTAGCTTCGCGCCCGCACCCGGCGCCGCGATCGCCTCGACCGTCCTGATCCAGCGTCCCTCCTCGCCGGGTTCGCGGCAAGCAACGCCGTAGTTGGGCTGGTCCGGCGCCGCACCGGTATCGACCGTCCGGAACGCCCGGCAGAATGTGCCGTCGTCGCGGCGATAGGTCTTGACCGGGACGATCGCGCCGCTACGCCCGTTCTCGGGATTGGCCCAGATCACGGCCGCCTCGCTTTTCCTGGTCTCCAGTGCCTCCTGGAAGGCGGCCTCGCGCCACGGGTCGTTCATGGCGGTGACGGCCCTGGCCTGGTGTGTCATGCCGCCCTGGTTCAGGGCCGACGAATATTTCTCGAACATCATGCCGCCGCCGACCATCGCCGCGGCGAACACCGCCGCCGTTGCGAAAGCGGCGATCGAACGCCGGCGCCCCATCGGAATCACCGAGGCCGGTTCGGTTTTCTGCACGGCCCCGACCAGGGACGGGACGCCCGCCTCGATCTCATCGTCGGGCGCATCGAGAATCATGTTCACGATATGCCGCGGAACCACCTCACCGCCTGCCTCGTCGGACAGGGGAGCCGCATCGATAATATCCAACAGCCTGTCAGGCACCGCTTCATGCAGAACATGGCCATGGGCCGCGCGAATCAGGGATGCGCTGTCGCGCAGCTTCCCCATGACGTCGCGAGCTTCCGCGTCCTCCGTCAGCAGTGCTTCGACCAGCGCCGCGGATTCGGTGTCTAGCTCGCCGTCGGCATATGCGACCAGTGTATTGGCATCGAGCTGTTTCATTACGGCCTCTCAAAAATCATGGTTCGTTACGACCTGACCGGTTCTTCCAGGTCCCCTGCCCCGTCACGCTTCGCCGCCGCCTGCGGCCACGGCCCCGGAATCGGGGCCACCGACCATGCGGTTCAGCGCGAGCCGGGCCCTTGAAAGACGGCTCATCACCGTCCCTACGGGTATCCCGAGCGTTTCGGCGGTTTCCTTGTAGGAATGCCCTTCGACACAAACGAGAAGCAGAACCGAGCGCTGATCCGGCGGCAGGCGCTGCACGCCCCGGCGAACCGCTTCCAGCGTCAGCCGGTTCATGGTGGCCTGCTCGCCGTCCATGCCCGGGGCCTGCTGGCTTTCCGGGTCGACGACCGACAGATGGCTTCCCCGCAGCTTGCCCATGCGGATCGCATCGATCCACAGGTTTTGCATAATGCGAAACATCCAGCTGTCGAGCCTTGTCCCCGGTTGCCACTGGCCGATTCGCTGGATTGCCCGCTCGCAGGCAGCCTGCACCAGATCGTCCGCTTCCTCTTCGGATCCGGTCAGGCCCCGTGCAAAGCGCCTGAGGCGCGGCAGCAAGGCAATCATCTCGGCTTTTGTACGCTTGTCCAAAGAGACCTTCCCTTAACCGTTCAGAACTCTTAACGAACCGGGATGGAGTTTATTCCCCCGTTTGTAAAAAAAAGCTGAAGATGGCGCGCCGGTTGTTAATATCTGCGCGATACCGGCAATAATTTTCATCAAGATTTACGGAAATTTAGAACATCCGGCGCACTCTCGACCATGGCTGCCCGAAGTCGCGGCCAGCCGGCCGGCGCCGTATTATTTTTTCGATCTCCCATGGAATAATGCCGGCATTGCTTCGTTGTCCCTGCATAACGCGCAAAAATGCGCACGGGGGATCGAACCCAACCCAGTTCGTGAGGACGAGTCCAAAGATGATGCACATGCCCGATTTCTCTATGGCAGGAAAGACCGGCGCCCTTCGCGTGGCCGCGCTGACTTCCATCTGCGTTATCACCCTGGCGACCGCAACCGCCTTGCCGGTCGCCCTCGACGATCATGGACTGGCAGTCAACGCCGCCTTTGCCGGCAACGGTAACGGTAATGGCAATAGCGGTGGAAACGGTAATGGCAACGGCAATGGCCGGGACGGCGCACCGGGACAGCAGAAGCAGCTGGCCGACGACCAGTCCTCGGCTGACGATGACGCCGTCACCGCCGTCGCCGAAGGGACTGCCGCGGACAGCGGCGAAATCGAACAGCCGGGAATCATGCCGATTGCCGAGGATGCGGAGCCCGCGAACAATAAGGTGATCAAGGAACTCGCCGGGCTGCCCGAGGAATCGGAGCTGTCGGAAGAGGAAGAACTGGAAGCGATCCGGAGCGGCTGGGGCACCTGGCGCACCGCCGACGGCCCGGAAACCGTGATCGCCCAGTGAGGATTTACCGTTTCCGCCTGGTCGACGGGAATGGCGGGAGTACAGACCAGTATCACGTCCAGTCTTTACGGCGGAGGGGAGACCCTCCGCCGCTTTTTTTGCTTATGGCCGGGCCCCGCGCCTGTTAACCGGATATTAAGGAACGCGCTTAACCGACTGTTCAGGATTTTGTGCTTCAGTATGGGATGTTCGGGTAGTTGTATTCGCCTGGCGGCGGCCTCTCAGAAAACCGGCCGGCCCATGAAATGCCAGACGAACGAAAAGCAAGGAAACTGCCCGTGTTCGACGAACCAAACGAGGCTGAAGCCAATTTGGCCCGCCAGACGCCCGGAGGGCGCTATGATTGAGACAGGACATATGAATACCGGCGAGATCCAGAATGGCGCGCAAGGGCCGATGTTCCTGCCCGCCACGGCGACGGTCGTTCGGGGCGGATTCCGCAAACGGCTTTGCGGCGGCGTTGCCGCATGCGTCTTTACGCTCGCGCTTTTCGCGCCGGTTTCCATCGATGTCATGACCGGCGATATTGCCGTCAACGCCGCCCTGGCGGGCAATGGCGACGGCAATTACGGCAAGGGCAAGGGCAATGGCGGTCCCAATGGCGACAATCCCGGAAAGGGACACGGCGGCGGTGGCGGCGATGATGACGACGATGACGACGATGACGACGATGATGACGACGATGGCGACGACGATGGCGACAATGATGGCGACGACGATGACGACAATAGTAACGACGACGGAGATGATGGCACCGACGACGGCGACGCCGTGGGTCCCACTATTCCCGTAACGGAAGAAGACGGCGATCGGGGCTCCGGCGCGGATGCCGCCGCCGGTATGGCCGACGCGGATTTCGCCGAAACGATCGACGCCGTCGCCGGCGCCCCCGCGGAAGGTCCGGTGGCTGGAAAACCACCGACTACCTTGCCGACGATCAGCCAGTTGTTCTCCATGGGCGACGAGGCGGCCGTATCCGCCGAGAACGAGTTGGAACTGATCGCCAACGGCTGGAATACGCCGAGCTACTGACAATCTCCGATTGACATCCTGGTCTGCGGAACGGACTGTGGTCCGTTCCGTCCTGCAAGGCTGTCCTGGTGACATGGCCTGCAAGCCTGCTCGCGCATTCGCGCAAAAGAGAACTACTCCTTTAGACTTATATAACCAAATTAGTATAGCATCGAAACCTCTTCTATAGGGGTATGCCTTTACTATTTTTTTACATTTTACCTCTATAGTCCAATGAGCTTATGACCATTGGGGTCGAACCATCATGCCATCATGGCGAAAGAAGCTGGAAATGGCATGACGAAGCTGGGCAAGGAGCTTCTGTTGGAAATGTTTTTCAAGGGGATCACATTCAAGGCGATCGGACGCCGGCGCCGCATTGTTGCGGCGGCGGGATTCCTTGCGCTGCTTGTCTATCTTGCCGGCGCGGCCGCCACGGCCGCGCAAGGAAACAAGCCCATTAAGACCAAACTGCTCCAGGATATGGAATTCGGTGCGGTGGTGGCGACCGCGCCGACGGGAACCGTGATCCTCTATCCGTCGGGTCAGAGTCCCCTGTATAGCGGCGTTGTTCCAATGGGTGGCGTCGTCTCGCCGGCGGCGTTTCAGATTAGCGGCGAGAAGCTGCAGCCCTTCACGATCATCTTGCCTGGCTCGCCGATCGTCATCCCGGGCCCGACCGGCGACATGGTCATCGACGGTTTCGTATCCGAGCCGCCGGCCGGCGCCAACGGGGTGTTCAACGCACAAGGCAAGGCGACCGTAACGGTGGGCGCCACGATGTATGTGACAGACCAGTTGAGCGCCGGCCCCTATAACAGCACGTTCGATCTGGTCGTGTCGTACTGAGCGGTTCGAACGCGCGCTGTGGCATGATTGTTGCTTGATACCTATTATGATTGGAGTTTATCTATTTCAAATTTGCATAATGGGCCAAAAAGGTCCGACACATTACCAAATCAGTCCATTTTCTGGCTTGGTGCTTTTCAGAAGGAGTAGTCATTATGTTGTTTAGAAAATTATCTCTCATCGCGCTGGTCGCCGTGGCGATTGGCAGTTTCACCGCCCTGACGGCCGCCGACGCCAACGCACAGGCCTCGGCCACCCAGAGCGCCAATATCAACGCGCTGATCAACAACCCGATCGTGCTCGCCAAGACGTCGGATCTCGACTTCGGCTCGATCGCGCCCAGCACCGGCGCCACGACGGTAATCATCGATCCCGATGGCGGCGTCAATGGCGCCAGCACGGCGATCGGCCTCGGCGGCGCGCCGACCGCCGCCGGGTTCGAGGTTTCGGGTCTTCCCAGCCAGACTTATTCGGTCACCCTGCCGGTGAACGGCTCCATCGT
>CAMYNJ010000154.1:0-9500 GCA_947259795.1 uncultured Alphaproteobacteria bacterium | reverse complement strand
CGCCGGCGCCGATATGGCCGTCGACGATTTCACTCATGACGCCTCCGGCAGCTTGAGCGGGGCGGGTTCGCAGCCGAACGCCTTTGGTGTCGGCGCCACTCTCACGGTCGGCGCAAACCAGACGGCGGGCGCCTATAGCGGCTCGTTCGACGTTACCCTGAGCTATAACTGACGGGTGCAAGCTTGTTCTGAGCACCGTGGCCAGTTTCGGATCCGGAAGCGAAGGCCCTTTCCGGCCATCGCTTCCGGAAATCCGAACTCAAAGTTGTCACAGCCGGTTAATGGAAGCGGGACAACAGCAAGGCCAAGGCGTTCGAACGGATTGACCAGGTCATGATACATCACAAGACAGCTACAGCGATTGCATTTCTGCTGGCCGCGGCCGCCGCACCCGGGATCGGGCGGGCGGAGACGGCGGCAGCTGTGGCGAATTACGCCCTTACGGACCCGGCCTCGGGCAAGACCGGGGCAGTGCGGGTCACGGCGACGGCCACCGTCGCGGAAAACATGGTGATCGAATTCGTCACCCCGATGAATTTGGGTATTTCGGGAGTGCCGAACGGGACCGAAACCTTGCGCCTGGTCGCCGCCAGGTCCGGCGGGCAGGCCGGTGGGAGGCGTGGCAAACCGCCGCTTTCGGCTTCGGTCGCCGTCCAGGGCCTGCCGAACCAGACATTCGCCATATCGATCGAGCAGGCCGGTCACGGCGCCAATAGTCCGGAGGGTCCGGTGATCGCGACCTTTACCCACAATGCCGGCAAAACGCCCCATATCGGACCGGCGGGAGACACGGAATTTACCATCGGCGCCTCGCTGCGCCTGGCGCGTAATACGGCCCGCCGCGGATACAATGGCACGCTTGACGTCATTGTCTCGCATAATTAGTTGCTCTAGCATGCGCGGGACGACAACGGGCGGCAGTCGGCCTGGCCTGTTATATGTTTCAGCCTTCCGGGAATTTTGCTCCATGCGTTACGCAATCATCCTTGCACTCGCCACAGCGTTGATCGTCCCGCTGCTGGGCCAACCGGTCCATGCCCAGGGCATCGGCAACCTGACCATTGCGCCGACCCGCATCGTCTTCGAGGGGCGCACGCGGTCGCATGTCATCACGCTGGTGAATAACGGGTCGGAACCGGCAACCTACCGCATTTCAATCGTCGAAATGCGGATGCGCGAGGATGGCAGCTTCGAGCGCATCGCCGAAGGCGCGGACCAGTCGGCGGTGAGATCGGCGAAGGACATGTTCCGCTATGCGCCGCGCCAGATCGAATTGCAGCCGGGCCAGACACAGAGCATCCGGATCCTGCTGCGCAAGCCGCCCGAACTGCCCGAGGGCGAGTACCGTTCCCATATGTTCATACAGGCGATTCCGAAAGAAGGCGCCGGGCGCAGCGTGGAAAGCCTCGGTGGCAACCAGGACCTCAGCATTAATCTCACAATTATCCCCGGCGTTACGCTGCCGGTCATCGTTCGCCATGGCAATTTGTCGGCCGCCGCCACGTTAAGCGGTTTTTCGCTGGCGCCCGCCGGCGAGGGAGGCGGCAACCCGGCGCTATCCTTCACGATCAACCGAAACGGCGCGAGATCGGTCTATGGCGACCTGACCGCGACCTATTTCCCTTCGGGCAGGAGCAACGGGATCGTCGTGTCCCAGATCAAATTGCTGGCGGTCTATGTTCCCAACGCGACGCGCACCGTGGTCATGCCCCTGACCCTGCCGGAGGGTGTGAAGCTATCCGGCGGGAAGATCGCCGTGACATTCACCACGCCGCCGTTGGAAGACGCGGTTGAAATGGCCACGGGCGAGTTTGCGGTGCCGCAATAGAGCATTTCAAGATTGTTTGGATTCGGGCTTGCGCCGGCGGCGCGCCCTCACACTTCGAGACGCGGCTCCGCCGCTCCTCAGCATTGAGACCTTTACTGGGCGGGGGAGGGGTTGGGGAGGGGGTGGGACGACCGGCGGCGCCGGGAAAATGCATTCGCGCAAAGGTCTCCATGCTGAGGAGGGCCTTCAGGCTTGTCTCGAAGTATGAGGTCGCTCGATGCCGACGCCAGTCAATCTTGAAATACTCTAGCATGTGGGGACTGACCGGGTTCTCCGTTCAAAGCGCGGTTGCGGGGGTCAGTATGAACTGCAGCCCGCCGGCGATCGTGCCGTCACCCAAGATTTCCACTGTCTTCGTGTCCGCTGCGACCAGGCCCAGGCGCCGCAGCTGCGCCGTGCTCACCCGCACCGTATAGCGGCCGGGTCTGACCCTTTCGAACAGGAAGAACCCGTCGAAGGCGCTGCGCGTCTGGGCGACGGTCTCGCCCTCTTCGTCGACCAGTTCCATGGCGACATCGGCAACCTCCAATATCGCCCCGCCCTGACGGGCATAGACCATGCCGTCCACCTCGCCCGTGACGATCACCGGAAAATCGACCAGCGACGCCGTTCCGGGGCGGGTCCTGACGGTAAAGCCGTCGGCGCTGGGCGACCAGTAAGGATCTTCCAGCCCCTGTGGAGGGATGGTCACATCCACGTCGCGCCAGGCGGGCAGGCCGGTCATTAAAAGGACGCCGTCTTCATCGGTGGTCTCGCGGATGATGCCGCGGCCCGTATCGAATGTGGCGCCTTCGACGGGGGTATCGTCGGGGCCGTATCTGCCGTCGAGATCATTGTCCAGGAAGACACGCGCCGATACCGACCCGTTTTCCGCGACCGCATCGGAATACATGCCCCAGTCTCCCGTGCGCGGCTCGCGGCCGAAGGCGAAGGACAGGCTGAGGAATACGCTGGCGGCCCCGTCGTCGCTCCAGGATCCGTTCAGCCCCAGCGCCGCGATGTCGAAGCGCTGGCTGAGCGCCGCCGACAGGGTCGTGACTTCCTGGCCGGTAAAGGTGCGTTCCACGCTCACGCGGCCGGTGGTGTCCGTACCGAAATGCCGCTCGGCGCTCAATATGCCGCGGGTCAGTTCGCTCTCCGGCTTGATCCCGTACTGGAGTTCGCCTCGCAGTATGGTGCGGTAGAGATGTCCGCCAATCAGCAACGCCCCTTCCGCATTCGTCGTGTCGCTGATCGCGCCCTCCGTGCGCCGCCACAACAGCCAGTTCGAAAGCGAAACCCGGCTGATCGAGGTCGAAACACGATTTCGCAGTTCGGTTTCCGTTGCCCCCGACTCGCTTGTTTCGTGTTCGGCGGTGATGCTGAAGGGCACCCGTAACAGCGAGCCGACCGGCGCGACGCCGTTCAAGCCGAGCTTGCTGACCCTGAGCGTGGGATCGATATCCTCGGGAAACTCCTCGCTGACGAAATCCCTGAGTTCGATATGCTCGACCAGCAGCGACAGGTTCAGCGGCATGCTGACCTGCGCCCCGCCCTTGACCGCACCGCCGCCCATGCTGTCGCCGATAATGTCGAAACGGCTATAGAGATTGCGCCAGCCGAAGCGCAGCCCCAGCTTGCCGTAATTGTGCCGGCCGTCTGGCAAGGCGATGCTGCTGGCCCCGCCGGCAACCGAAAAATGCTTGTTCAGGCCATATTCGGCTTCGGTGATGGCGCGCACCTCACCCTGAAGCTCGGAATTCGCCGTTGATACCGCGGTATCGTCCTGGACGGGGATCAGATACTCGTCCTGCTGGGTCACGGCGAGCCGGTAATTGAACTCGCCCGGCGCCACCTGTCCCTGCCCGACCAGAACCCGGCGGGTTTCCTCGCGGTACTGGCCCTGCGGCCCGAAGAATTTCAAGGTCAGCACGTTGAGGCCGAAAAGCAGCGGGACCTCGTCGAACTCATAGCGCCCATCCGCGCGCGAAGCCCTGAAATCCAGCAGAATCTCGTTGCGGTACAGTTCGACTTCCCAGCCCAGCGGCAATTCGCCGATCAGATTGATGCTGTCGAAATCGCTGGCCCGCTCCAGGGGAAAGCTGGAGATCTGCGCGCCGCGCCCCAGGCGGGGCCTCGCAATGTCGTCATGGGCCGGCGTGACGATATCGCCAAAGAGGTATTCGGTTGCGCCGAGCGGGCCGAGCAGCTGGCCGTCGGGGTCCTTGCGCCCCATTTCGAGGCGGACCAGCGAAACGCCGCGTTCCTCACTGCCGCTGACAAACAGCTTCGACCCCATTTTCATGAGATCGCCCGCCGCCAGCAGATTGTAACTGCCGCTGACCTCGCCGTCGCCACCGGCGGTCTTGCTATAGCCGGCGGTGCTGCTGAAATTGACCATCGGCCAGTCCACCCACTGATAGGGCGCGTCGATTGTTTCGTATTCCGCTTCCGCCTTCTTCTTGCGGGCCAGCGCGGCGCCGCGGCGCTGTTCGCGTTCGGCCCTTCGTTCGATGGGCAGCGGCTCCCGGCTCTTTATCCTGACCAGCAGGTTCGACAGGTCGAACTCCACATCCGCGGGAAACCACTGCGACAGCAGGCGGGTGTCAACGAAGATATCTTCGCGATGCAGCTCCACAAGACCCCTGTCATAGGCCTGCCTGCGCCCGTCGATGACCACCGTGCCGCTGAGAATATCAAGCGCGAACAGGCGGTCCTGGTCCATGTACCAGCCGTTGGCGCGGCCGTTCGCCGTGTCCACCGCGATATTGAACTCCAGCGCCCGCGCATATTCGCCCAGCGGCAACAGCAGGCCGCCGCCTTCGATATAGCCGAACATTCCCTCGGTAAGGATATAGCGCCTCAGACGGACCTCGAGGATCAGCAACTGCTCGTCCGGGCGGGTTGCATATTCCAGATCCTTCGGCTTGTCCGAACCGGCCGTCGCGGCCGCTTCGCCCGCTACGGCTTTTTCCCGGTCATCGCCGCCACTGCCTGCGGCCGTCCCGGCAGCCACGCCGTCCCCGTCCACCCCACGGGCAACGCCGGCGGACCCTTCCGTTGGTTCTGCGGAGGCCGCCGCCGGCCCGGTCTCGGTCTCGTCCCCGACTTCTGTCGGTTCGGGTGAAGGCGCTATCGCACATGCGGACAGCCCCACCGCCGCGCAGGAGGCCAGAGTCGTGGCGACAAACAGCCGTCGCAAGCATGCAGCGACTACGGCTGAGGCCCGACTGGCAGCGCCCGGCCACATCCTCGAATTTGTCGGGTATTCCTGAATTACCGGCGCCACGGTCGGGTATCCGTTCTCGTTGTCCACCCACGGAGGGCGTCGGTTCGCACAACGCTCACTCATCTATTTACCTAAAAAAATTAACAAACGCGTAAAAAACCTCTATTCCTTTAGGAATAAGCAAGAAACGGGCCAGAATGCGGGATAATGCCGGTCGGCGAGGCTTTCACCGGATATTTTCACGACCGGAAACCAAGGCCGCGGGCCTATACCCGATATTTACCAGTTCATGCGATCATGATTTCGTCACATTGGTGACCTTGTTAAAGTGACTTGTCGCTTTGTACGGAACATCCGGGGCACTGCGCCGTCTGTTTTGTCGAGAATAGGAGAATTATGGCGCATATACGTATTGGCCTGGCATTGGGAAGCGGTGTCGCGCGCGGCTGGGCCCATCTGGGAGTCCTGAAGGCCATCGACAGGCTGGGCCTGGTCCCGGATGTCGTCGCGGGCAGTTCGATCGGCGCGCTGGTCGGCGGCTTCTATCTGGCCGGCCATGCCGACGCCCTGGAGGAATGGGCGCGCGGGCTCACCACGCTGAAAATGCTGCGTTACCTGAAACTGCCGCTAAACGGCGGGATGATCTCGGGTTCAAGGCTGTTCGGCGAGGCCGACCATTATTTGGGCGACCTTGCCATCGAGGATATGAAAACACCCTTCGTGGCCGTCGCGACCGACTTGTGGACGGGCCATGAAATCTGGCTGCGCGAGGGCCGGGCCGTCAACGCCATGCGCGCCTCGCTGTCGCTGCCCGGCGTGTTCAAGCCCTTGCGCGTCAACGGCCACTGGCTGGTGGACGGCGCGCTGGTCAATCCGGTTCCGGTATCGGTCTGCCGCGCGCTGGGCGCCGAGATGGTGATCGCGGTCAACCTGAACGCCGACATCATGGGCAAGGCGCATGAAACCGAGGAACCGCCGAACGAAAACGGCGAATCCGCCAAGTCCCTGGCCTCTTCGTTCCGCCATTTCCGGCATGGCGAACCCAGCACCTTCAATGTGATGGTGACGTCGCTGAACATCATCCAGGACCGGATCGCCCGCAGCCGGCTGGCCGGCGACCCCCCGGACGTCAGCATCAATCCCAGGATCGGCCATATCGGTTTGCTGGAGTTCGACCGGGCGGACGAGCTGATCGCGGTGGGTGAGCAGGCGGTGGACCGGGCCATGCCGGAAATCCGGGACGCCATCTCGGTCTTCAGCGCGCTGCACGGATAGCGCGACGGCCAGGCAACGCCATGATATTATCGAGATTGCGGACAGGCGCATCGAACCTGGATGGACGGAAATCCCATGGCGACTGAACTATTGACGCGTCTGAAGGAGCTGGCGGGTGGACTTGCCGCCCGGCTGCGCCCTCCCGCGCCACCGCCTGGCGAGCCGGCGCTGCCGCCGGAACCCCAACCCTATCCGTGGGAAGCCACCTACCCGGACGGGGTCGACTGGCAGGCGGAAATACCCGTGGCGCCGCTGACCGATATCCTGGACCATTCGGTCGAGGCCTGGCCCGACAGGCCCTGTCTGACATTCATGGGCAAGAGCTTCACCTATAAGGAGGTCGGCGGCCTGGTGGACAGGGCGGCCAGGGGATTTCAGGACCTGGGGGTGGCCAAGGGCGTGCGGGTCGGCCTGTTCCTGCCGAATTCCCCCTACTTCATCATCTGCTATTACGCCGTGCTGAAGGCCGGCGGCACGGTGGTGAATTTCAATCCGCTCTATGCGGCACGCGAGGTCGAGCGCCAGGTGAAGGATTCCGGCACCGCCATCATGGTGACGCTGCAGCTTACCGCGACCTACCCGAAGCTGGCCGGGCTGTTCGAGAACACCGGCCTGGAAAAGGTCGTGCTCTGCCCCATGGGCCATATCCTGCCGCTGGTCGCCCGCGCCTTCTTCACGCTGTTCCGGCGCAAGGAGATCGCCGTCGTCCCCGAGGACGGCCGGCATGTCACCTTCGACCGGCTGACCCGCAACAAGGGCGATTTCACGCCCGCTCCGGTCGACCCCGAATCGGATATCGCGGTGCTGCAATATACCGGCGGCACCACCGGCCTGCCCAAGGGCGCGATGCTGACCCATGCCAATGTCTACGCCAACACCATCCAGACCCGCATGTGGGCGGTGAACGCGCAGCCGGGCGAGGAAAAATTCCTCGGCGTGCTGCCGCTGTTCCATGTCTTCGGCATGACCGGCGTGATGAATGTGGGGCTCTATCTGGGCGCCGAGATCATCCTGGTGCCGCGCTTCAAGCTGGCCGAGGTGCTGCAGATCATCGACCGCGACAAGCCCACCGTCTTCCTCGGCGTGCCGATGATCTATGCCGCCATCAACAATTTCGACGAACTCGACAAATACGATTTGTCCAGCCTGCAGGACTGCATCTCCGGCGGCGACGCGCTGCCGGTCGAGGTCAAGGTGAAATTCGAGCAACTGACCGGCTGCGTCCTGGTCGAGGGCTACGGGCTGTCGGAAACCTCGCCGGTCTGCACCATCAATCCGTTCGTGGGCGTCAACAAGCCGGGCTCCATCGGCATGCCGGTGCCCCAGACGATCATCGAGATCGTCTCGCTCGACGATCCCATGCAGCTGCTGCCGCCCGGCAAGCGCGGCGAGATCTGCGTGCAGGGCCCGCAGGTCATGGCCGGATACTGGAACCAGCCGGACGAGACCGAGGCCGCCTTCCAGGGCGGGCGGCTGCATACCGGCGATGTCGGTTACATGGACGAGGACGGCTACGTCTTCCTGATCGACCGCATCAAGGATTTGATCCTGAATGCCGGCTTCAACGTCTATCCGCGCATGGTGGAGGAGGCGGTCCATCTGCACCCGGCGGTCGAGGACGCCGTGGTCTGCGGCGTGCCCGACAAGAACCGCGGCGAAATCGTCAAGGCCTATGTCAAGCTGCGCGCCGGCGAGGCGCTGAAACCCGGCGAGCTCAAACGCTTCCTGAAGGACAAGCTGGCGCCCTACGAACTGCCCCGGCGCATCGAATTCCGCGACGAACTGCCGGTCACCTATATCGGCAAGCATAACCGGCGCGACCTGGTGGCCGAGGAGGTGCGGCGCCTGAACGAGGGCCTGCCGCCGATCGACGACGAGGCCGAGGAAAAACGGGCCGTCAATTCCTGAATAATCATAGCGACATACGGAGAATTACATGAGTTTCGAGACCATCGCCGGCGAAATCCGCGGCCATCTGATGAATTTCGCCGGCCTCGGCTACCGTGTGAAGTTCGCCTTCGACGAGGGCGGCGTGCTGCTGCTGGACGGCACGGCGACGCCGCCGACGCTGTCGGAAGAGGACGCCGACGCCGACTGCACCATCGGCATTTCCGAAGACAACGCGGTCAAGCTGATGAACGGCCAGCTCAACCCGATGCTGGCCTACAGCATGGGCAAGCTGAAGATCGACGGCTCGGTCGGCGTGGCCCTGAAAATGGCCTCGATGCTGGAGGGGTAAAAGGGAAGCGGCGCCGGCTTGCGCCGGCAACTTGTCTCGTTCCCACCCCCTCCCTGCCCTCCCCCGCCCAGGCGGGAGAGGGTTTTTTGTGCCGGTTCGCAAGCAATAGCCCCTCTCCCGCTGGCGGGGGAGAGGTTGGGGAGGGGGTGGAAGAGTTGCCGGCCGCCAGGCCGGCGCCTCACTCCAGCGGCGTCACCCTCGTAAAAGTCAGCGTCTCGCCGTCCCGGGCGAAGCGCAGCCGGATCCAGTTGCCCGCCGCGTCGAACCATAATTCGCGCTCAAGATCGCCGGTGACCTTGTACTTGCTGGTTTGCACCGCCTTGCCGGCGACCTCGATCGCCTCCTCGCCCGCCGGCGCGACGGCGACCTTCAGCAGCTTGCCCGTCTTGGTATCCATCTGCAGCGCGGCCTCGACGATCTCCGAATTCCAGGGATGGGTCGGGAAGACCGCGCCGTCGGCCTCCGCCCGGCCCCCGGGCCCCTCGATCACCAGCTTGCCGCGCTCGCTGCGCGCGGTGACGTCGAACAGCTCGCTGTTCTCGTCGGTGTGGGCCTGGTAGGCGACCAGGCGCCCGTCGCGCCAGGTTTCGCGCCGTTTGGAGGTCACCGAATGGCCGGTGAAGAACAGAATCTTGACCTTGATATCGATCGCGACATCGACGATCAAATCCCCGCCGTTCTGCGAAAAGGTCACCACATGGCTGCCGATCGTATCGTATTTCGAATGGTCGATGCGGTACTCGACCGTCCCCTCGGCCGCGCCCCGCACCGTCTCCGCGGCGGCGGCGGACCCGGCTGCCGCGCCGATAAACATGGCCGGCACAGCGGCCAGAATTGCGAGTCTCCCAGTCACGATATCCTCCCGCCCTTGCATGTGGATTTGCCCGACAGACTAGACCGGTTCGCCCCGCGTTTCCACCGGAGGTTTTCCACCCGGCGGCGTTGCGCAC
>CAMYNJ010000153.1 GCA_947259795.1 uncultured Alphaproteobacteria bacterium | reverse complement strand
GCGGTGAAATAACAGTATCTGGAATCGATCCACCTGATCGAACGGCTTCATCGGCAGTTTCTCGAAGTGGTCAAGGGGGAGCTCGAGCGGCAGGACATCCAGGACGTGAACAACGTCCAGGCGGTGATCCTGTACAATATCGGCAAGGACGAACTGACGGTCGGCGAATTGACGAACCGGGGTTACTATCTCGGCTCCAACGTTTCCTACAATGTCCGCAAGATGGTCGAGAACAACTACCTGATCCAGGAACGCTCGACCCATGACCGGCGCTCGGTGCGCGTGCGCCTGTCCGAGAAGGGCATCGCCCTGCACGAGATGCTGGACAGCATGTTCGCGGCGCAGGCGGAAAAGCTGGGCACCGACATCACCACGCCCGAGGATCTGGACGGCGCCAACGCGCTGCTGCGCAGGCTGGAACGTTTCTGGATCGCCGCCATGAACTTCCCCGTCCGCGCGACCTTCTGACAGCGCGCGATTAGCGGAATACGGAAAGGCCGTTCCCGAGGAGGAGCGGCTTTTTTTCCGGGGGCGGGGGTGCGCCGAGCGACCTTACCCCGTAAAAGCCTGAATTCCCGTCTGTGCGCGGCCCAGGATCAGGGCGTGGATGTCGTGGGTGCCCTCGTAGGTGTTGACGGCTTCCAGGTTCATCACATGGCGGATGACGTGATATTCGTCGGAGACGCCGTTGCCACCATGCATGTCGCGCGAGACCCGGGCGATGTCCAGCGCCTTGCCGCAATTGTTCCGCTTCATCAGTGAAATCATCTCCGGCGTTGCGCGCCCGTCATCCAGCAGCCGGCCCAGCCGCAGCGCCGATTGCAGGCCGAGGGTGATTTCGGTCTGCATGTCGGCCAGCTTTTTCTGGACCAGTTGGGTGGCCGCCAGCGGGCGGCCGAACTGCTTGCGCTCCAGGGTGTAGTCGCGTGCCGCATGCCAGCAGAACTCCGCCGCGCCCATGGCGCCCCAGGCGATGCCGAAGCGCGCCTTGTTGAGGCAGCCGAACGGGCCCTTCAGTCCCTTGACGTTGGGCAAGAGATTCTTGTCCGGCACGAAAACATCGTCCATCACGATTTCGCCGGTGATCGAGGCGCGCAGCGAGAATTTGCCCTCGATCTTGGGCGTCGTCAGCCCCTCCATGCCGCGCTCCAGGATGAAGCCGCGGATCACGTCGTCTTCGGTTTTCGCCCAGACGATCAAAATGTCGGCGGCCGGCGCATTGGTGATCCACATCTTGGCGCCCTTCAGCCGGTAGCCGCCATCGGCCTTGACCGCGCGGGTACGCATGCCGCCGGCGTCCGAGCCATGATCGGGCTCGGTCAGGCCGAAGGCGCCGATGATTTCGGCGGTGGCCAGGCGAGGCAGGTATTCCTGGCGCTGCTCCTCGGTGCCGTAGGCGTGGATCGGGTGCATCACCAGGCTGGACTGGACGCTCATCATCGAGCGGTAACCGGAATCGACGCGCTCGATCTCGCGCGCCACCAGGCCGTAGCAGACATGGTTCAGTCCGGCGCAGCCGTATTTATCTTCCAGCGTGCTGCCCAAAAGGCCCAGCGCGCCCATCTCGTTCAGCACATCGCGGTCGAAGGTCTCGTTGCGGTTGGCCTCGAGAATGCGCGGCATCAGCTTGTCCTGGGCATAATCGCGCGCGGTGTCGCGGACCATGCGCTCCTCTTCGCTGAGCTGATCGTCGAGCAGCAGCGGGTCGTCCCAGACGAAGCGGGCGCGCGAGGCCGGCTGGCCGGCGGCGGGCTGGGGTGCGGACATTCTGGGCCTCCCGGAACTATTGTGTCTGGCGCATCTGGATGCGATCCGGGCGTTATATATCCGATTTCATGTCGCGGTGCAGCAGTGATCTTTTTTCCGCAACAAAAAGGCCGGTCCAATGGGCCCGGCCTTTCGTTCCGTATGGGCAGGCTCTGAGGACTACAACTTCGTGCGCTTTGGCGCGGTACGGGTCTTGCGGCCGAGCCCGATCTTCTTGGCGAAATCGGAACGTTCCTTGGCATAGGCCGGCGCCACCATCGGATAATCCGGCGGCAGGCCCCAGCGGGCACGGTATTCTTCCGGTGTCAGATTGTAGGCGGAGCGAAGATGGCGTTTCAGCATCTTCAGCTTCTTGCCGTCCTCCAGGCAGATGATGTGGTCGCGGGTCACCGATTTGCGTACCGGCACGGCGGGTGTCGGCCTGGCTTCCCTGCCGCCGCCTTCCAGGTTCTGCAGAGAACCGTATACGGTGCTGATGACGTCCGAAACTTCGCCCGTCGGAAGAGTATTGTTGCCGACATAGGCGGAGACGACATCGGCCGTCATTTTCAAAATCTCGCCCTTCGAGCCCATTTCCTTTGATGATTCTGTCATTTCCCTGCTTCCTGATCCAAGGTGTCTAATCGAATATTGCAGTGTTCAAGTAGAAGAGTCAAATGATTCTGTATTCGCCGTTAACTATATTTATTAACATTATCAATTATTTATAGAGAGTTTTCTATGAATATTAACCATATTTATGCGACATCTTGTTGAATAGATGTGGATTTTCCCTAAATACGGTGGGCGCCCAGGCAAACGACCTTTTCCCGATGATTCGCATTTTCTACCGGTCGGGGCTTTGACAACGGCCTGCATGAAGTTTAAATCGCGGCAGCGGCAGGGTGGTATGCCCGCGCGACATATGGTATTTCTTGCCATTCGCGTTACAGGAATTTGTGCCGCCCGCCGGAAAACGAGGGGCGACCATATCGGGGGACAAAACGGATTTCCATGTCGCAGGATGCTATCGCGATCGCCTCGGACCACGCCGGTTTCGAGGTAAAGAATGAAATGAGCAAGCTGCTGGCCGAACTTGGCCATGCTGTTGTCGATCTTGGCGCCAACGGCCCGGAATCCGTTGATTATCCGGATTTCGCGGACGCCATGGCAGTGGCGCTGTCGGACGGCCGTGCTTCGCAGGGCGTTCTGATTTGCGGTACGGGCATCGGCATTTCGATCGCCGCCAACCGGCATCGCCATGTTCGTGCGGCGCGCTGCTGCGATGCCACGGATGCGCGGCTGGCGCGCCAGCATAACGACGCCAACGTGCTGGTGCTCGGTTCGCGAACCAGCGGATCGGAGACCGCGCGCGATTGCGTGCTGGCCTTCCTGAATACCGAGTTCGAAGGCGGCCGGCACCAGCGGCGCATCGACAAGATGTCGTGACGGCCGATCCGCGCAGACGGGGCAGACCTTCCAGGACCAAGAGATAACGACCAAGGACAGCAGGAAAATATGAACGATACGGCTTCGGCATCAAGCAGGGCTTATCTGGACCGCTTTTTCGGCGAGGAACTGGCGGACCGAGACCCGGATATATTCGCCTCGATCAAGGACGAATTGCATCGCCAGCAAAACCAGATCGAACTCATCGCATCGGAAAACATTGTCAGCCGCGCGGTGATGCAGACCTGTGGTTCGGTGCTGACCAATAAATATGCCGAGGGTTATCCCGGCCGGCGCTATTACGGCGGCTGCGAATATGTCGACGTGGCGGAAAGCCTGGCGATCGAACGGGCCAAGAAACTGTTCGGCTGCAAGTTCGTCAATGTGCAGCCCCATTCGGGCGCGCAGGCGAACGGCGCGGTGATGATGGCGCTGGTCAAGCCGGGCGACACCATCATGGGGCTGTCGCTGGCCGCCGGCGGGCATCTGACCCATGGCGCGCCGCCGGCACAGTCGGGCAAATGGTTCCACGCGGTGCAGTACGGCGTGCGCGAGGACACCGCCCTTATCGACTATGACGAGGTCGAGAGAATGGCCAGGGAGAGCAAGCCGAAGCTGATCATCGCCGGCGGCTCGGCCTATCCCCGGATCATCGATTTCGCGCGCTTCCGCCAGATCGCCGATGCCGTCGGCGCGCTGTTGATGGTCGATATGGCGCATTTCGCCGGACTGGTGGCGGCCGGCATTCATCCCAGCCCGCTGCCCCATGCCGACATCGTCACCACCACCACGCACAAGACGCTGCGCGGGCCGCGCGGCGGCATGATCCTGAGCAACGACGAGGCGATCGGCAAGAAGATCAATTCGGCGGTGTTCCCCGGGCTGCAGGGCGGCCCGCTGATGCATGTGATCGCGGCCAAGGCGGTTGCCTTCGGCGAGGCGCTGACGCCCGAGTTCAGGGCCTACAGCCAGGCGGTCGTGGACAACGCAAAAATGCTTGCCGCCACGCTGGCCGAGGGCGGGCTGGATATTGTGTCGGGCGGCACCGACACCCACCTGATGCTGGTCGACCTCAGGCCCAAGGGCCTGACCGGCAATATCTCGGAAGAAAGCATGGAGCGCGCCGCTATCACCTGCAACAAGAACGGTGTGCCCTTCGACCCGGAAAAGCCGGCTGTGACTTCGGGCGTGCGTCTGGGTACACCGGCGGCGACCACCCGCGGCTTCGGCGAAGCCGAGTTCCGACAGGTCGGCGAAATGATCGTCGAGGTGCTGGACGGGCTGGCCGCCAACCGCGACGACAACAGCGCGGTCGAGGGCGCGGTCCGGGCGCGGGTCGAGGATCTCTGCCGCAAATTCCCGATCTATTCGGGCATGAACTGATAAAAGAAGGGGGACTAACGGATGCGCTGCCCGTTTTGCGGTCACGACGATACCCAGGTGAAGGATTCGCGTCCGACCGAGGATAATTCGGCGATCAGGCGGCGGCGCTTCTGCACCGGTTGCGGGGCCCGTTTCACGACCTTCGAGCGGGTCCAGCTGCGCGAGTTGACGGTGCTCAAGAAGACCGGCCAGCGCGAGGTCTTCGACCGCGACAAGTTGGCCCGTTCCATCATGATCGCCCTGCGCAAGCGCCCGGTGGACCCGGACCGCGTGGATCGCGTGATCAACGGCATCGTGCGCCGGCTGGAAAGCGCCGGCGAAAGCGAAATCCGCGGCGAGGTGATCGGCGAACTGGTCATGGAGGCGCTGGCCGCACTGGACCAGGTCGCCTATGTGCGGTTCGCATCGGTCTACCGGAATTTCCGCGAGGCCAAGGATTTCGAAGCCTTTATCACCGACGAGCTAAGTGCCGAAAACAACTGACGACGCCGCGTTTATGCGCACCGCGCTGGCCCTGGCGGGCCGGGGGCTGGGCCGGGTCTGGCCCAATCCCGCGGTCGGCTGCGTGCTGGTCGATGGCGAGGGTCGCACGGTGGGGCGCGGTTGGACCCAGCCCGGCGGGCGGCCGCATGCCGAGGCCGAGGCGCTGGCCCGTGCCGGCGGCGCGGCGACGGGCGCGACCGCCTATGTGACGCTGGAACCCTGCGCCCATCACGGGCGGACCCCGCCCTGCGCCGATGCGCTGATCGAGGCGGGAGTGGCGCGGGTGGTGGCCGCCGCGGAGGATCCGGACCCGCGGGTTAAAGGCGGCGGGCTGGCGCGGTTGCGCGATGCCGGTATCGCTGTGGAAAGCGGCCTGCTGCGCGAAGCGGCGGAAGCGCTGAATGAAGGCTACCTGATGCGCCAGCGCGAAGGGCGCCCGATCGCGACCCTGAAGCTGGCGACCACACTGGACGGCCGCATCGCCACCCATGCCGGCGAAAGCCGCTGGATTACCGGCGAGGCTGCACGCGCCCAGGCCCATATGATGCGCGCCCGGCACGATGCGATCATGGTGGGCATCGGCACGGCGCTGGCCGACAATCCCTCGCTGACCTGCCGGCTGCCCGGGCTGGAGGATCGTTCGCCGGTGCGTATCGTGGTGGATGCCAGGCTGCATCTGTCATTGACCAGCAATCTGGTCGCGACGGCGGCGCGGACGGCGACCTGGCTGGTCACCGTGCCGGGCGGCAATGCAGCCCGGCTGCGGGCTTTTGAGGATTGCGGCGTGAAGATCATCGAGGTTCGCGGGGCCGCCGACGGCTACCCGGAGCCGGCGGCGATGTTCAAGGCCCTGGGGGCGGAAGGGCTGACCCGCGTGCTGGTCGAGGGCGGCGGCCATCTGGCGGCCTGCCTGATCCGGGCCGGCCTGGTGGACCGGCTGCGCTGGTTTCGCGCCGCCGGGGTCATGGGCGGCGACGGGATTCCCGCCGTCGCGGCCTATGGGGTGGATGAGCTGGCGATGATGCGGCGCTTCCGGCGGGTCGACGTCCGCACCGTGGGCGAAGACATTCTGGAAAGCTATGTAAGGCGCGAGTAGAGTGACGGCATGTTTACCGGACTGATCACCGATGTGGGACGGCTGCGCGCCCGCGCACCGCTGGAAAAGGGTGTGCGCCTGGAAATCGAAACCAGCTTCCCCATGGATGAGGTGGCGATCGGCGCCTCCATCGCCTGTTCCGGCGCCTGCCTGACCGTGGTGGACAAGGACGAGGGTTGGTTCGCCGTGGATGTTTCGGCCGAGACGCTGGAAAAGACCACCCTTGATGGCTGGCAACTCGGCCGGCGCATCAACCTGGAGCGCTCGCTGCGTCTCGGCGACGAGCTGGGCGGGCATATCGTGTCGGGCCATGTCGACGGCGTGGCGGAAATAGTCGACCGCGGGCCGGACGGCGAGGCCACGCGCTTTACCATTCGACCACCAGCGGAACTGGCGCATTTCGTCGCACCCAAGGGTTCGGTGACGCTGGACGGTGTATCCTTGACCGTGAACGAGGTTTCGGATCAGGGTTTTGGCGTCTGCATCATCCCGCATACCGCGGCGCATACGACCTTCGGCGATTTGCAGCCCGGCGGCCGGGTTAACCTTGAGATCGACATGCTGGCCCGATATGTTGCGCGCCTGCTTGATAAGGATGAGTGAATGGGAAAACCGATGGAAGAGGCCTGGCGCGTGAGCTTCAGAGAGATCGCATCCTCCGCCGAGGAAATCATCGAGGAGGCCCGCAACGGCCGCATGTTCGTGCTGGTCGACGACGAGGACCGCGAGAACGAGGGCGACCTGGTGATCCCGGCGCAGATGGCGACGCCGGACGCGATCAATTTCATGGCCAAGCACGGCCGCGGGCTGATCTGCCTGGCGCTGACCGGCGAGCGCATCGCCGAACTGGGCCTGAACCTGATGGAAAGCCGCAACAGCAGCCGGCTGGAAACCGCCTTCACCACCTCGATCGAGGCCAAGGAGGGGGTGACCACCGGCATTTCCGCGTCGGACCGCGCGCGCACCGTCTCGGTCGCGATCGATCCCACGAAGGGCGCGGACGATATCCAGACGCCGGGCCATGTGTTCCCGCTGCAGGCCCGCGAGGGCGGCGTGATGGTGCGCACCGGCCACACCGAGGCGGTGGTCGATATCGCGCGCCTTGCCGGGCTGAATCCCTCGGGCGTGATCTGCGAGATCATGAACGAGGACGGCAGCATGGCGCGGCGCGACGATCTGATCGCGTTCGCCCAGCTGCACGCGCTGAAGATCGGCACCATCGCCGACCTGATCGCCTACCGGCTGCGCCATGACCGGATCGTCCAGCGCGGCCAGGAAATGGCGCTGAACAGCCTGTATGGCGGGCCGTTCCGCATGTATGTCTATACCAACCGCATCCATCACGCCGAGCATGTGGCGCTGGTCAAGGGCGAGATCAGCGGGGACGAGCCGGTCATGGTGCGCATGCATTCGCTGAGCGTGCTGGACGACGTGCTGGGCTGCACCGATACCGGCAAGGCCGGCGAGCTGCAGGCTTCGATGGAAATGATCGGGCGCGCGGGCAAGGGCGTCATCGTGCTGATCCGCGAGCCCCACCCGA
>CAMYNJ010000152.1 GCA_947259795.1 uncultured Alphaproteobacteria bacterium | reverse complement strand
GCAACCGGGCGGCTTTGCCTGGGCGGTCTACGATGCGCGCCTGCACGAGTCGGCAATGCGGTTTCCGGACTACTGGCAACTGAATGAGCTTGGCGCGGTGAAGGAAGCCGGTGACGCAGGCGCGCTGGCGCGGATTTGCGATTTGCCCCCCGACGCCTTATATGCGGCGCTGGCGGAAACCCGCCTGCATCCACCCTACCGCGCGATCAGGGTTACAGGCGGCCTGCTGCATACCCAGGGCGGGCTGGCCGTTGACGGCAAGGCGCGGGTTCTGGATCGGGCGGGCAGGCCGTTTCCGAACCTGTTCGCCGGTGGCGGCGCTGCCTGCGGCGTCTCGGGCCCCGCCCATTGGGGCTATCTGTCGGGCAACGGCTTGTTGAGCGCTGTTACGCTGGGATATGTGGCCGGGCGGGAAGCGGCGAAGGTCTAATACCAACGAGCCTTGGTACTAACCGTCCAACTGTTCGATCCGCTGTTTGACGAAATCCCTGTCCGGGTTGTCGTCTGACATTTGCGCCAGCAGGCGCTCCAGCAGTTCGCGGGCCTTGGCCTTATTGCCGGCCTCGGCCTCGGCGTTGGCAACGAACCACAGCGCCTCCGCGTTGCCGGGCGCAAGTTCCAGGACATGGCGCAGGATGGCGATGGTCTCGTCACTATCCTTGCCACCGTTCGCAAGGCGAATCGCGCGGGCCTGCAGGGCCAGCACATCCGGATTGTCCGGATCCAGCCGGGCGGCGTTGTCCATGGCCTCACGGGCCTTCTCAGTCTCACCCAGCACGGTGTAGGACCGCGCCAGCATCATCCAGCCGTCCAGGTCGTCCGGATCGTCCTGCAGCCGCGCCGCCAGCCTTTCCACCATGGCGCCGATATCCGGCGCCTCCACGTCACCGCCGGGGACATCGAGCTGTAAATCGGTAGCCAGCCTCACTAGCGCCTGCTTCGGGAAGGGGGCCTGCGCGAAGACCTCCAGCGCGCGGTCCAGCGCATCCTGCGCCGCGTCGCGCTCGCCCAGCGCCGTATGGGCGCGGATCAGCCGTTCCCAGCCCTCCAGGTTCATCGGGTTTTCCCGCAGGCTTGCGTCCAGCCCATCCAACATCTCGCGGAATGCCGCGTCGCGCTCGGCCGGGGTCATGGCCTCCAGCTCGGCGCGCTGCTCGGGCGTCAGTTGCATAGCGCTGCCATCGCTTGCAGGCAACGGTTCCGGTGTGACCTCGGCGACATCCAGGCCGAGATCCTGCGCCGCCTGGGCCAGGCGTTGGCGCACGATGTCCAGCCATACCGCATCCGCCGGCGAGGATGCGATCAGCGCCGCCCAGCGATCCAGCGCCTCGCGCGTCCGGCCGGCCTGGTAGTCGCCCAGTGCCAAGTAGAATTGCGGCCGCGGATCGCCGGGGAACACTGCAAGCGCGGCCTCGAAAATGGCGCGGGCTTCCGGTGTGACAGTTCCCTGCGCCGCCATCACCAGCGTCTCGGCGAAGTCGGAATTGATCTCGGCGGCGACCGGCCCAAGGCTGATGGCCTTGCGATAGGCGGCCACGGCATCGTCGAACATATCGATGGAGCTGTAGGCGCCGGCCAGCCGCAACCACGCATCGGCGCTGCCGGGATTCGCCTCTGCAACGCGCTCCAATTCCGCGATCTGCTTCCTGATGCGATCGCCTTCCACACCGGTCCCCGGCAGGTCAACGCGCTGGGCCAGCGGCATGTCCGGCATCCGCCAGGCCGCCCGCCAGTGCCCACATGCCCGTCCTGCTACCCGCCGACCTGTGTGCCGACTGTTTCAGCACGCGCGCGTCCGCCGCCAGCATACGCCGGGCAATTTCGGTGCGTGCCGCTGCCATATCGTCGTCCGTTATGACACCGCGGTCATGGTCGCGCTCCAGTTCGGCCAACTGGTCGCGATAGACTTCCAGGTCATATTCGGCGGCATTCGTACCGGTTGCCAGTTTGCGCAGCAGCGGCAGGGCCAGCGCTGCGGCCGCGCCGGCAGTCATCAGCGCGGCAACTATCCAGAAAATCATTCGGCCTGAAGCTCCTGTATGATCGGTATGAGCGACTCGTTCAGCACTTGCCTGAAGATCGGACCGACATGCTTGTAGCGAATGCGCCCCTGCTTATCGATGATGTAAGTCTCCGGCACGCCATAGACGCCCCAGTCGATCCCGACCCGGCCCGACAGGTCCCACCCGATGCGCGTATAGGGATTGCCAAGCTCATTCAGCCAGGCCTTGGCATCCGCCTTCTCGTTTTTCCAGTTCAGCCCATAGACAGGAACTATGCCTTCATCCGCCAACCGGGTGATCAGCGGATGCTCGGCGCGGCAAGGCACGCACCAGGAAGCGAAGACATTGACCATGACGACTTCGCCGCCGAAATCCGCCGCTGCCATGCCGGGGATGTCCTCCAGCAGAGGCGGCAGGTCGAATTCCGGTACCGGCTTGTTGATCAGCGCCGAGGGGAGTTCACTCGGGTCCTTGCCCAAGCCGAGGGCGAAATAGACCGACATCCCCAAGAACACCAGCAGGGGCAGCAGATACAGAATATGCCGAAAGCTCATGGGCTATTCGGCTCCGGCTGGCTGGACCGCCGCGGCTGGCACGGCATGCCGCTTCGGCGCGCCGACCCGCAGCCGGCGGTCGCTCAGCGACAGGACGCCACCCAGGATCATCAACAGCGTCCCTATCCACATCCAGGGCACCAGCGGATTGTGATAGATGCGGGTGACCCAGGCGCCATTGGTCTCGTCGCCCAGAACGGCGTATAGATCCTTCATGAACGTGGTGTGGATGGCGGCTTCGGTGGTTTCGCGCTGCTGCACGAAATATTTGCGCTTTTCGGGATCCATCACCGTGTAGACCTCGCCGTCCAGGCGCACCGTGAAGGTACCGCGTTCGATGAAATAGTTGGGACCGCGCAGATTCTCCACCTTGTCGAGGGTGAACTCGTAGCCGGCGACATTGACGCTTTCACCCGGTTTCATTTCCTGGATCGCCTCGGTCCGCCAAAGCGATGCGCCGGTAATTCCGGCGATGGTCACGGCCAGGCCGAAATGGGTCACCGTCATGCCCCAGGCGGACCGCGGCAGGCCACCGGCACGCTGCAGGCTAGTGCTCAGCGGGACGCGCCCTAAACCGATACGCTCGGCCAGTGCGGCCAAAGTCGCGCAACCCAGCCAGGCCGCCAGCGCGATTCCGGCCACGCCCAGAGCCTCCAGACCCCAACTCAGCCAGGCCGCGAAGATCGCAAGGGCAAGAGTCGCCAGTGCGGCGAATTTCAGCCGCTGCAGTGCGCCCATCAGGTCACCGCGTTTCCAGGCCAGCATCGGGCCGAAGCCGGCGGCGACGACCAGAGGGACCATCAGCGGCACGAATGTGGCGTTGAAGAAGGGCGCGCCGACGGAAACCTTGCCCGCTTCCAATACGTCGAGAAACAGCGGGTAGAGCGTTCCCAGCAGCACCGTAGCCGCCGCCGTGGACAGCAGCAGGTTGTTCAGCACCAGCCCGCCCTCGCGGCTGATCGGGCGGAACAGGCCGCCGCCCTGCATCGACGGCGCCCGCCAGGCAAAAAGCGCCAGGCTGCCGCCAATGGCGGCGACCAGCAGGAACAGGATGAACAAGCCGCGTTCGGGGTCGGTGGCGAAGGCGTGGACCGAGGTCAGCACGCCCGAACGCACCAGGAAGGTGCCGATCAGGCTCAGCGAGAAGCCGACGATGGCCAGCAATATGGTCCAGCTTTTCAGCGTGTCGCGCTTTTCCACCACGATGGCCGAATGCAAGAGCGCGGTGGCGACCAGCCAGGGCATGAAGCTGGCGTTCTCCACCGGGTCCCAGAACCAGAAGCCGCCCCAGCCCAGCTCGTAATAAGCCCACCAGCTGCCCAGCACGATGCCGCCGGTCAGGAATCCCCAGGCAGCCAGCGTCCAGGGCCGCACCCAGCGCGCCCAGGCGGCGTCCACCTTGCCCTCGATCAGGGCGGCGACGGCGAAGGAAAAGGCGGTGGAAAGACCGACATAGCCGGCATAGAGCATTGGCGGATGGAAGGCGAGGCCCGGGTCCTGCAGCAGCGGGTTCAAATCGTTGCCGTCGGCCGGGACCGGGAAGATCCGCTCGAAGGGATTGGAGGTCAGCAGCATGAAGGCCAGGAATCCGACCGCGATGATCGCCTGTACCGCCAGCACGCGCGCCTTCAAGGCCGGCGGCAGGTTGCCGCCGAACAGCGCCACCAGGCCGCCGTAAAGCGCCAGGATCAGCACCCACAGCAGCAGCGAGCCCTCGTGATTGCCCCATACGCCGCTGATCTTGTAGAGCATGGGTTTCAGCGAATGCGAGTTCGAGACCACGTTGAAGACGCTGAAATCGCTGACCACATAGGAATAGGTCAATGCGCCGAAGGCGACCAGGATCAGCGCCAGTTGCGCCGCGGCCGCCGGCTCTGCCATAGCCATCATGCGCGCGTCGCCACGCGCCGCACCGACCATCGGTATAATGCTCTGCGCCAGCGCCACCATGAAGGTGAGCACCAGGGCGAAATGTCCCAGTTCGGCGATCATTGCTCGCCTCCTTCCTGCCAGCGGCCGGATTCCTTCAGCTTGTCGGCGACTTCCGTGGGCATGTAATTCTCGTCATGCTTGGCCAGCACCGAGTCGGCCTCCATGCTGCCGTCCGGCAGCAGGCTGCCCTCGGCGACCACGCCCTGGCCTTCGCGGAACAGGTCGGGCAGGATGCCGGTGAAGGTAACGGGAAGTTCGGCGGCAAAATCGGTCACCACGAAGCGCACCGTGGTGCCGTCCTTCTCGACGCTGCCTTCGGCCACCAGGCCGCCGAGGCGCACCCGCTGGCCCTGTTTCACATCCTTGTCCACGATGTCGCTGGGAGTGTAGAAGAAGACCAGGCTGTCCTGGAAGGCGAACAGCACCAGCCCCGCGGCGAGGCCCAGCATGGTCATGCCGGCCAGCACGATATACAGCCGCCGTGTCTTGCGGGTCGCGGCGCGGCTCGCTCTGGGTTTGGGAATTACGGTTTCACTGGTCAAGATGTCGCCTCCGTTGCTTCTTCCGGCTTCCTGCGGCGGCCGGCGCGCAGCGATTCCACCAGCGCCTCGCGCTGGCGCATGCTCTTCCATGACTGGATCAGCACGCCCGCCATCAATATTGCGGCCGCCCCGTAGGCCGGCCAGATAAAGGCACCGTATCCGCCCATTTCAAGGAATTCACTCACGATTCAGACCTTTTCCCTGTTGTCGGGCCAGGCACCCTATGGCCTTCCCCTGCTGGAAGGTAAAGCGCTTATCAGCCATGGGTCAGCCCCAGCCGCAGATTGCGAATGCGCGCGCCGGCAATCTCCGCCCTGAGGCGCAGGATGCCGACGCTGATATAAAACAGGGTAAACCCGACCGCCATGAAGATCAGCGGCCACAGCATCGAGGGATCGATCGCCGGGCCGTCCATTTTGACGAGGCTGGCCGGCTGGTGCAGCGTATTCCACCAGTCCACCGAAAACTTGATGATCGGCAGGTTCACCGCCCCGACCAGCGCCAGGATTGCCGCCGGTTTGGCGCCACGCGCCGGGTCGTCGAAGGCGTTCATCAGCGCGATATAGCCGAGATACAGGAAAAACAGGATCAGCACCGAGGTCAGCCGCGCGTCCCAGACCCACCAGGTGCCCCACATGGGCTGACCCCACAGCGAACCGGACAGCAGCGTCAGGAACGTAAAGGCCGCGCCGATGGGCGCGCTGGCCCGCGCGATCATGTCGGCCAGCGGATGTTTCCAGATCAGCGAGGTGGCGCTGGCCACCGCCATGCCGGCATAGATCATCATCGCCATATAGGCCGCGGGCACATGGACATACATAATGCGCACCGTTTCGCCCTGCTGGTAATCGGCCGGCGACACGAACAGCGCCTGGTACAGTCCCGCCCCCAGGAACAGCAGGGTCAGCCCCGCCGCCCATGGCAGGATCGCATTGGCGACACGCATAAAGCGGGTCGGGTTGGCAAATCGGTGCATCATCGTCGTGCCTTTATCATCGTCGTGCCTTTATATAGAGCGCCTTGTACTCAAGGTCCAAGATTCTTGAATGGAGCAAACTAATCCTTGATCCAGCGCAATTTCCCGCGTCCATCGGGGGCGATTTCGTGAAAAATAGGATTTCGTAACGCCCCTTTAACCTCTCTGACCGAGAATCACGCGCCGTGATCAACGGAAAATTCATAACCACAGGGTTTTTAAACGAAGGGGTTTTGTCATGAAAAGCTTTGGTTCGTTGCTTCTGTTTTTCGGTATCGGCAGCATTGTGCTGAACCTGGTTGGCTACGAGTTCAGCCTGCTCATGTGGATCGACATGTGGGGCGAGACGGTCGGTTGGGCCATTCGCGGCGGCATGATCGTCGTCGGCGGCGCCCTGTTCTTCTTTACTCCGGGTGAGGTGCAAAAAGAAGAGACCGCCGAAGCCGAATAAGCCCGGCTCCGTTACCTCAGACTATGCCGTAACGCCGCTGCCGCCGCCCATGGGGCGAGCGGCAGGGCTGCGGCGAGCATTGCGCCCAGGATCAACAGATGCGGGCGCGTGCTCAAATCCGTGATCGCCGCGTCGACCGCCGCCACCGCGAAGATCAGCACGGGAATATAGAGCGGCAATACCAGCAGCGATATCAGCACGCCGCCCCGGCGCGCGCCCAGGGTCAGCGCGGCCCCGACGGCGCCGATCAGGCTCAGCGTCGGCGTGGCCAGCGTCATCGTGGCGACCAGCACAGGATAGCCCTCGCTCGGCATGTTCATCAGGGCGGCCAGCACCGGTGCGGTGACGATCAGCGGGAAGCCGGTCAGCAGCCAGTGCGCCGTGACCTTGGCCAGCACCACCAGCTCCAGTGGCGCCGGAGTCAGCAGCAACAGATCGACGGATCCATCCTCGTAATCCGCCTGGAACAGCCGCTCCAGCGACAGCATCACCGCCAGCAGCGCGGTCACCCACACGACGCCGGCGGCGATGCGGGCCAGCACGTTGGGTTCCGGCCCCACCCCCAGCGGGAACAGTGTCACCGTAATCACGAAAAAAGAAATGACCATGGCGACGTCGGTGCCCTGCCGCAGCGCCAGCCGCAGGTCGCGCATGACCAGATACCGGAAGATACGGGTCACTGCGCGCCCTCCACCTCGTCGAAGATCTGTCGCTTCGCCGCATAGGCTGAAAGGTCCAGCCTGGTCTCGTCAGCGCCCAGATCGACCGGCTGGTGGGTCGCCAGCACGGCCATTCCCCCGCCCGCGCGGTGGGCCGCGACCAGCCCTTCCAGAAGGCGGATGGCGTCGCGGTCCAGCCCGACCGTGGGCTCGTCCAGCAGCCACAATTCGGCCTCGCTGGCCACCAGGCGCGCCAGCGATAGGCGCCGGCGCTGCCCCGACGACAGGAACTGCGCCGGCGTTTCCGCCAGCCGGCCGATGCCGACCGCTTCCAGCGCCGCCTCGATCCGGCCCCCGGGGCCCTTCAGCCCGGCCCAGAAAGCGAGATTCTCGCGCACCGTCATGACCGGCTTGATGGCGTCCTGATAGGCGACGTAGTGCAGGCGTGCATGGTGGCCCTCCGGGTCTTCCGCGGCCGCTTCGCCGTTCCAGGACAGATACCCGTCCACCGCAGCCAGCAGGGTGGCCATAATGCGAATCAGGCTGGATTTGCCGCTGCCGTTGGGGCCGGTCAGCACCAGTGCGCCGCCGCTCTCGACGGCGAAATCCAGCGACTCGAACACGAACCGCTCGCCCCGGAAGCAGGTCAGCGCGTGGCCGGCAAAGCAGTTGGTCATGCGGGTCCGCCTTTTACGTCGTTATTCCGGTCCAGGCTCGCAGGGCAAGGACAGTGGGCATCAATCGACCGCCGGCAACGGTGCGGCGGTCGTCGAGATATAGCACAGCGGGCCGCGATGCAAGCAAGGGAGACCTGGCGGGGAAATTGGCCCATAAAAATGGCGGTTGCCGGGGGTGGGCCGGCAACCGCCACATTTTAAGCGACCCCTTGGATACGGTCGCGAATTAGAGGCTGTCAGGGTTAGCCTCGACTGAGAGGGGAGGTCTCAGCGGGCCCATAACACTCCTGCTTTGTGGTCAAGGTTTGCCGGAAATATGGCAATATTGTGACGAGGTTGCACATTTTAGTTAAAACTCTACTAAATGCGACCTAAATTCGTCTAATGTATTGTTTAATAATAATATTATGTACAGCTAATCATACTTTCGAGTGTCCTCGATGACCTTCCCATCATTTAAAATTTTACCTTTTGCCACAATTCGGACCTCCGCACGCACCTTGATTTCGGCTTGAATACTGTCCGAAATTCGTTCAGCAAGCGCCTCGTCACCATTTTCGGATTCGCACAAAAAAACGGCCGAGTCCTTCCCGTCGGCACTCCCGATCACCAGCCGCGCCCGAGAAACTCCCGGATGACGCTTCATGACCCGGTCGATCTGGGCCGGGTGGACGAACATGCCGCGGACCTTGGTGGTCTGGTCGGCACGTCCCATCCAGCCCTTGATTCGCGGCGCCGTGCGGCCGCAAGGGCTGGCTCCGCTCATGATCGCCGACAAATCCCCCGTTGCGAATCGGATCAGCGGATAGTCGCGGTTCAGCGTGGTCACCACGACTTCGCCCACCTCGCCGTCAGGCACTGGGTCGCCGGTACCCGGGCGCAGGATCTCCACAATGATACCTTCATCCAGGATCATGCCCTCCATCGCCTCCGATTCGTAGGCGATCAGGCCCAGATCGGCGGTTCCGTAACATTGCAGAATTTCCACGCCCTGGTCCCGTATCTCCTGGCGCAGAGCCGGAAACAGTGCACCGCCGGATACCAGCGCCTTCTTCAGCGTCGAGATGGAAGTGCCCATTTCCCTGGCCTTATCGAGGATGATCTTTAGGAAATCCGGGGTTCCGGCGTAGCCGTCGGCGCCGAAATGGGCAATGGCCTGCACTTGCATTTCGGTCTGACCGACGCCGCCGGCGCAGACCGCGCAACCCACCGCATGGGCCGCCGTTTCGAACATCGCGCCGGCCGGCGTGAAGTGGTAGGCGAAACAGTTCTGCACGATGTCGCCTTTGCGAAACCCGGCGGCGAAGAGGGCGCGGGCAAAGCGCCACCAGTCCGCGCCGTGGCCTTCCGGATCGGCGATCGGGCCGGGCGACATGAACAGCCGCGACAATTCGCGCGCCGGTTTGGTCGTCAGCCCGCCGAAGGGCGGCTCCGCCTCCTGCAGTTCGATCAGGTCGGACTTGCGCGTCACCGGCAGCCCGGCCAGCGCCTTGCGCGAAGTAACGCCGCCCGGCTCCACCGCCTCCAGGATTTTCGCAAATCCTGGCGCGTTGCTTTTTGCGTTGCCTATGGCGTTCGGCAGGGCGGTCATCAGGGCAGCCTCGCGCGCCCCGGGATCGCGCGTCTCGAGCTCGTCGTAATAGTCTGTCATTGTCTGTTTCTCCGCGCGCGGTTCAGGCGAGCCAGCGTTTGCGCCGCTTGTAATGCTTCACGTCGCGATAGCTCTTGCGGCCGCTCGACGACAGGCCGAGATAGAACTCCTTGACATCCTCGTTCTCGCGCAGCGCGCTGGCGTCGCCGTCCAGCACCACGCGGCCGTTTTCCAGGATATAGCCGTAGGTCGCGTATTTCAGCGCCACATTGGTGTTCTGCTCGGCCAGCAGGAAGGTCACGCCCTCCTGTTCATTGAGCCGCTTGACCGTATCGAAGATGGTCTCGACCAGCTGCGGGGCCAGACCCATCGACGGCTCGTCCAGCAGGATCATCTTCGGTCGCGCCATCAAGGCGCGCCCGATGGCCGTCATCTGCTGCTCGCCGCCCGAGGTATAGCCGGCCAGGCTGGTGCGCCGCTGCTGAAGGCGCGGGAAATAATCATAGACCATCTCCAGGTCCCGCTGGATGCCGGCGCGCCCGTCGCTTCGGGTATAGGCACCGGTCAGCAGATTTTCATCGACGGTCAGATGTTCGAAGCAATGGCGCCCCTCCATGACCTGGATGACGCCGCGCTTCACCAGATCGTTCGGGGTCAGCGCCTGAACCGCCTCGCCCTCGAACAGGATGGCGCCCTTTGTCACCTCGCCGCGCTCGGCGTGCAACAGGTTGGAAATCGCCTTTAATGTGGTGGTCTTGCCGGCGCCGTTGGCGCCCAGCAGGGCGACGATGCCGCCGGCCGGGACCTCCAGCGAAACTCCCTTCAGCACCAGGATCACATGGTCGTAAATGACCTCGATATTATTGACCGATAGCAGCGCGTCCGCTGTGTCTGCAACGGTCTCGCCGCTCGCCTGGGCCGCATCGCTCATATCGCCGCCGCCTGTTGAAAATCCATCAATAGATCTAAAAAGGAACCCCGTCCCCACGAGGGGGACGGGGGGAACCCGAATCAGTTGCAGCTACGCGGTGTGATGTTGTTTTCCTTCGCGTAGGCGGCCGAATCCTCTTCGATCAACGGGCCGGTGATTTCCGGCAAGCGATCGTAGTACTTGGAGATGATCCGCCACTGCTTGGCCTTGGCGTCCCACTGCTGGATCGCCGCCTTGCCCGGACCGCTATGGTTCTCGCAGCTGATTTCGATGCCGTAGGTGAAGCCCTTCAGGCCGAGTTCCGCGAGGCGTGCCTCGTCGACCTTGAGGTTTTCGAAACCGTCGCGCACCTGGGCTGCGGTGGGCTCGTTGGTGCCATGGATCTTCATCGCCGTGCGGATCGCTTCCGAGGTCCACATCGCCGCAACGAGGCCGCGATTGTAGAGTACCTCGCCGACGCGGTCGCGCTCGCCGGCGCCTTTATCTTTGTCGTAAAGGAACTTCATGATGTCCTTGTGCACGCCGAAATCGGCGCCCGGTGCATGCACGGCGGCCGACAGATAGCCGTTGGCTGCATCGCCGGCCGGCAGCACGTCGTTCTCGGAGCCGGACCACCAGATGCCGATGAAACGGTCCATCGGATAGCGGATGGAGGCGGCTTCCTTGACCGCCACCTGGTTCATCACGCCCCAGCCCCACATCATCACCCAGTCCGGGCGCTCCTTGCGGACCTGCAGCCAGGTCGCCTTCTGCTCCTGGCCCGGATGGTCGACCGGCAGCAGCAGCAGGTTGTAACCGAACTTCTCGGCCATGACTTCCAAGGTGCGGATCGGCTCCTTGCCGTAGGCGGAGTTATGATAGACCAGCGCCAGCTTCTTGCCTTTCAGCTTGTCCATCCCGCCTTCCTGTTCGGCGATATACTGCACGATCGTGGTCGCGCCGTCCCAGTAGGTGGCTGGGAAGTTGAAGATCCAGTCGAACACCTTGCCGTTGGCGGCGGAGGTGCGGCCATAGCCCATCGAGAAGACGGGAATCTGGTCGGAAGAGGCCTTCGGGATCAACTGGTAGGTGATGCCCGTCGACAGCGGCTGGTAAACCAGCGCGCCGGCGCCCTCGCCCTTGGTGTTCTCGTAGCACTCGACGCCCTGCTTGGTGTTGTAGGCGGTCTCGCATTCGACCACCTTGATCTTCGAACCTTCGATGCCGCCGTCGCGCTCGTTAAGCAGGTTCCAGTAGTCGGCGTAGCCGTTGGCGAAGGGGATGCCGTTCGGGGCGTAGGGCCCGGTCCGGTATGCGAGCGACGGGATCGTCAGCTCGGCGGCCGGCGCGGTGGCGGCGGCCATCGGGACCGCAATCGCCGCAACCGCAATTGCCAAGGTAATTTTTCGGAACATCATTCGTTTCCTCCCTGTTTGGGTTTCCGTTCTAGTTTGGACCGATCTGGCCATGCCCGATTTATAACCGTCAATAGGGGAATGGCCAAAGACGCAATTTCTCCTTCAATATTTGCCACAGCCGTGCAAAGCCGTGCGGCTCGACGATCAGGAAGAAGATGATCAACACACCCAGCAGCGTGATCTCGACATGTTTCGCGGTGACCGCAGCGACACCCAGCCAGTTGACCATGAAATTCTTCAAGAGGATCGGCATCAGCACCAGGAAGGCGGCGCCCAGGAACGACCCCAGGATCGACCCCAGCCCGCCGATGATGACCATGAACAGGACCTGGAAGGACTGGTTGATGTCGAAGGCCTCGGTCACCTCCACCGCGCCGAACCAGACGGTAAAATACAGACCGCCCGCGACGCCGACATAAAAGGAGCTGACCGCGAAGGCCGACAGCTTGGCCATCAGCGGGCGCACGCCGATCAGTTCGGCGGCAATGTCCATGTCGCGGATCGCCATCCACATGCGGCCGACCCGCCCGCGCACGATATTCTTGGCGACCAGCCCGAAGACGATCAGGAAGCCCAGCGCGAAAAGATAGGTGGCGGCGGGTGTCGCCTCGGGCCCGGTGATCAGGAAGCCGAAGACCTCGCGCGGCGGCATGGTGATCTGGCCGGTGGCGTTGTAGTTGTAGAACCACTCCACCTTGTTGAACAGCCAGACCAGGAAGAACTGCGCCGCCAGCGTCGCGACCGCCAGATAGAACCCCTTGATGCGCAGGCTGGGCAGGCCGAACAGAACCCCCACGGCGGCCGTCACGCAACCTGACAGCAGCAGCACGATAATCAGGTTCAGGTCCGGAAAGGCGGTCGTCAGTTTGTAGCTGGCAAAGGCGCCGACCGCCATGAAGCCGCCGGTGCCAAGCGAAATCTGCCCGCAATAGCCGACCAGAATATTCAACCCCAGCGTCGCCATGGCATAGACCAGCAGCGGCAACAGCACGGCCTTGGCCCAGTAATCGTCGATCACCAGGGGTACGGCGACTACGGCGACGGCGAGGAACAGGGCTATGGCCCAGCGGTCCTGGCGGATCGGAAAAATCGACTGGTCGGTGTTATAGCCCGTCTTGAACTGGCCGGCCTCGCGGTAAAGCATTGCGTCAGACCCTCTCGATAATCTTTTCGCCGAACAAGCCCTGCGGTCGGATCAGCAGGAAAGCCAGGGCCAGCACATAGGCGAACCAGTTCTCGATAGCGTGGCCGATATAGTCGCCGAGATAGATCTCCGCCCATTTCTCGCCGACGCCGATGATCAGCCCGCCGATGATGGCGCCGGGGATCGAGGTGAACCCGCCCAGGATCAGCACGGGCAACGCCTTGAGCGCGATCAGTGACAGCGAGAACTGAACGCCGGAACTGCTGCCCCACATGATACCGGCGACCAGCGCCACGATGCCCGAGACCGACCAGACGATGACCCAGATGGTTCGCAACGAAATGCCGACCGACAGCGCTGCCTGATGGTCGTCCGCCACGGCGCGCAGGGCCCGGCCAATCCGAGTTCTCTGAAAGAACACCGCCAGCACCGCGACCAGCGCCGCCGCGGTGGCCGCCGCCACGAGTTCCAGCTTGGTGACATAGATGCCCAGGTCGAACATCCAGTCCACGGCGCCGTCGGGCAGGCCGACATTGAGAGCCTTGACATCGGACCCCCACATCAGATCGCCCACGCCTTCCAGCACATAAGCAAGGCCGATCGTCGCCATGAACAGGATGATCGGGTCCTGGTTGACCAGATGCTGCAACACGAGGCGCTCGATCAGCCAGGCCAGCAGGATCATGACGCCGATGGTCATGACGATCGCGACCCAGGCTGGAACGCCCAGCTTCTCCATCAGCCCGACCAGGGTCAGGGCGGCGAACAATGCCATCACGCCCTGGGCGAAGTTGAAGATGCCCGACGCCTTGAAAATCAACACGAAACCCAGGGCGACCAGGGAATACATTACCCCGGCCAGCAAACCGCCGATCGTGACCTCGATGAAATATAATAAGCTGTCACCCATTACGCTTCGCCCTCGTCGTGCGGGACGCCGAGATAGGCGTCGATCACATCCTGGTTTCCGCGCACCTCGTCGGGCGTGCCGTCGGCCAGCTTGCGGCCGTAATCCAGCACCACGACGCGGTCCGAAATATCCATCACCACGCCCATGTCATGTTCGATCAGCGCGATGGTGGTGCCGAACTGTTCGTTCACGTCGAGAATGAAGCGGCACATGTCCTCCTTCTCCTCGACATTCATGCCGGCCATCGGTTCGTCCAGCAGCAACAGTTCCGGCTCCATCGCCAGCGCGCGGGCCAGTTCCACCCGTTTCTGCAGGCCGTAAGGCAGCTTGCCGACCGGCACCCGCCGGATCGCCTGGATCTCCAGGAAATCGATGATTTCCTCCACCCGGCGGCGGTGCTCCATCTCTTCCGTCCGCGCCGGGCCGTAATAGAGCATCTGCCACAATATATTCTTGTGCATCCGCAGATTGCGCCCGGTCATGATGTTGTCCAGCGTCGACATGCCCTTGAACAGGGCGACATTCTGGAAGGTCCGCGCGATGCCCTGCTTGGCTGCCACATGCGGGCGCATGGCCCGGCGCACCTCGCCCTTGAAGGTGATGGCGCCTTCCTGCGGGTGATAGAAGCCGTTGATGACATTCAGCATCGAGGTCTTGCCGGCGCCGTTCGGGCCGATGATCGCCCGGATTTCGTGCTCCCGGATGTCGAAGCTGATATTGCTGAGCGCCTGTACGCCGCCGAAGCCGAGGCTGATATTGTCGACCTTCAGCAGCGTATCGCCGATTGCTCTTTCATGTTGCGTCATCGGGGCGGCTCAACTCGCCTTCTTCAATTCGGCCGCGACCGGGAAGGTCTCGGCGCCGACGATTTTCAGGTCTGCTGCGACGACACCCTTGCGGCCATCCTCGAAGGTGACCTCGGTCTCCACATGGCACTCGTCCTGGCCGGAATAAAGCGCCTCGATCAGTTCCGCATAACGGTCGGCGATGAAGTTCCGGCGCACCTTGCGGGTGCGCGTCAACTCGCCGTCGTCGGCGTCCAGTTCCTTATGCAACACCAGGAACCGCTTGATCTGCGATCCGCCCAGATTGGGGTCCTGCGAAAGGTCGCGGTTCACCTGCTCCACATGCTGCCGGACGATTTCCAGCACCTGCGGGTGCGCCGCCAGTTCCTGGTAGCTGGCATAGGCGATGTTGTGGCGCTCGGCCCAGTTGCCCATGGCCACCAGATCGATATTGACGAAGGCGGCGACATGGTCGCGCCCGTTGCCGAAGGCGACTGCTTCCTTGATGTTGGGGAAGAATTTCAGCTTGTTCTCGATATATTTCGGCGCCACCAGCGTGCCGTCGACCAGCTTGCCGACATCCTTGGCCCGGTCGATGATTTTCAAGTGGCCGGCCTCGTTGAACAGGCCGGCGTCGCCGGTATGGACCCAGCCTTCCGCGTCCTTGGTTTCCGCAGTTGCCTCGGGGCTCTTGTAATATTCCCGGAAAACGCCGGGCCCGCGGAACAGCACCTCGCCATTGTCCGCGATCCTGACCTCGACCTCCGGCGCCGGCGTGCCGACGGTTTCCGGGTCGACCTGGCCGTCGGGCTGCAAGGTAATGAAGACGCTGGCCTCGGTCATGCCGTAAAGCTGCTTCAAGTTGATGCCCAGCGCGCGGAAGAAGTCGAAAATGTCCGGGCCGATCGCCTCGCCCGCGGTATAGGCCAGCCGGATGCGGCTGAAACCCAGCGTGTTCTTCAAGGGCCCGTAGACCAGGATATTGCCCAGCGCATAAAGCAGCCGGTCCGTCGCGGAGACCGGCTTGCCATCGAGAATGCGCGTGCCGGCGCGTTGCGCCAGTTCCATGAAGTAATGGAACAGCCGGCGCTTGATCGGGGCCGCGTCCTCCATGCGCACCATCACAGTGGTCAGGATATTTTCGAAAATGCGCGGCGGGGCGAAGAAATAGGTCGGGCCGATATCGCGCAGATCCTGCATCACGGTGGCTGCCGATTCCGGGCAATTCACGCAGAAACCCGCGGTAAAGTTCTGGCCGAACGAGAAGATATGGTCGCCGACCCAGGCCATGGGCAGATAGGCGAGGATCTCGTCATCCTCGGTCAGCTTCTCCATTTCCTGGTTGTTGCGGGCCGTGCGCATGACGTTGTCGTGGGTCAGCACGACGCCCTTTGGGTTGCCCGTCGTGCCCGAGGTATAGAGCATTACCGAGGTGTCGTCGCCCTTGCCCCCGGCCACCGACTGTTCATAGAAATCCGGATTGGCCCCGTCGTATTCGCGGCCCGTTTCCTGGATCGCGTCGTAGCTGTGCAGGAAGTCCTGGCCGTAATTGCGCAGGCCGCGCGGGTCGCTATAGATGATCTGCTCCAGCCGCGGGACCGTCTCCCTGATCTCCAGCAGCTTGTCGACCTGTTCCTGGTCTTCGGCCAGCGCGAAGCGCGCCTCGGCATGGTCGACCACGAAGGCCATCTCCTTCGCCGCCGAATCTTGATAGACCGGTACCGGCACGCCACCGACCGCCTGGGCCGCCGTCATCGCCCAGTAAAGCCGCGGCCGGTTGTCGCCGACGATGATCAGTTTATCGCCGGGCTGGAAACCGATGGCCGTCAGTCCGCAGGCCAGGGCGCGGACTTCGTCGGCGACCTGGGCCCAGTTCCAGGTCTGCCAGATGCCCAGATCCTTTTCGCGGCAGGCCGGGCGGTCGCCGATCCGCGCCGCGTTTTCCAGCAGCAGCTTGGGAAAGCTATCGGCGCCACTCATGCCCCGGGTTCCGCCGTGGCCGCCGGATACGGGTATTGAAATTGGGTTGAGGCAGCGCCAGACTGCACCTTCGAGTTCTCCCTGTATTGACTTTTTTGTCGTTGGCCCTCTAATCCGGGCATCCGAGTCTGGTATACGGTGCGGGCGGCAAGGTCAAGTGGCACCGCACCGTATCGATCCGCTTCCCAGGCTGTCCTGATATCCACTGGTTGAACCGCACAGATGTTGACTCCCGGCAGCCCGGACTGCAGCAGCAGCGACTTCTGCATCGACCTCCCCGAGGGGCGGATCGCGGCGCGTCGGATCGACCCGCCGGGTGGGGCGGTGCCGGACATGCCGGTGATGGTCTTCCTGCATGAGGCGCTGGGCTGCATTGCCATGTGGAAGGACGTGCCGGAACGGCTCGTCGCCATGACCGGCCTGCCGGCGCTGGTCTATGACCGCCACGGGCATGGCCTGTCCGATCCCATGCCCCGCCCGCGCGAGCCCGATTACCTGGACCGGGAATCCTTCGATGTCCTGCCCCAGGTCCTGGCGGACTGCGGCGTTACAGACTCTATCCTCGTCGGCCATTCGGACGGCGGGTCCATCGCGCTGCTCCATGCCTCGCGCCATCCCGTCCGCGCCCTGGTCAGCGAGGCCGCCCATGTGTTCGTTGAAGGCGTGACGCTGGCCGGGATCGGGCAGGCGGCGGCAACCTGGCGCCATACCGACCTGCCGCAAAGGCTGGCCAGATATCATGGGGACAAGACCGACGCGCTATTTTCCGCCTGGGCCGATTGCTGGCAGTCGGAACCCTTCACCTCATGGAACATGGAATCGGCCCTGCCCGGGATTTCCTGCCCGGCGCTGATCATCCAGGGCGAGGGCGACGAGTTTGGCACGAAAGCCCAAGTCGACTCCATCGCCGCCGGCCTGTCCGGCCCCGCCAACGTCATGATGGTCCCCGGCTGCGACCATATTCCCCATTTCCAGGCCGCCGGCACGGTGCTGCCGGCGATCGCGGAATTCGTCATCGCGCATTCCTGAAGCCGCCCCTTGCTGCGGCGCAGCATTCGGGGCTTCAAATCGCGGCCGATTCATCCTATACATCGCCCGCCCGCCGTTGTCTTGGCGCACAGGGGGCGTAAATCTTATGCATCGGGGAATTTCCAGGGAGTAGGGCAGTGAGCGTTTTCGGCAAGGACAGCCTCAAGACCCGCCGCACCTTGAAGGTGGCGAACCGCGAATATGATTATTTCAGCCTGAAGGAGGCGGAGACGCAACTCGGCGATCTTTCCCGGCTGCCCTTCTCGCTGAAGGTGCTGCTGGAAAACCTGCTGCGCTATGAGGACGGCCGCAGCGTCACCGTCGAGGACGTAAAGGCCATGGCCGCCTGGCTTGCGGACCGCCGCAGCGATCACGAGATCGCCTACCGGCCGGCGCGCGTTCTGTTGCAGGACCTGACCGGCGTGCCGGCAGTCGTCGACCTTGCATCGATGCGCGAGGCCATGGCGAGCCTGGGTGGCGACCCGAAACTGATCAATCCGCTGTCGCCGGTCGATCTGGTCATTGACCATTCTGTCATGATCGACAATTTCGGCACCAAGGACGCCTTCGCCAAGAATGTCGAGATCGAATTCAAGCGCAACCAGGAACGTTACGCCTTCCTGCGCTGGGGCCAGGAAGCCTTCGACAATTTCCGCGTCGTGCCGCCGGGCACCGGCATCTGCCACCAGGTAAATTTGGAGAACCTGTCCCAGGTGGTCTGGACCCGTGACGACGAGGGCCGCGAGATTGCCTATCCCGACACGCTTGTCGGCACCGACAGCCACACCACCATGGTCAACGGCCTTGCCGTGCTCGGCTGGGGCGTCGGCGGCATCGAGGCCGAGGCGGCCATGCTGGGCCAGCCGATCTCGATGCTGATCCCCGAGGTCGTCGGCATGAAGCTGACCGGCGCGCTGCCGGAAGGCACGACGGCGACCGACCTCGTGCTGACCGTGGTCCAGATGCTGCGGGCCAAGGGCGTGGTCGGCAAATTCGTCGAATTCTATGGATCGGGCCTAGACCATCTGACGCTGGCCGACCAGGCGACCATCGCCAACATGGCGCCGGAATATGGCGCGACCTGCGGCTTCTTCCCGGTCGACGAGGAAACCATCCGCTACCTGAATTTCACCGGCCGCGACCCGGAACGCGTGACCCTGGTCGAGGCTTATGCCAAGGCGCAGGGCATGTGGCGCGACAAGGATACGCCCGACCCGGTGTTCACCGAAACGCTGGAACTGGACCTCAGCACGGTGGAGAGCAGCATCGCCGGGCCGAAGCGCCCGCAGGACCGTATTCCGTTGTCGGGCGCGGCAAAGGCGACGAAGAAGGCGATAACCGATGAGGGCATCGATTCGGCGAAACGCCAGCCTGTCGAAGGCGCGGACTACGAGATGCGCCACGGCGACATCGTCATCGCCGCGATCACCAGCTGCACCAACACCTCCAATCCCAACGTCCTCGTCGCGGCCGGCCTGGTCGCACGCAAGGCGCGGGAAATGGGGCTGCAGGTCAAGCCTTGGGTCAAGACTTCCCTGGCGCCCGGTTCTCAGGTCGTGGCCGATTACCTCAAGGCGTCCGGCCTGCAGGACGACCTCGACGCGCTGGGCTTCAACATCGTTGGCTTCGGCTGCACCACCTGTATCGGCAATTCCGGCCCGCTGCCGGAACCGGTTTCCGACGCGGTGGAGGCGGGCGGCCTGCATGTCGCCGCCGTCCTGTCGGGCAATCGCAATTTCGAGGGCCGCGTCCATGCACAGGTGCGTCTGAACTATCTGGCCTCGCCGCCGCTGGTTGTCGCCTATGCGCTGGCCGGCACGATGAACCGTGACCTGCTGGGCGAACCGCTGGGCAAGGGCACCGATGGCCAGCCGGTCTATCTCAGGGATGTCTGGCCGACCAACGCCGAGATTGGCGCGGTCATCGCGGAGTCGCTGACACCGGAGATGTTCCGCAGCCGTTACGCCAACATGTCCGAGGGCACGCCGGAATGGCGCGCCATCAAGGCCTCGCCTAGCCTGACCTACGATTGGGAAGCGGTCAGCACCTATGTACGGTTCCCGCCTTTCTTCGAGGGCATGGGGGCGGAACCCGAGGCGATCGAGGATGTTTCCGGCGCCCGGCCGCTGGCGATCCTGGCCGATTCGGTGACCACTGACCATATCTCGCCGGCCGGCGCCATCAAGGAGGAGAGCCCGGCAGGTGCTTACCTGACCAGTCATCAGGTCCGCCCCACCGAGTTCAATTCCTATGGCTCGCGGCGTGGCAATCACGAGGTGATGATGCGCGGCACCTTCGCCAATATCCGCATCCGCAACGAAATGGCTCCGGGCACCGAGGGCGGCGTGACCAGGCACCAGCCCAGCGGCGAGGTCATGCCGATCTATGACGCCGCGATGAAATACCGGGACGAGGGGGTGCCGCTGGTCGTCATCGGCGGCAAGGAATACGGCACCGGCTCGTCGCGCGACTGGGCGGCCAAGGGCACGCGGTTGCTGGGCGTGAAGGCCGTGATCGTCGAGAGCTTCGAGCGCATCCACCGCTCCAACCTGGTTGGCATGGGCGTGCTGCCGCTGCAATTCGCGCAGGGCGTCAGCCGCAAAACGTTGAAACTCGACGGCACGGAGATCTTCGACATAACCGGCGTTGCCGAGGGGTTGAAGCCGCGCATGGAGGTCAACTGCACGATCATGCGCACCGACGGTTCCAGCGAAGTGGTGCCGCTGCTTTGCCGCATCGACACGCTGGATGAACTTGACTACTACCGCAACGGCGGCATCCTGCAATATGTGCTGAGGAACCTGGCGAAGGCGGGGTAGACGCGGGCGGAATGAGAGAAAACCCGGGCGTCGCAGCCCGGGTTTTCTATTGTTTCACTCTCTTACCGCCGGAAATAGGTCATCGGCGGGTTGGGGCGGCCGACGAAGCAGATCCGGTTGAAGCCGTATTTGTTCATGATGGCGTGGGCCTGGCGGGCTTCCGCCTGGTTGCCCTCGAAATCCAGGATCCAGTGACTGCCGTCGACGATCTTCCAGCGGCCCTGGACCTGCTGCACCTGGGTATTGCGCAGATTGAAGGCATTGCAGTCCTCTCCCTGCATGCCGCCGGCCGGCGCATTGTTGCCCGACAGGTAATATTGCATCGACGGATTCGGGCGGCCGACGAAGCACTGCTTGTTCAAACGGTATTGCCTGATGACGCGTAGCGCCTGATCCGCTTGGACCTTGTTGCCGGCGAAATCCAGCAGCCACATGTTGCCGACGGTGACCTTCCAGCGGCCCTGCGCCTGTTGCACCGCGGCCCGGCCGGGGTCGAAGGCGATGCAGTCTTCCTTGATCTGGACCGGTTGCGGCGTTGGGGCGGGCAGGGGCACCGGCACGGGCGTCGGAGCCTGCGTCTGGGCCTGACCGCGCACCATGCTGTAGGTCTGGATGTAATTGGCGCGGCGGCTGCCGTCATCGAACCGGGTGTAGCTTTCGACGGTCAGCCGGTTGCGGCCCGCGATCTTGATGACGAGGATTATTTCCGCGTGGCGTGGGTTAAAGCGCGCGGTGACGGTGCGTGCCGCACGGGCGAGATTGTCGTCCACGCCGGCGGCATAGGGAACGCCGGTCGCCGTACCCCAGTCGCAATCGGCCGGCTGACAGCTTCCCCAGGCCCGGACCCGCAGGGCATTGCCGCTTGGCGTGATCTGAAGGCGCGTAATGCCGCGCGTGTTGCGGTCGGCATTCTCCCAGTTGCCCGCGAAATCGTTCAACGCGGCCCTTGCGGGCGCAGCGAGGGCGAGGGCCGCTATCGCCGCCGTTAGCAAGATAACCAGCTTTCTCATCGCTCTGTCTCCCCCTTTGCAGTGCAGCAGCCGCGATTGGCCGCGATGTGTTAACTAATTATTTATACCCGCATGAGGCGCAACGTGCAATTTAGGGTAATTGCATGCCGGATATGAACAGGGGCAGAATGCTAACCGACGTCCAGAGCCTTCGCGGATTCCCGGCTGCAACCACCAGTAATTCGCGGGCTACCGGCCCCGAGGAGGCGTGTCCCGCTCTCACCGATTATTGATTCGCCGGTAATCGCTTCCGCCACTATCCTCGCCGGCGCATGAGAAATCTGGCGAAAATCCTGATGGCGCTGGCGCTGCTGGCCGCGGCCAATGACGTGCGGGCCGACGACGGCGATCCTGTCGTGGTGGAGCTGTTCTCCAGCCAGGCCTGTCCGGCCTGCCCGCCCGCCGAAGCCTATTTGCGCGAACTGGCCGGGCGCGGCGACGTCATCGCGCTGGAATATCACATTGATTATTACGATTACGCCGGCTGGAAGGACCCGTTCGGCGACCCGGATTTCACCCGCCGCTGGCGCAGCTACGCCCAGGCGCTGGACGCGCGCTACGAATACACCCCCTTCATGGTCGTAGGCGGAGCGGCGCACGTGGTGGGGTCGCAGCGCGCCGAAGTCGAACGGCGCATCCGGGTGGAACGGGATCAGGTGGCCGAACATCCCCGCCTGACCTTGGAAATGACGCAGGACGCCGCCATTGTCACCATCGACGGCAACGGCCCGGCGGGAATTTTCGACGTCATCCTCGCCGCCTATGACCGCCAGCATGAAACCATGGTCACCGCCGGCGAGAACCGCGGCAGGACGCTTGTCAACGTCAATGTCGTGCGCGATTTCCGGCGCGTCGCCCAGTGGGCCGGCGATCCGGTCACGGTAAAGGTTCCGCTTTCGCGGATGGCCGGCGACGGCGGCTGCGCGGTGCTGCTGCAGCGCGCCGGCGGCGGGTCCATCCTGACGGCGGCATCGGTCCGCTTCTGATCCGTTGTTGCCTGTACCCTCCCTCTTGTATGGAAAGGCCCGCCGAAGGATACTGACGGCGATAACTGACACAGACCGAAAAGGCGGCACCGGGGGATGGAGCAGACACGGCGGCGGGTCGATTTTTTGTTCCTCAATCTGGGGCATTTCTTCGATCATTTCCTGATTCTGATCTACGCGACGGTGGCCATGGCGATCGCCACGGACCGGCAGGTCGATATCCCGGGATTCACTGCCGACTGGGATATGACCTATGCCGACCTGGTGCTGTTTTCGACCGCCGGGTTTGTCGCCTTCGGGCTGTTTTCGCTGCCCGCCGGCTGGCTCGCCGACCGCTGGAGCCGCAGCGGCATGATCTCGGTCTTCTTCCTCGGCATGGGCGCGGCGGCGATTCTGACCTCATTCGCCGAATCGCCCTGGCAACTGGCGGCAGGCATCCTGCTGACCGGCACGCTGGGGGCGATCTATCATCCGGTCGGGTTGGCCATGGTGGTTCAGGGAAGGAAACGGACCGGCGTGCCGCTGGCGATCAACGGCGTGTTCGGCAATCTCGGCGTGGCCGCGGCACCGCTCTGCACCCTGCTGCTGATCGGCGATTTCGGCTGGCGCGCCGCCTTTATCGTGCCCGGCGCCGCCTGCATGCTGACCGGTCTTGCCTATGTGATATGGCTGCGTATGGGCCACGCCCATGACCGGCGCGAAGTCGCGGCCGGACGCGCGCCTCGGGCCGAGGCGGCCCATCTGCCGGCGCTCGCCCTCGACCGCGCGATGCTGATCCGGGTCTTCGCCATCATCTTCTTCACCGCGGCCATCGGCAGCTTCATTTTCCAGAGCACCACCTTCGCCCTGCCCAAGATCCTCGACGAAAGGCTCGCCGGGCTGGCGACCAGCGGCAAGGCGGTGGGCTGGTGGTCCTTCGCGGTGCTGGCCAGCGCCTCGCTGGCCCAGATCGTCGTCGGCTGGCTGGTGGACAATCACTCGGTGCGGGTCGTCTTCGCCGCCGTCGCGGGCCTGCAGGCGATCCTGTTCCTCGCCATGCTGAACTTGAGCGGCGGGGCGGCGCTGCTGGTCGCCATCGCCTTCATGCTGGTGGTGTTCGGCCAGGTGCCGATCAACGACGTGCTGATCGGCCGCATCGCCAAGAGCGAATGGCGCAGCCGCGCCTACGCCATCCGCTACGTGCTGTCCTTCGCGGTAATGGCGACGACCATCCCCACCATCGCCGCAGTCCACGCCAGCTGGGGCTTCCACGCCCTGTTCCTGATCATGGCTATGGGCGCCAGCCTGATCTTCCTGGCCGTCATGCAGTTACCGGGAACGCGTTTGCGCGTGGCTCCCGCGACGGCAGAGTAGGGGACTTATCCCAGCCCTGCCGCCATCACTTTGCTCAGGCGGCGGGCGAATTCGACCGGGTCGGTGACCGGCTCGCCCTCGAGTATGCGGGCCTGGTCCAGCAGCAGCCAGGCGGCGTCTTCCAGGACCGGGGCGCCGGCGTCGGCCCTGGCCTTTTCCGCCAATCCCTTGATCAGCGCATGTTTCGGGTTAATTTCCAGGATGCGGGCCGAAGCCTCGTTCAGTTGCTTGTGGGCGCGCAGGATGCGTTCCATGTGGATGTCCATGTCATGCTCGCCGGCGACCAGGCATACCGCGCTGTCGGTCAGCCGGTCGGAGACCTGAACGTCCTTCACCTTCTCGCCCAGGGCCAGCTTCACCGCCGCGACCAGCGGGCCGAGATCGGACTCGCCGGCCTTGTCTTGCGGCTCGTCCTTCTCCGCGCCCTTGATCTTCGACAGGTCCGCGCCGCCGCGCGTCACCGACTTGAAGGCCTTTTCCTCATAGGCGCCGACCATCGGCACCCAGAAATCGTCCACCGGGTCTGTCATCAGCAGCACTTCGATGCCCTTGGCGCGGAAGCCCTCAAGCTGCGGACTCTTGGCCAGCGTGTCGGCGTCCTCGCCGCTGATGTAATAGATCTCGTCCTGGCCTTCCTTCATGCGGCCGATATAGTCGTCCAGGGAAACCAGCCCTTTGGCCGCGGTGGAGCGGAAACGGCAGAGCTTGACCAGCCTGTCGCGCTCGCCGGCGCCCTCATAAATGCCTTCCTTCAGCACCGCGCCGAAATTCTTCCAGAACCCGTCGAAGGACTCGCCGTCCGCCGCCGCCTTCTTTTCCAGATCGCCCAGCACGCGCTTGACGATGCCACCGCGGATCTTGGCTGTGACCGGATTGTCCTGCAGCATCTCGCGGCTGACATTCAGCGGCAGGTCCTCCGAATCGACGATGCCGCGCAGGAAGCGCAGCCAGGGCGGCACCAGCCCGGTCTCATGGTCGGTGATGAAGACACGGCGAACATATAGCTTCACGCGGCTCTCGCGGTCCGGCTGGAACAGGTCGAAGGGCTGCATCGAGGGCACGAACAGCAGCGCCCGGTAATCGATCACCCCTTCGGCATGGAAATGCAGCACCGACCAGGGTTCGTCCGCCATATGGGCGACGTGGTGGTAGAATTCCCTGTACTGATCTTCCGTAACCTCTGATTTCGGGCGGGTCCACAGCGCCGCCCCGGTATTGGCCTGCTCGGGCTCGCCGCCGGCCTCGGCCAGGGTGATGGGGAAGGGGATATGGTCGGAATAGCGTTTGACGATCCCGGACAGGCGGTCCTTGTTCAGATATCCCTTGTCGTCGTCGCGCAAATGCACGGTGATCGTCGATCCGCGGGCCTCGCGTTCGGCGGGCTCGATGGTGAAGCTGCCCTTGCCGTCCGACGACCAGCGCCAGGCCGTGTCCTCGCCGGCGCGCCGCGTCACTACCGCCACGCTGTCGGCGACCATGAAGGCGGAATAGAAGCCGACGCCGAACTGGCCGATCAGGGAGGTATCCTTGCGCGCGTCGCCGGTCAGGCTCTGTACGAAGGCGGCCGTCCCGGACCGCGCGATGGTGCCGAGATTCTCAACCAGGTCGTCGCGGTTCATGCCGATGCCGTTGTCGGCGATGGCGATGGTCTTCGCCGCCTCGTCCACGGTGATGGCGATGCGGTAGTCGGCATCGCCGGCGGCCAGGTCCGGCGCAACCAGTGCATCGTGGCGCAGCCGGTCGCAGGCGTCGGATGCGTTGGAGATCAACTCGCGCAGGAAGACTTCCTTGTCGCTGTATAGCGAATGCGCGACGATATCCAGAAGGCGGCTCATCTCGGCCTGGAAGCTCAACGTCTCCGCCTTGGTCGTGCTCTTCTTGCCGCCCTTTGCGGTCTTTTTCGATTTCGCCTTTGCGTCAGCCATGGGTCCCGCTCGCTAATACGATTTGTCCTGGGTGGAATGGCGGATATATGTGGCACACCGCGCTGCCATGCAACCCTGTTGCGGCTCGCCAATCCGGTAAAGTCATGTTAACGGTATTATGCTTTGATTCGCGCGACGATTTGAATGCGGGCGCTGAAAGGAGCGGGCATGCTGCGAGTTTTGAAAATGCTGACGATGGCGGCGATGGCGATCGCATGGACGGCCGCGCCGGCGGCGGGCCAGGACGCCATCGGCCGGGCGTTTTCCGAGGCGCTGTTCAAGGAACAACAGATTTCGCGCAGCGTGCGGGAACATCCGGACGTCTCCGGCCTGGAGAAGGCCGAGATGAACGCCGTCCTGCAGGCCCGCGACTCACTGACCGGTTTTTTCGCGGCCCTCAAGGACGGCGCCGGTGTGAAGGGATTTCTCAGCCCGGTGCTCACCTCGCGCTATAGCGACGCCAATGCGCTGCGCCGCGAGCGGTTCGGCGCCGAGACCTATCTCTCTTACGAGATTTTCGATTTCCGGATCAACGAGGCCATGTCCCAGGTGAAATTCCGCTATTTTCTTGCCGAGAGAGACCAGGGCAAGGCGCTGATTCGCCAGCGCGCCGTCACCTTCGAACAGGCCGGCGGCGGTTGGAAGATCAGCGAGTTTGACAATTTCGATTTCGACTGACCCGGTGAATCGCATGCCGGGGTAACCGACGATTACGCCGCGGCGCGCGAACGCCTGCTGTCGGAGATCGATGCCGATGTCCGCGATACCGCGCACTGGCTGGGCGCCAGCCGGCTGGACCCGGCTGTGCACGATGCGATGGCCCGGGTGCCGCGCCATGAATTCGTACCCCGCTGGGACCAACCGTATTCGTATGAAAACCGGCCACTTTCCATCGGCCAGGGACAGACCATATCGCAGCCCTATATCGTCGCCGCGATGACCCAGATGCTGCGGCCCCGCAAGGATATGCGGGTGCTGGAGGTCGGCACCGGCTGCGGTTACCAGGCGGCGGTTCTGGCCGAATGCGTGGCCGAGGTCTGGACTGTCGAACGCATTCCCGAACTGGCCGAGGCCGCCGCCGCGCGGCTCGAGCAGCTCGGCTATTCCAATGTCCATGTGAAAGCCGCCGACGGCGCGCTTGGCTGGCCCGAACATGCGCCCTATGACGGCATTCTCGTTACCGCTGCGGCCGGGAATATTCCCGCCGCCCTGGTCGACCAGCTTGCCCCGGGCGGGCGTATGGTCATCCCCGTCGGCGTGGGGCGTTACGAACAGGTCCTGACGCTGGTAACCAGGAATGAGGATGGGGAGATCAGCGAGGAACGCGGCCTCCCCGTCGCCTTCGTACCGCTGATTACAGGCAAGAAGGGTTAAGGAAATTACGGTTTTTTCTTTTTCGCCTGCGCGTGATCGGCCTCTAATGGTCTGAATTCATTGCTTAATCTAACCCCTCTTCCATACCCAAATGCAGCATGCTAATATTCACAAAAATTTAAGGGTTAATCCTGGACGCACGGCTGCATTCGCAAAAACAAACAAAAAATCGCAACCAACACACGCGCGGGAAGACACCGAAAAAAACAGCGGAGGATTGAAAGTTGGTATACACAAAAAAACATCCGGCATTGTTGATCATGGGCGTGCTGCTGGTGGCGCTGGCCGTCGCCACGGACGCCGGCTTACTGGACGGAATTGTTGGATATCTGAAGATCGGCAGCAAGACAGGCGAGATGACCGGCATGTCCTATCTGTTCGGCATCATCGCCGTCGCCGTTGGCGCCTGGCATATGTGGGGCAAACACGAGGAGGGGAACCTCGATTACTATTTGTCCAGTGTGGGCGGGGCGATTTTCATATTGTTCATCGCCATGATCGTCACCTGGTTCGCCGCCCCGTGGGTCGCCGTCGTCAGCAAATCGATGGGCCCTGTGATGGGCGCCAAATATCTGCATGATGTCCTGGGCCTGAATTACGTCGTGCTCGGCATCCTTGCCGGCATCATTACGGTGAACGTATTCAAGATTCCGGGCTGGGCGGAGAACGGGGTGCGATTGTCCCGGCTCGGCCTCAAAACCGGGGTCATCCTGCTGGGTACATTGTACAGCCTCGCTGAACTGGCCCATCTCGGAAAGCTTTCCGTCGTGATGATCGGGTTCTTCGTGCTCGGCTCGGTCGGCCTCGTGCTGTTCCTGGGCAGGCGCAGGAAGATCCCCAACTCCATGGGCGGTGTGCTGTCCGCGGGGATGGGCGTCTGCGGCGTTTCCGCCACGGTGGCGGCGGCGCCGGTCGTCCAGGCCAAACCGACGGAAATCGCCTATACCATCGGCACCATCCTGATCTGGGGCGTGGGCTGCATGTTCCTGTTCCCGGTGATCGGGCATGTGCTCGATCTCGGCCATATCCAGTTCGGCGCCTGGGCGGGCACCGGCATTCTCAATTCGGCACAGGTCGCGGGCGCGGCCCTGGCCTACCAGCCGGACGGGATCGAAACCCTGAAGGTCGCCGAAATCTTCAACATAACCCGCGTGCTGTTCCTGCCGCTGATCGTTTTGTGGCTGGCGGTATGGTATGTGCGCCGCGAGGAAACCGCCGCCGGGACGCAGGTCAATGTCGGCAAGGTGGTGTTCGAGAAGTTCCCACTCTTCGTGCTGGGCTTCATCCTGATGTTCGCCCTGTCCTCGACGGGCATTTTCGCCCCTGCGCAACATTACAAGGGCAAGTACTTCGACAACGATATCGCTGAATCAAAGCTGCTGACGGGCGAGGACGTGGCCTTGCTGACCTCCGAGGCCGCCAAGGTGCAGAGCCCGGCCCAGGCTGGAGCGCTGGCCCGGCTGATAGAGGGCCGGAAGATCGCAAACATCGACGACGATGCGGCGATCCGCGGTCTCACCAACGCCAAGGTCCTTTCCAAGGACGCCAACAACGTCCTCAAGAAGGCCCATAAGGTGGTGTACCACACGGCCAAGATGATCAAGAAATTCCGGCAGTGGATCACCTGGCTGTTCGCCTTCGGCCTTACCGGCCTCGGCATGCAGATCACAGGTGCGGCGATGCGCCAGGCGGGCGGTCAGCCGCTGGTCATCGGCGGTGTTGTCGGCACGATCAAGGCCGTCCTTTCGTTGATCGTGATCCTTCTGTTCGTCAGCGAAACCATCTAAGGGAAGGAGATTGCCATGTCTGAGAATGACAGCCAAAACATCGATCTTCAAAAAGAAGGCAAGGCCACGTTCCATCGCGGCTCCGCCCTGTCGATATTCAAGAGCGATCGAGCAGAGGACCTCATCGCACTGGTTTGCGCCTTGTTGATCGCATTTGGCGTATACATTCTGGTCGGTTAAAACCGGATACCGGATTGAACGGCCCGGCGTGTGCCTTGGTATTAACCGGCCGCGCCGGGTCGTTTTTTGCAACCTGCCAAAGGGAGCAGGCAATGACGGCGGCAAGGATACTTCTGGCCAGCCACGGCACCCCCGGTGCGCGTGCCGCGGAGCAGGCGGCCTTGTCGCTCTGCGCGCGGGAGGGAACGATCTGGCATCTCGAGGTCGTGCCCGATTTCTGGAAGGGGATGCGTGGCGACGACTGGCTGAACAACACCGTCACCCAACAGCGTTTTGGCGATTACGTAGAATCCCAGCTGGAGCGGGAATTGGCTGAACATGCCGCGGCTCTGAGCCGCGAGGTGCTGAGCCTGGGCCTGGCCTACGAAAACCTCTCGATTCTCGGCAAGCCCGCGGACTGCCTGCTGGAAGTCGTTTCCAGGGAAAGCTTCGACCTTGTGGTCATCGGCTCGCCCCGGCCGAAGGGAACGCCGGGCTACCGGTCGCGCATGAAAATGGAAACCCTCGTCCGGGGATTGCGGGTCCCTTTGTTCATCGCCCCCCACCCGGACCGATGAAGGAAGTAGCACCCATGGCCGACAACGCGGCCGGCACGGATGCCGGCAGGGACGCCGCCTGGGTGACGATCGAAACCCTTCTGACCGCCGATGCGCTGCTGGCCTTTTGCCAGGCGGATGTGGAACGCCTGTTTCGCATCAACTCGCTGCTGCGCTTCGATGAATGGCGCCGCGTTGCGGAATACGAATATCATGTCCGCCTGCGGAATCTTGCGAACGACAAGGAACTCGATAGTGGCCTGCATGTGGAGCCGCTGGCGGACGGTCTGCGCGTCACCTACGACAATGGCCTGAAAACCGCGACGACCTTCCGGGTGGAGGGGAAGGGCGGCGCGCGGCTGATCGTGACCGACGACTATTCCGGCATGCCGGCCGCCGAACGCAAGGCCCGCACCGACGAGGTCGACCGGAGCCTGGTGCAATGGGGCCACGATCTGCACCGCTATCTGGCCAGATGGAACCGCTGGTCGCGCCATGGACTCTGGCGCTGGTACATGGCCCGTGTCTGGCAGCCGATGACCCCTTTGGCACGCCGCGTGGTCTTCCTGCTGCTCGTCATCACGGCCATGGAGTTTGCGGTTTTTCTCATGGTTTTGGCGATCTTCGTGCTGGAACTCGATAAATTCGTGGGGCTGTGATTCAACGGGCCAGAATCGTGCTATAGTCTCTTTCCGGGGGGTAGACAGGAGCTGCCCATGTTCAGGAAAACCATCGCCGCGACATGCCTGCTCGCGGCCCTCGCCTTCGCCACACCAGCCGGCGCGGACGGGTATCGCCACGGCCACTGGCGTGGACCCGGCCATCACCATGGCTACAAATATTCCCGCCATGACGGCGCCGCCGTTTTCGCCGGCGGGCTGCTGCTCGGCGCGTTGATCGGGAGCCTCGCCGCGCCGCCGCGCACGGTCTATGTGGCCCCGCGGCCGCAGCCGGTGCTGGGCAACTGCCGCACGATCTACGGCACCGGCTATGTCAACGGGCGATTGGCGGAGTATTCGGGAACCGGCTGCTACGACGCCTATGGCAACCTCTACGCCATGCCCGGCAGCGAGCGGTTCCTGGGGTATTTGAATTAGGCCATCCAGACCGTCAGCCGCCGCGCGCTTCCCATCTGTCGAGCAGCCGTTTCCAGGCGATGGCTACGGCCAGCGCGGGCTGGCGGAAGCCGTGGAACGGGATCGGCTTCATCGGCGTGGCGGGAAGCGGCAGGTCCTCCAGCGGCGCGCCCTGCATGCGCTCCGCCATCATCTTGCCGCAAGCGGTCGCCATCGCCACGCCGCGGCCGTTATAGCCGATCATCGCATGCAGGCCCGGCGCCAGTTCGTTGAGATGCGGCAGGTGGTCCAGCGTCAGCGCCACCTGGCCGCCCCAATAATGGTCCAGTTCGACGGGCCCGAGCTGCGGATAGAGCCAGTTCAGGCCTTCGACGACGTTTCGGTAGAATTCCGACTCCTCGGTCTCGCGGGCGCGCCCACGCCCGCCGACCACCAGCCGCCCGGTATGGTCCAGCCGGAAATACAGCAACACCCTTCTGATGTCCGCGACCGGCATGCCGCCGGCGAGGACGGTGCGGCGCAGATTGTCGCCCAGCGGCTTCGTCGCCACCTGGTAACTGAACACCGGAATGATGCTTTGCCGCAGGCCCGGCCAAAGCGCGTCCGTGTAGGCGTTGGTCGCCAGCAGCACCTGGTCGGCGACTACTGCGCCACTGGGCGTTTCGACACGCCAGCCCTTGCCTTTGGGGATCAGCCCGGTTACCGGCGAACGCCCGTGGATGGCGGCGCCGGCGCGAACGGCCGCATGGGCCAGGCCGCGCGAAAAGCTCAAGGGTTGCAGCATGCCGCCGCGCCGGTCGATCCAGCCGCCGGCGTAACGCGCCGTGCCTGTCAATTCCGCGATCTGCCGGGCGTCAATCAGTTCCGCGGCCGCCCCGCGCCGGGTCCACTGCTCGACCCGCCGTTCCACTACGTCCATTCGCCGCGACGCATGCACACCCTGGATCCAGCCGGACCGCGTTGCGTGGCAATCGATGCCGTGGCGGTCGACCAGGTCGAACACCAGGTCGGCCACGCCGCCGGCAAACATCGCTAGGCGTTCACCCTTTTCGACCCCGTATTTCGCAACCAGTTCGTCCGGATCCAGCTTCAGCCCGGGGATCACCTGCCCGCCGGTGCGGCCCGATGCGCCCCAGCCGGGTTCGCCCGCCTCCAGCAGCACGATATCGGTCCCCGCCTCGGCCAGATGTAGCGCGGCGGACAGCCCGGTAAACCCGGCGCCCACCACCACCGCGTCGGCGCGCCGCTCACCCGTCAGGGGCGGCGTCTCCGCAGGCGGCACGGCGGTGGCGGCCCACAGCGAATTCGGAAGAAGCCTTTTGTCCATAATGTGCCCCCGGACACTTGTACCGGCGAGGGCCGCGGACGGTCAATCGCGAAAGCCGTCAGCCGCCGCAGGTCGTGGCACTGACATTGTCGAAACGCCGGGCGGCGAGATCGTCCTTGTTTATCCAGAATTCCATCTCGCCAACGTCGCAGAACATGAAGTTGACGCCGTAGTCGCTGATGAGTTGAAGGAGGAGAACGTCGTCCCGCTCGACCGGACGCGCCTGCTGTGTCGATCGGGCGTTGCCCAGCATTTGGTGATGCTTCGAACTGACCCGCCATGACCGCCATGTGTCCGAACGGAACGATTTTTCCATCCAGGTCGGTAAATGGAGGTCTTCAAGTTCATGGAAATAAGCCGGCGGAACCAATGCCGAGGTTTTCGCCGAGCCGGCCGCATATTGAATGGCACTGATCATCCCCGCTTTGATTGCTTCGCCAATTCCGGGGTAGATACTGCCGAATTTGCCGCCGGCCTGGGTCGTAAGCCACTCCTCGAAAAGCTGCCGCTCATCCTCCTCGGGTTTCTCGTCCAGACCGCAGGCGGCGGCGACTTTTATCCATTTTTCCGCGACGTCCTGGACATTCCTGAGTTGTTCGGCATCGAGATGAGAGGCCCGTCCTGGAGGATTCTTCAACTCGCGTTCCAGCGTGTTTCTCGCCCAGTTGGCGCGGAACCGCGCAATACGGTCCACCATCACCCAGACCTGCGGGAACGGCTCTTTTTGGCGACGTGGCAGCGTAAGATACATGCCGGCTTCGGCGGTGAAGGAGACCTTGGCCCAATGCGGCTCGGTTCCCGTAGCCATCGGCAGCCCGGTTACCCGCACGGTCTCGGCGGCGCGCGCCCGCATAACGGCATCCTGATAGCCGGTGAGGTCCTTTTTCATGAATCCCGGGACGGCCGCGTGATCCGGCCATGAATCGATCGGCTGGGAAACGATCGGCCAGCGGGGATAGACGGTGAACGGCGGCTCGCCGGGCAGCAGGAAATCCCGCTGGTAATCCGACCCGCCACTCTGGATGGCCGGCAGATCGTCCGGCGCCGGCGCAGGCGAGTCCCCGGCGACCGGCGCGAAGATAACCCGGCAATCGTCGCGCGGGTCGCCCTGTCCCCAAGACATTTCTTCGTCGATACGGGCGAAAAAGAACAGCATGCCGTGATCGGGAAGAACGCCGTCGGTCGGCGGCAGGTCGGCGCAATCGAGTTGCGCCAGGAAATGCAGCGGCAGGCCTCTGCCGGTGCGCGGCCATTCGATGCCCGGCGGCAACGCAGGCAGACCGCCAAGATGACTGGGCAATTCCACATAGTTGCCCGGCGGGTAGGGCCGGTGCAGCATGATCGCCGGTTCGCGGTACTGCGCCATCACCGCATCGATTTCACGCTGGTTCATCTGTAACGACCCCCCGGTAGGCCGACATGAAGAAGATATCGCCGCTGCCGAGTGCATGAGAATATCTTCCGTGGGTGCCTTGCGCCGGCCGGCAAAGCCGCCGTAAGGCGAGACAGCTCGGAAGGTAGCAACCGCCGGGTTGAAAAATCATAAAGAACAAAGGCCCGTTCGCGGCCGGCCGTTCAGCCGGGGGAATGGCGGCGGTTTGGGCATTTGGCGAAATGGCGCGCCCGGCAGGACTCGAACCTGCGACCCCAGGATTAGGAATCCTGTGCTCTATCCAGCTGAGCTACGGGCGCGTGGGTTCGCTATATAACCCATCCCCCGGCCATATTCCAGACGCTGGGCGAGGTTTACTTCAGCTTCTTGAAGCGTTCGGTCGCGGCGACCAGGGCGGCCGTGATGCCGGGCTCCATCGCCGAGTGGCCGGCATCCGCGATGATTTCGTAGCGCGCCTTCGGCCATGCGGCGGCGAGCTGGTCGGCGATATGCGGCGGGCAGACCATGTCGTAACGTCCCTGCACGATCACCCCGGGTATGGTGGCCAGGCGTCGTGCGCCGGCCAGCAGGGCGCCGTCATGCAGGAAACATTCATTGGCAAAGTAGTGCGCCTCGATCCGGGCCAGCGCCAGGGCGGCTTGATGGTCGTCCTGAAGGGCGGCCGTTTCGATTCGCGGAATCAGGGCCGAGCAGGCGGTCTCGTAGCGCCGCCAGGCCAGCGCCGCAGGCATGTGGACCGCCGGATCGGGATCGACAAGACGCCGATGGTACCCGGCTAGCAGATCGTCGCGTTCCGTGGCCGGCAGATGGCTGGCGAAGGCCCGCCCCGCCTCCGGAAAGAAGCAGCGCATGCCATTGATGAACCAGCCTATCTCCCCGCGTCCGCCCAGAAATATCCCGCGCAAAACCAACCCGCTGCAGCGGTTGGGATGGGCTTGCGCATAGGCCAGGGCCAGCAGCGCCCCCCATGATCCACCGAACACCAGCCAGCGTTCGATGCCCCGGTCTCTGCGCAGCGCTTCGATATCGGCCACCAACGCATCGGTGCTGTTGCCGGCCAGTTCCGCATGGGGGGTGGAGCGGCCGGCGCCACGCTGGTCGAGCAGGACGACGCGGTAATGTGCGGGGTCGAAGAAACGGCGGGCCGAGCCGGGGCTGCCCGCGCCGGGGCCGCCATGCAGAAACAGGGCCGGCGCGCCTTGCGGGTTGCCGCATTCCTCCCAGTAGAGTTCATGCGGCGGGTCGACTGCCAGCCGGCCGCGCGCATGGGGCTCGATCTCGGGATAGAGCCGGTTGCGGGATATCCGGTTTGCTGGGTCGTTCGTCATCCTGCCGCCATACTGCCGCAATACCGGCTCAGTTTTCCAGAACTTCGATCTGCTCGGGGTGGGTTGCTTCGATCATGGGGCCGTTATAGTCGTCCAGCCAGCCGCGTACGCGGATCACCCGGTTTTCCAGCGCCAGCAGATCGAAGCCGCCGGCCGCGAAGCTTTTTCGGTTGCGCTTTGTTACCTTCACCGTGAAATCGCTGCGCCAGTCTGCCCCGAAATTCAGATAGATCGTGCCGCGCACATCCGCTGCGCTGACCACCCGGCCCTCGACCAGCTGGAAGCTGCCGATATCGCGCATTATCGCGTCCGGTGCGCGGACTGCGTACCAGTCATTGCCCCAGATGCCAGCGCCTGCCCGCCGAGCGCGGCCTTCGGCCGCCAGCATCTCATCCACGATGGCGCGGTTGTCGGGGAAGCTGTAAACCCGCGCCATGCCCGCCGACAGCAACTCTCCCTGGACCCAGGTCCCGTCGGCGAGAAACAGATGCGCCAGCCGGCGCCCGTGCCGGTCGACCCGCAGGCCGCCATAGGCGAGCGACACGCCCTGATCCAGCACCAGATCTTCCAGCGCCGACCTGGCCGCGTCGGCCAGTGGCCATTTGCTGAAATTCTTGCGCCCCAGGGGCAGTTTCGGCGCCTGGATGCCGACCAGCCGCACCTGCAGGCCATCGTCCAGCAGCACCGTGTCGCCGTCCACCACCTCGACCACACTTGCCCGCTCCCCGGCCTCGAGCCGGGCCAGCAGATCGGCTGCTTCCGCATGCAGCGGAGTAGACAAGATGGCGACCATCGCCACCGTCAGCAGCCGAATCAGAATTCCGTTTTTCCGCATAACCGAACCTTGCCGGTGAATTTCGAGCTTGCCCTGAAGCGCCGGGAAGTCAATTCTTGATAGTAGCTACTTAATAGTAGCGCGCTATATTCCAGCCGGTGAGAAGAAAATGGCCCTGACCAGACGACATTTTTGCGGCCTTTCCTGTGCGGCGCTCGGCGCCGGCCTGGCCGGCTGCGCCGTCAACCCGGCCACCGGCGGACGAAACTTCATGCTCGTTTCCCGCTCGCAGGAAAAGGAAATGGGCAGGGACGCCTATCCGAAGCTGATCAAGGAATTCGGTGGCGTCTATAACGATCCCCGCGTAACCGGCTATGTCGATTCTCTCGGCCGCAAGCTCGCCGCGGTC